>DATLRJ010000168.1:0-3729 GCA_035534715.1 Acidimicrobiales bacterium | reverse complement strand
GCCTTCCGCGAGGCGATCGCGAAGGCGATCGACCGCACGGAGATCCTCGCGGACACCGTGGGCCTCACGGCGCCGTACGCGCCGATGGCCTCGAACCGGCTGTTCGAGGCCGGCGTGCCTCCCGGCAAGGGCAACGACGGCGGGTACGTCCACTCGTCGGTGAGCGCCGCCGACGGGCTCCTCACCGGGCTCGGGTACACGGTCGACCCGACCGGGACGGTGCTCGGCCCGTCCGGCGCGCCGCTCCAGCTCACGGTCACCGGGCCGACCGGTAGCCCGCTCGCCGTGACCGTCGAGGCGCTGCTCAAGGCGCAGCTGCTCCAGGCCGGCATCACGCTGCACGTGCGAAACGTCCCGGAGCAGCAGCTGCTCGCGACGGTGCTGCCGAGCGGGGACTACGAGCTCGCGCTCGCGCCGTACATGGTCACGCCGTTCCCGTCGGAGTCCGAGGCCCTGTACACGGACCCCGTCGGACCCACGGCGGTGAACCCGGTCGCAGCGAGCTCGGCGTCGCCGACGAGCGTGCCCGGCGCGCTTCCGGGCCGCGCCCGGGCGACCGACCTCGAGCCCGGCGCGGCGAGCTCCGGCGCGGTGAGCCGCGACGTGCTCGGCTTCAGCGACCCCGCGGTCACCGCGCTGTACGCGAAGGCCGCGCAGGAGCTCGCGCCCCCGAAGGCAGGCGACGCGTACAACCAGGTCGACTCGATGCTCTGGCGGGACCTCCCGACCGTGCCGCTGTTCCAGGTGCCCGTGACGCTCGTGACGAGGTCCGACATCTTCAACGTGTCGAACACCGACACCTGGGCCGGGCCGATGTGGGACGCGCAGAACTGGATCATCGCGCTAACCCCGCCGTCGCCGACCACGACGGTCCCCGCCGCGGGGTGAGCGATCGGCGCGCCGGGAGCGCGCCGCGCGACTGCGACCGGTGCGCGCCCGAGCGGCGTGACCGGTGCGCGACCCGCCGGACGGAGGTCCGGATTGGGGCACGCGAGAGCCGGTCGCCGGGCGCGCTAATCTCGTCCTGCTCCACGGGGAGGCATCCCGTGGCGTCTACGTCGGAGTGGCGGAATAGGCAGACGCGCTAGCTTGAGGGGCTAGTGCCCGAAAGGGCGTGGGGGTTCAAGTCCCCCCTCCGACACATAGTGTGAGCAGCGCAAACGCCCGGCAGTGTGCCGGGCGTTGTCGCGTCCGATGCTCGGCGTGCGCGCTACGTGCGCGTAGACTCCCCCACAGGCGGCACGGGGAGGGGCGACGATGGCGACGAGCCGGCGACACTTCGGGAGCGTGCGCAAGCTTCCGTCCGCCCGATACCAGGCGTCGTACTGGCACGAGGGGGAGCGGCACGTCGCGTCCGACACGTTCGCCACGAAGGCCGACGCGCTGGCCTTCCTCGCCAGGACCGAAACCGAGATCCGCGGCGGCGCCTGGATCGATCCGAGCGCCGGACACGAGACGCTCGAGTCCTACGGTCGACGGTTCCTCGACGGAGGTATCGGACGGACGGGCAAGCCCTGGTCGCCGACGACGAAGGAGCTCTACGAGATCCTGTGGCGGCTCCGCCTCGAGCCCGGCCTCGGCGCGGTCGAGCTCGCGTCGCTCACCCCCGAACGGGTCCGCTCGTGGTACGCGGCCTCGACCGCTTCTGAGCCGGGCTCGACCCAGCCCGGCAAGGCATACAAGCTGCTCAGGGCCATCTTGAACCAGGCCGTGGAGGACGGGCTCCTTCGCGCGAACCCCGCTCGGGTGCGGGGCGCCGGCAAGGACACGGCCGTTGAACGTCCGGTGGCCATGCCGGAGGAGGTTGCTGCGATCGCTGCCGCGATGGACGAGCCGTATCGCCCGATGGTGCTTCTCGCTGCGTACTGCTCGCTTCGCTTCGGGGAGCTCGCCGGCCTTCGCCGCCGTCACGTCGACCTGCTCCATCGGACCGTACGCATCGCGGAGCAGGCGGTCGAGCTCTCGGACGGCACCGTCATATTCAAGGAGCCGAAGAGCGAATCGCGACGGACCGTGGCCGTTCCTGCCGAGCTGATCGCGGTGCTGGAGGACCACCTCGCGAGGTCCGTCGGGCCCGAGCCCGATGCGCTGCTGTTCACGTCACCGGAGGGCTACGCGCTCCGGCGCACCAAGTTCCGCGCACGCTGGACCAAGGCAACTGCGGCGGCCGGGATGTCCGGACTTCACCTGCACGACCTTCGCGGCTCGGGAGCGACCTGGGCGGCGACTGCTGGAGCGACGATCCGTGAGCTCATGGCTCGCCTCGGGCACAAGACCGAGCGCATGGCGATCAGGTACCAGCACGCGACTGCCGAGCGCGACCGGGCGATCGCGGATCGCCTCGATTCGCTGTTCCGCGCGGCGAAGGCCGGAGCGGACCCGACCGAGGTCGCATCCATCACGGGCGCGGGCCGCGATGGCACCTCCGCGCCAGTGATCGCGAGGTAGCGGCGGGAGAGGCCCTATCGAGCGCGACGCGCCGAGACGCGCCGCTCGTCGACCCACGCGTGCAGCTCCCTCGGGTCGAACCGCACGAAGTGGCCGACCTTCACGAACGGGATCCTGCGCTCGGCGACGAGTCGCCGGACGTGTCGGACACCGACGCCGAGCGAGGTCGCGACCGTGGCGATGTCGACGAGCTCCGGCATGGCACGTTCGCGCCGCGCGTCGTGCTGCGCAGTCGACGGTCGTCGCGCTGTCACGGGTTGCGTCGCGAGGGATGTGACGGCAGAACCGGTCTCATCAGGTCTCACAGCGCGACTCCTCCCTCGTCGGCGCGTTCGTGACGATCACGCGCGACCGTCCAGTCCGCGTCGGTGATCACATTGCAGGTCCGGGTCGTGAACCCGTCGTCTGCTCCCGGCCGCGACGTCGCGGGCGCCCGTCGGGCGTCGATCGCGAACCGCCTGGTCGCGCCGGCGCCCGGAAGCTCACGACCGATCGCGGCGAGCCGCTCGATCGCGGGCGCCGTCACCCCTACCGGGCCGTGGCCGAGCTCGCGACGCGAAGCGCTCGACGCGGCCGCGAGATGCGCGCCAGGCGGGACGGGACGCGCGGCGCCATCGACGGACAGATGTCCAGGCCCGAGCCGCGAGAACGCGGCGAGCCCGTCGGGCCCGTTGCGCGCGATCCACTCCGCAGGGTCGGCGTTGCCGGGGAGCAGCACGACAAGACAGTCACGGTGCTCGCCGATGACCGCTGCCGCCCACTTCGCGGCGGCCGTCTTCCCCGCGTCGTCGCCGTCCGCGCAGAGCACCGGCGGATGGTCCGAGATCCGGAGCAGCGCGCGGACCTGGGCTGTAGTGAGCGCGGTGCCCGACGGTGCGACCGGCGCGAGCTGAGCCGTGCGCCGCGCGGTCGCCGCCGCGGACGCGATCGCGAGGGCGTCGAGCGCGCCCTCGCAGACCACGACGCTCGCATCCCGACCAAGGGGCAAGACGTGTGGCCGGTAGAGGACGTCGCGCTTTCGGAACACGGCGGTGTCCGGCGTGTTCAGGTACCTCGCGCGCGATCGTCCCGCCAGGTCGCGTGCGTAGACGCCGACGACGCGGTCGATCTCGTCGCGCGCGGGAAGCAGGAGCCGACCGCGGTAGCGGTCGAACGAGGTGCCGTTCTCACGTCGTGAGACCCATCCCGCGTCGACGAGCTCGTCCATCGAGAAGCCCTCGGCGCGAAGACGGTCATGAAGCCCGGTCTGCGAGGCCGGGGCGCACCCGGCGAGGGGGCGGC
>DATLRJ010000167.1:0-5932 GCA_035534715.1 Acidimicrobiales bacterium | reverse complement strand
GCAAGGAAGAACTCGACGAAGCCGACGGTCGCCCGCGCGACAGACATCGCGCTGATAGCCGCGAGCACGTCGCGCGGATAGAGGCGGAGCCCGACGCGTATCCGCGCCTCCCGGAACGCTCGCACGCCCTCGAGCGCCGCGGCGAGCCGAGCAAGAGGACCGTTCGCCACCGCGTGCGTGCCGCTCCGCGATCTCGTCTCCGAGGGTCGCGTCGCCCGGGCGCCCGGCGCTCGCGCGGGATCCGCCATGCCCGGACCCTCCGCCGGGGGCACGGGCTCGCCGTCGAGCGGTTCGCCCGGGACACGAGCGACACGGACGGCGTCACCGGTGCGCGGGAGCCGCAGCGCCGCGACGGTCGATGTGAGGAAGACGATCATCGCGAGGCCGAGCACCCACTGAGGACCGATCTTGAGGGCGAGCAGGCCGAACGGGAAGGCCGCGAACCCCGCCACGGACGCGAGGACCGCGAGCTTCGCGTTCGCGATCGACAGATCGTCGGCGCGATCGGCGAACGCGGGCACGAGCGCGGCGCGGGCGACGAGGTAGAGCTTTGAGAGCACGAGGATCGCGAATGCCTCGGGGAACAGAAGAAGGGTGTGGATGTCGCGCGCCATGAGCAGGCTGAAGAGCGCGGAGCCCGAGCTCGCGATCGCGACGGACGCACGCCGTGCCTGGCGGCCGCGGTCGAGCAGCGGGCTCAGCGCCGGCCCGACGAGGGCGAACGGCGCGATCGTGAGCAGCAGGTAGAGCAGGACCTTGGACTCTGCCGCCCGTGGCGAGATCGAGAAGAAGAGCGACCCCGCGAGCGAGATCGTGATGAGCGTGCTCCCCGCCCCCTGCAGCGTGTGGACGAGAGCGAGCCGGCCGAACGGCGTGGACTGGTCGAGCAGCTCGGCGATCGACGTCCGCACGAGGCGCGTGACCCTCGCAAGACGTCCCGCGTCGTCCACCTGACCGATGTTACGGTGCGTCGCCCCAGGCGTCGGGGCGGCGCGGCGGCGGGCGGAACCCTCCCGGCCGCTATCCTCCAGCCATGATCGATCCGAGCGTCAAGGACCTGGCCCGAGGGAAGAACTTCGCGGCCCTCACCACGCTGTTCGGCGACGGGCAGCCGCAGACCCAGATCATGTGGGTCGACGCGGACGACGAGCACGTCCTCATCAACACCGAGGTGCACCGCCAGAAGTTTCGAAACGTCGAGCGTGACCCGCGCGCCACGGTGACGATCTTCGACGCGACGAATCCTTACCACTACGCAGAGGTGCGCGGCCGCGTCGTCGAGACCGTAAGGGGCGATGCGGCACGGGCCCACATCGACGCGCTGAGCGCGAAGTACACCGGCGCCCCGTACGCGAACCCGATCCAGAGCGAGCGCGTGATCCTGAAGATCGCGCCGGACCGCCAGCGCACGCAGTAGCTGCTCGGATCCCATCACGCCGCGCGCACCCGCAACGACACCCCGGAGGCGTGATGAGCCGAACGGGCGAGCGGGGGCCGCCGCGGGCTCAAGGAGCCACGTGATACCAGACGTCCACCCCGCCCGAGACGACCGGGGCCCGGCGCAGCGCGACCGTGAGGTACGACACGGCGAGTGCAGGATCCGCCCCGACGGGATCGACGATCACAGTGCCGACGTGCCATCGCGTGAAGAAGGTGCGGACGCGGCGGAGACCGAGCCCGCTCATCGGTGGGGCGGGGACCGCGCTCGCGCTCCCGAGGAGCGCCGCGCGGAACAGGTTCTGCAGCTCTGTCGGCGCGAGCGGGTCGACCGAGCTCGTCCCCGCGCCGTCCGGCCCGCGCCGGGTGGCCTCGCCGCCGATGATCCGAAAGCGCATGTCGGAAAGCGCCTGCCAGAGCATCGCGTCGTTGTAGGGCGCGAAGTCGTACGGGTAGGTGAGCACGACGCTGCCCCTCGGGATCGCGGCGGCCTGCGCCGAGGTGATGTACGCGGGCACGGCGGTCGGCTGCCACGGGTAGGGGACGCGCGGGACGAGGGGTGCGAGGACGAGCGCTAGCGCGCCCACAAGAGCGAGCATCGCGTGCCTCGGCCGGCGCGACAGCGCGGCGCGGCCGACGAGCCGATCGACGCCGGTGGCGAGGACGAACGCCGCAGCGAGCTGGGTGAAGAACGAGAAGCGAGCGGGAAGCAGGCCATCGAGGATCGGGAGCTTCACGAGCACGGCGAACGGCATCGGAACGCCAGTGTCGTGCCCGTCGACCGTGAGCGGCGTGCCGAGCGCCAGCAGGAAGCCTGCGATCCCGATGGCGGACACGACGAGGACAAGCCGGTCCCGCCGCATCCACAGCACGAGCGCGACGAGCACGGCCGCTAGCGGTACACCGAGGTAGATGCCGTTTTCGCCGACGTTCCCCGCGACGAAGCTCGTACCGTGGGCAGCTATCCCGGCTGGCGCGAACCGCTGCTCGACTGTGGGTACGACCGGCCCGAGCAGGTCGACGCGATACTCAGCGAGAGCGCTCGCGGCGTGCGGCGGCCCGGAGATGTGCTGCGGCCCGAACAAGAACTCATACGTCGGGAACGCGACGAGCGGGACGAAGAGAGCGACCGCCCACGCGACGCCGCGTAGAAGCCCTGGCAACCGGCTCCTCGCCACACCGGGAGCAAGCGCCACGGCGACGGCGAGCCCGACCGCCGCGCACACGGCAGTCGCGACGAGTGCCTCGATCGAGATGAAGTACTCCCCGACCGCTGACACCCCGAGCACGAGGCCCCACCGCCGCGCCGCGGGCGCCGCCTGCCGGCACAGCTCGTAAAGCGATAAGAGCATGAGCGGCGGAAGCGGCGCGAACACGAGGAACAGGTGCCCGTTGCCCTGGCCGATCATGTACGGCGAGAAGCCGTACGTCAGGCCCCCGACGAACGCTGCCGGCCAGCGCAACGCGACACGGCGGAGCACGAGGCACATCGACATCGCCGACGAGGCGAACCCGACCCGCAGCATGACGTTGTACGCCGCTACCGGTCCGTGGAGAGCCGTGACGGGTGCGGCGAGCAGGCCGAGGAGTGGCATCGATGTGTTGACCGCGAGATTCACGCCGTGCGGGTAGTTGATCGCCGCGGTGAGAAAGGGGTTCACGCCGTGGCGGATCGCGTGCTCGATCCACGCGAGGAACCACACCTCTTGCACCTGATCTCCGCACGCGCACGATGGGAGCTGGGTCCCGCTCAGCAGCCCGATCGGCCAATACACGGCGACCGCGCAGGCGATGTACGCGGCGGCCGAGACGAGGGCGGGTGAGGACCGCCGCATGGCTGCCGCCACGCGCCGCGCTCCGGACGGGCGGACCGGGCTCGTGCGGGATCCGGAAGAGGTCGTCGGCAACGGCCGTGAGGCGGCACCCGACGGGGCCGCCGCCCCACCCCCCACGGCGCGCACGTGCACGGCGCGAGGAGGTTAGCGGTTGAGGCGCCTGCGCACCACGGCGATCGACGCGGCGCGGCGGGACGTCCCCGCCGCGCCGGTGCGCGACGCGCTCTTGGTCGACGCAGTCGACGCAGTCGACGCAGTCAGCCGAATATCCCGCCGAACGGATCCGGTCCGATCGGGGCGAGCGCTTCGTCAGGCGTCGCGTAGCCGGCGTACCCTGTGTGCTCGAGCTCGTCCGCGAGCTCGGGTCCGCCCGACGCGACGATCTCTCCCCTCACGAGAACGTGGACCGCGTCGGGGTGCAGCTCGTCGAGGAGCCGGCGGTAGTGGGTGATCGCGAGCACCCCGAGCCCCCGACGCACCCCGTCCGAGGCGCTCGTCGCGCGCTCGACCCGCCGTGATACGTCGCGCAGCGCGTCGACGTCGAGGCCCGAGTCGAGCTCGTCGAGCACCGCGAATCGCGGCTCGAGGATCGCGAGCTGCAGGGTCTCGATCCGCTTCTTCTCCCCACCCGACGCGTCGACGTTCAGGGCCCGCGAGATGAACGCCGGCGACAGACCGATGAGCTCTGCCTCGCGGGCGAGGCGCGCAGCGACGACGTCAGGCCGAGAGTCCTCGACACGCCCGGCCGCCTCGAGCGCGGCGGCGAGGACGTCGCCGATCGAGACGCCCGGGACCTCGACAGGATCCTGCGGCGCGAGAAATAGACCGGCCTGCGCTCGCCTCCAGGTCGGAAGCCCGAGCAGCTCCTCGCCGTCGAGGCGCACCGACCCCGCGAGGACCGTGTAGCCGGGATGGCCCATGAGCACGTTAGAGAGGGTGCTCTTGCCCGCGCCGTTTGGGCCCATCACGGCGTGGACCTCCCCACTTCGCACGACGAGGTCGACACCGCGGAGGATCTCGCGCCCGGCGACGGCCGCGCGCAGCCCGGAGATCTCGAGAGTGCTCACCGGCGCACCACGCCCACGCGGCCCCTCACGGGAGCGTGACGAGCACGTCGTCGCCTTCGACCGTGACAGCGAACACCGCGACGGGCCGCGTCGCGGGAAGCGTGACCGGTTCGCCCGTGACGAGCGAGAACATGCTCCCGTGCTTCCAGCACTCGATCTCGCAGGCCCCGGGGTCGACCTCGCCCTCGGAAAGCGAGAAATCCTCGTGACTGCACGTGTCCGCGACCGCCCGGAACCCGGCGTCACACCGCACGAGGCAGATCGACCCGGCGTCGCTCTCGAAACGGCGTGCCTCGCCGACCGCGAGCTCCTGCGCGCCGCAGAGGCGGACGCGCCGGCCGCCCGTCATGACGCCGTGCGCAGCGCGAGCTCGGCGAGCACGCCCGCGGCGAGACGCTCCGCCACCACTGAGCGCAGGTAGGTCGCGACACCGGGCTCCGGCGCGCGAGAGAGGAGGTCGTCGAAGAAGCCGAGGAGCACGAGCCGCTCCGCGACGTCCGGCGGTACGCCGCGGGTCGCGAGGTAGAAGAGCTGGGCCTCGTCGATCGGTCCCACCGCCGAGGCATGGCTGCAGCGCACGTCGTTCTCCTCGATGTCGAGGTTCGGGACCGAGTCTGCGTGCGCGCCCGCCGAGAGCACGAGGTTGCGGTTCGTCTGGGAGGCGTCGGCGCGCTTCGCTCCCGAGTGCATGTGGATCAGCCCGGTGTACACCGAACGCGCTGTGCCGGACACCGCTCCTTTGAAGACGAGCTCGCTCCGCGTGCGCGGCGCGACGTGCTCCTGGAAGGTCCGAAAGTCCTGGACCTGCGTGCCGTCCCCGAGGTAGACCGCGAGCAGCTCGCCCGCTGCGTTCTCGCCCTCGAGCCGCGACTCGGTGAGCTGCCGGGCGTAGTCACCCCCGAGGGCTGCGACGAATGACCGGAGCGTGGCATCGCGGCCGAGCCGGCTCTCGTGGTACGCGACCTGCCAGGTGGCCCGTCCGAGCTCCTGAACGCTCGTGAAAGCGAGCTCCGCGCCGTCCTCGAGGTCGATCTCGACGACGGGCACGGCGAGCTGGCAGCCGTCGCCGGAGGTCACGAGCTCGACGACGCTCGCGTAGGCCGCGCGGCCGAGCGACACGAGCGTCCTCGGGACCACGACGGCGCCGTCCGGCTGGTCGCCGAGCTCGTGGACGACGACGATCGGCTGCTCGATCCGGACGCCCGCGGGGACCGTGCACACAAGGACGTCCGCGCAGAACGCGTCCGCGAGCACCGTGAACGCGTCGCTGCGCGGCCCGAGCACCGCACCGAGCCCGGCAGGCTCCGCCTCGAGCTCCGCGGCACGAGTGACCTGCACCCCGAGGGAGGAGATCGACGGGTCTAGGTCGACCGAGCGCACCACGCCGCCAAGAGTGCGCACGGTCGCGGCGCGCTCTCCGATCGCGGCGAGCAGGCGCTCGGCACCAGTCGGCGGCGCGATGGCGGCGACGTCGGCGGGAACGGCGCCGGCGAGGTCGAGCTCCTCGATCCTGCTGTAGCGCCACTCCTCCTCGGAGTCGCGCGGCAGCGCCGTCGTCCCGAGGCGAGCGGCCGCCACCGCGCGGCGTCCGAC
>DATLRJ010000166.1:0-20828 GCA_035534715.1 Acidimicrobiales bacterium | reverse complement strand
ACGTTGACCGACACCTTGAGCGGTGGGTCGCACAGGTGGACGAGCTGCCACTGCGCGAGGTGGGCGAGCGCAGTGCGCAGCACCCAGTCGCCGAGCTCCACGACGAGCCCGGTCTGCTCGGCGAGCGGGATGAACTCGTCCGGCCCGATCCGGCCGCGCACGGGGTGCTCCCAGCGCACGAGCGCCTCGAGCGCGACCGGGGTCCCGGTCGCGGTGTCGACCACCGGCTGGTACTCGAGAAGCAGGCCGTCGTCGGCGATGGCCGCGCGCAGGTCGTGCTCGAGCTGCAGGCGACGGAGCGCCTCGTAGCGGATCGACCGGTCGAAGATCTCGATCCGGTTGCGCCCTGCGCCCTTCGCGCGGTTCATCGCGGCGTCCGCGTCGCGCAGCAGGCCCGCCGCGTCCGCGCCGGGAGCGGCGGCGACCGCGACGCCGATGCTCGCGGCGGCCACGTACGGCGCGCCGGCGATCTCGAGCGGCGTCGCGAGCGCTTCCGCGAGCCGGCCGGCACGGTCGACGGCGTCGAGCGGGTTCGCGAGGTCGACGCAGAGCACGACGAACTCGTCGCCCCCGATGCGGGCGAGCGTGTCGGCCGGCTCGATCGCGCCGGCGAGACGCGGGGCGATCGTCGTGAGCACGCGGTCGCCGGCGTCGTGGCCGAGCGAGTCGTTCACCACCTTGAAGTGGTCGAGGTCGAGAAGGAGCATGCCGACCTTGCCGCTCGACGGCCCGTGCGCCGCGAGCGCGGCCGACGCCCGGTCGAGGAGCAGCGCCCGGTTGTACAGCCCGGTGAGCGGGTCGTGGATCGCCTGGTGCGCGAGCGCGGCCTGGTCGCGGCGGTGTGCCGTGACGTCGCGGAACTGGTAGAAGCGGTACGCGGGGCCGAGCTCGGGCCGGACGAGCGAGCCCGCGACCTCGGCGCGCACGACCGAGCCGTCGGGTCGCAGCAGCCGGCACTCGTCCTCGACGGTGCGAGTCGCGTCCGCGGCGGAGAACCAGCGCGCACCGCCGGCGTCGGCGGGGTCGAGCAGGTCGAGGATGCAGGTGCCGACGAGCTGCTCGCGCCGCCGAGCGAGAAGGCGGCACAGCGCGTCGTTGGCCTCGAGCAGTCGAAGGCCGAGGTCGAGGAACGCGGCCGGCACCGGGGAGTCCTCGAATCCGCGGCGGAAGCGCTGGTCCGCGTCGCGCGTCGAGCGCCCGAGGAGCCGGACGAGCGCACCGATGACGACGAGGGTCGCGAATACGGTGAGCCACACGCCGGCGAGCAGGCCCGCGGGCCCCATCGACGGGTGCTCGTGGTGCTGGAGCGCGAGCACGGCCGCGTAGCTCGCACCGACGATCCCGACCTGCAGGGCTGCCTGGCGGGTCGAGAAGAACGCGAACGCGTACGGCGCGATCCAGAGGTAGAAGAGCTCGGCCCCGCTCGCCGGGCTCCCGCCGCCGTACACGCCGGTGGCGACGAGGAGCGTCGCGGCCCCGATCAGCAGCTGGAACGCCCAGGTCGGGGCCCCGTCGGCGACGCCGACGAGGAGCCAGGAGCCTGCGACGGCTGCGAGTGCCGCCGCGCCTGCGGCGACCGGGGTGTCCGAGTAGCGCGCCGCCGGGAACAGTAGCGAGACGCCGGCCGTCGCGCCGGCCAGCACGCACAGCACGCCGAGGCGGCGGGCGAGGAAGCGGCTCGATCCGGAGCCGAACGGCGTGCGGGTCACGGCCCTCGGACGCGGTGTCGAGGTCACCACCGACCAACGACCGAGGACCTTGCGACGTTGAGCTGCGGCGTCGCGCCCTCGTCAGGCCCGTGACGGGTCGACCGCCGCGGCGGCGGTCAGGACTCGCTCGACCGGGCCCACAGGTTGATGCCCGCGTCGGTAGCGTGCCGGTCGATCTCCTCGAGCTCCGCGTCGTCGAAGTGGAGCGATCGGAGCGCGTCGAGGTTCTCGTCCAGCTGCGCGACGTTGCGCACACCGACGAGCGCGCTCGTCACCCTCGGGTCCCGCAGCACCCAGGCGATCGCCATCTGGGGGAGCGACTGCCCGCGCCGCCGCGCGATCTCGTCGAGCGCGCGGATCCGCGCGAGCCGGTCGTCGGTGATCGAGTCCCGGCGCAGGAAGTGGTCCTCCGCGGCGCGCGTGCCCGCCTGCACCCCGGCGAGGTACTTCGTGCTGAGAAGGCCCTGCGCGAGCGGCGAGAACGCGACGCACCCCGCGCCCTCGCGCTCGAGCTCGTCCAGCAGGCCGCGCTCGACCCAGCGGTTCAGCATCGAGTACGAGGGCTGGTGGACGAGCAACGGCGTGCCGAGGGCGCCCAGGATCGACGCCGCCTCGGCGGTGCGCTCGGCCGAGTACGACGAGATGCCGACATACAGCGTCTTTCCCTGGCGCACCGCGGCGTCGAGCGCCCCCATCGTCTCCTCGAGCGGGGTGTCGGGGTCGAACCGGTGCGAGTAGAAGATGTCGACGTAGTCGAGCCCCATGCGCGAGAGGCTCTGGTCGAGGCTCGCGAGCAGGTACTTGCGCGAGCCACCGTCGCCGTACGGACCGGGCCACATGTCGTAGCCCGCCTTCGTCGACACGACGATCTCGTCGCGATGGGCGGCGAGGTCCGATGCGAGGATCCGGCCGAAGCTGCGCTCCGCCGACCCGTACGGCGGCCCGTAGTTGTTCGCGAGGTCGAAGTGGGTGACACCGCGATCGAACGCCCGACGCACGACCGCCCGGGCGTCGTCGAGCGGGCGGGTGTCCCCGAAGTTCTGCCACAGGCCGAGCGAGATCGGGGGGAGCAGGAGGCCGCGCCGCCCGCAGCGGCGGAACGCCGCGTCCTCGTACCGCTGCTCGGAAGGCTCGTACACCATGGTCGCTCCTGACAGGGCCGCGCCGCGCGGCCGCGGTCCGAGCATCGCGCGCCACGCAGCCGCAGCCGGGCATCGCGCGCGGGTCGGCCGCGGTCCGGACATCGCCGCGGGGACGCAGTCGCGGCACCGGGCGACTCGTCCGCCGCCCGCCGTGCTTGCCAAAGGCCGTCGACGTCGCTACGTTTCATGACGGTAAGGTGACACTCGTCTGAGGACCGATCCGAGAAGTGTGACGACGTGGGGGGTGGTGGGATGGACGACGCGACGGCAGGCGTGACCGAGCTGCGCTCGCTCCAGCGCCGGCGCGTACCCCGCCTCGTCGACGCGGTCGTCCTCGAGATCGTCGAGATCGTGCTGCGCGGCGAGATCGCGCCGGGCACGACGCTGCCCGCGGAGACCGACCTCGCGCGTCGGCTCGGGGTGAGCCGGCTCACGCTGCGCGAGGCGATCCAGGCGCTCGTCACGAAAGGCATGCTCGACCCCCAGCACGGGCGCGGCACCTTCGTGCGGCCCGTCGAGAACTGGTCGCCGCTCGACCCGACCCTCCTCGCGGCGCGCGCGCGGTTCCTCGGCGAGGACGTCGGCGAGAGCCTGCTCGAGGCCCGGCGGATCGTCGAGGTCGCCGCCGCGGGGCTCGCGGCGAGCCGCCGGACCCCAGCGCACGTCGGGGCGCTCGAGGAGAGCCTCGGCCGGATGCGCGCGGCCGCGGCCCAGGAGAACCTCGACCTGTGGGTCGTCGCGGACGTGCGCTTCCACGAGGTCGTGCTCGAGGCCGCGGGCAACCCGGTCGTCGCTGCGCTGTTCGACGCGATCGGCGACGTCGTCCTCCAGGTGCGCCGTGAGACGTCGACCGAGCAGGCGCGCTGGCGGCGCGCGATCGCGGCCCACGAAGCCGTGCTCCAGGCGGTTGCCTCCGGCGAGCCCGAGGCGGCGAAGGACGCCATGTGCCGCCACCTGAGCGAGACCGAGGAGGACATGCGCGCGACCCGCCGCCGCATGTCCGGCGAGCATCCCGCGGGCGCGCCGGCCCCTGGAGGGCCGGTCGGTGCACCAGACGTGCCGAAGGACCCTGGACCGGTCCGAGCGCTCGCACCACGATGAGAGCGCCCCGGGCGGCGGCGAGGTAGCGTGCCGCAAGCGGGAGCGCTGGAGCACCACCCACACCGACAACAGACAGGGGGGCAGCACATGGCCCGCAACGAGCAACACGAGGTCGACCCGAAGCTCTACGAGGTGTCGAGGCGGCGGTTCCTGCGCAACGCGGGGGTCGCGGCGGCGTCCGTGCCGTTCCTCGGCTCGATGATGGAGATCCTGGGCGAGCGGGGCGCGAGCGCCCAGACGTTCACGGACGAGTCGCACCCGCTCTTCGCGAAGCACCCGGCGTACCAGTTCACGTTCGTGAACCACGTGACGACCAACACGTTCTTCACGGCGACCCAGTACGGCATGCAGGACGCCGCGAGGATCCTCGGCATCCCGACGCCGCAGTGGACCGGATCGCAGAACTCGATCGTCTCGCAGATGGTGACCGCGATGGACCAGGCGATCGCCGCGAAGCGCAAGGGCATCGCGCTCGCGATCATCGACCCGATCGCGTTCAACAGCCCGACCGACCGTGCGCTCCTGTCCGGGATCCCGGTCATCGCGTACAACGCGGACGAGCCCGGTAACAACCGCATGGCGTACGTCGGCCAGAACAACCTGACCGCCGGTGCGGCGGCGGCCGAGAAGATCGTCAAGGTCACGAAGAAGGGCGACCTCGTCGCGTGCGTGATCGCGACGCCGGGCTCCGGCAACATCCAGCCCCGCGTCGACGGCGCCGTGCCGATCTTCAACAAGGCCGGCCTCGAGCACGTGATCGTCGCGGGCGGCGCGGCGCAGACCCAAGAGCTGGCGAACGTCCAGTCGTGGTACCTCGGGCACAAGAACGTGAAGTTCATGTACACCGTGGACTCCGGCGACTCGATCGCGGTCGCGAACGTCATCAACACGTACAAGCTGAAGGGCAAGGTCGGTGGCTCCGGCTGGGACGTCGGCACGCCGGTGCTCCAGCAGGTTGCGAAGGGCGGCCTGAGCTTCTCGATCGACCAGCAGGCCTACCTGCAGGGCTTCGTGCCGACGGTGCAGCTGTTCCTGTACCAGATCTCGGCGGGCCTCATGAAGCCGTGCAACACCGACACGGGCCTCGGCTTCGTGGAGAAGAGCAACGTCGGGCCGTACCTGGCCCACACGACCCGCTTCGAGGGAAGCGGCTCTGCCCAGAGCGCGTACGCACCCCCGGCGCGGATCGCCTACTAGCGACGTGGCGCAGGCGACCGTCGCTTCCGAGGGCAGCTCGCCTGACGCCCCTGCCCGGCCCGATCGGGCCGGGCAGGGGCGTGCGCCGTCCTCTCTGCTCGTCAGGCTCGTGCAACGGCGCGAGGCCACCGTCGTCATCGTGACGCTCGGCGTCGTGATCTACTTCGCGCTCCGGACGTCGACCTTCTACTCGGTTGCGAACCTGATCACGATGGCGCAGTACACGTCGTCGATCGCGATCATCGGCTCGGGCGAGGTGCTGCTGCTCGTTCTCGCCGAGATCGACCTCTCGGCGGGCCAGATGTACCTCACCGCCCCGTGGATCGTCTACCTGCTGTGGGCGGACGGGGTGCCGGTCGGCTGGGCCATCGTGGCTGCCCTCGCCTGCAGCCTCGCGGTCGGCCTCATCAACGGGTTCGTCACGGTCTGGCTCGGGGTGTCCTCGCTCATCGTTACGCTCGGTACGAACTACGCGCTGTTCGGGCTCGTGCTCGTCGAGTCGAACGCGATCCAGCAGAACATGCCCGGCACGACCGGGGAGTTCGGGATCCTGTTCGGCGTCGGCAGCTGGTCGGTCGGCCTCTGGGCGCTCGGCATCGGCATCGCGATCTGGGTGCTGCTCACGCGGACGCGCTTCGGCACCCACGTGACCGCGACGGGCGGCAACACGCTCGCCGCGGCCGAGGCCGGGATCCCCGTGCGCCGGGTCAAGGTGTGGTGCTTCATGATCATCGCCGTGGCCGCGGGGATGTCCGGGATCCTCGACTCGATCCGCATCGCGAGCCTGAACCCCGGCAACTCGGGCCTCGACATCGTCCTTCCGGGCATCGTCGCGGCGGTCATCGGGGGAACCGCGCTCACCGGCGGTCGCGGCACCGTGCTCGGCACGCTCATCGGCGCGATATTCCTCGGCGTGCTCGAGGACGGCTTCAATCTCATCGGCGTGAGTGCCAACTGGTTCTTCCTCGTGGAAGGAGTCGTCATCCTGCTCGCGATGGCCGTCAACACCCAGCTCGGCAGTCTTGCGGCGAGGACGAGGCGATGACCACGACGGGTGACAGCCCCGGCGCGACGTCCCCCGCAACCGATGGCGAGGCCGAAGACATCATCCTCAGCACCGAGGGCATCACGAAGCGGTTCGGCGCGGTCGTCGCGCTCCGCGGCGTCGACATGCACCTGCGCCGCGGCGAGGTGCTGGGGCTCGTGGGCGACAACGGCGCCGGCAAGAGCACGTTCGTGAAGATCGTGACGGGGTTCCAGCGGCAGGACGCCGGCCGGATCTTCGTCGAGCGCGAGGAGGTCGACTTCCACTCGGTCACCGACGCCCGGCGAGCGGGCATCGAGACGGTCTACCAGGACCTCGCGCTCGTCCCACAGCTCACGGTCTACGAGAACCTGTTCCTCAACCGCGAGCTCACGGGTCTCGGCAGGCTCGGCTGGCTCTCGCGACCGAAGATGCGCCGGCTCGCGACCGAGTACCTCCACGACATCAGGGTGAGCGTCCCGGACATCGACGCCGAGGTCGAGCTGCTCTCCGGTGGCCAGCGCCAGGCGATCGCCGTTGCCCGGGCGACGCGCCAGAACGCGAAGATCCTCCTGCTCGACGAGCCCCTCGCCGCGATGGGCGCGAAGGAGTCGACGCTGATCATCGACCTCGTGAAGGATCTGTCGGTTAACCGCGGGGTGTCGATGATCGTCATCGACCACAACTACACTCACCTGTTCGAGCTCTGCGACCGGATCAACGTGATCCAGGAGGGCCGCGTGACCGTGGACACGCGAGTCGCCGATACCTCGATCGAGGAGCTCACGGAGCTCATGGTCGCCGAGTACCGGCGCCAGGTGCGCGAGGGCCAAGCGCTGCTGCGGGCCTGAGCCGGCGGTGCCCGTTCCCGAGCTCGCTGCCGAGCTCGCGCTCGAGGTCGGCGCGTCGCTCGCCGAAGGTCCGCTCTGGGACGAGCGCGACGGATCGCTCCTGTTCGTCGACATCGACGCCGGCGCCGTCCACCGGTACGCGCCCGCGACCGGCCTGATCGAGTCGTTCGCGACTGGCAGCACGGTGGGCGCGGTCGGGCTGAGGTCAGACGGCGGGCTCGTCCTCGCGCTCGCGGAGTCGTTCGCGCGCTCCGACCGGGCCGGCGAAGCCGTCGAGCAGGTGCCGGGATTCTCCGTCGACGGGCGGGCCGTTCGGTTCAACGACGGCGAGGTCGACCCGTGGGGGCGCTTCGTCGCGGGGACCATGGACCGGGAGAAGACGGCGCCGCTCGGATCGCTCTACCGGCTCGCACCCGACGGGTCGGTCGAGCTGCTCGTCTCGGGCGTGACGATCTCGAACGGCCTCGCGTGGAGCGCGGACCGGCGCCTGCTCTACTACGTCGACACGCCGACCGGGTCGATCGACGTGTTCGACGTGGATCCGGACACCGGGGCGATGTCCGGGCGGCGCAGCGCGGTCGATGTCGCGCCGGAGCACGGCATGCCCGACGGCATCGCGCTCGACGTCGAAGGGTGCCTGTGGGTCGCGTGCTACGGCGGGGGTCGCGTCTGTCGTTTCACGCCTTCCGGTCGGCTGGACGCGATCGTGCGGCTCCCTGCGAGCTACGTGACGAGCGTTGCGTTCGGCGGTGCGCGGCTCGAGGACCTCTACGTCACGACCGCGAGCTGCGACCTCGACGAGCGGTCGCGTGCCGCAGAGCCGCACGCCGGCGACCTGTTCGTCGCAACGCCGGGCATCGCGGGCTACGCGCCCTCGCGCTTCGGCGACGCCGGGCCGTGACCGGGGGCGACGTCCGCGCCACGCGCGTACGGGGCACAATCTTGCCGTGAACGATCTCCGGGCGCCCCGCCGCGCCACGCGCGACGGTGCACCGGACCCCGACCTCGACGAGCCGGCGCGCGGTACCGGACGTCCGACGCCGCGCCGCGGCGCGCACGCGCGGGCGGGCAGCCGGCGCGCGCGGCGCCGGGCCGTGCGCCGTGCGCGCCGCACGATCGCCGGGAGACATCCCGTCGCGACCGGGACGCTCGCCGTCCTCGCCGCGCTGACACCCGTGTGGCTCTCGCTCGAGAACGCGCTGACCAACCCGTCGCTCGGTGTGACGCTGCCCGCGCGCGGCGCGGAGTGGGTGCGCGAGCACGGCGGAGCGTCGGCCGTCGCGTGGATCGAGAACCTCTGGTACTCCCACCATCCGCCGCGCGTCGGCGGTCGACCGCCTGCGGGGGCGATCCCGAAGCCGGTCTCGCTCACGACGCTTCCCCCGACCCGCGTCGCGAGCGGCCCGGTGCCGCTCCCGGCGCCATCGCCGATGGTGCCCTTCGCCTCGCCCGCGATCGCCGGTGAGGGCCAGTGGCATCCCGCGGGCCGCACCGTGCACGGCGTTCCCGCGATCTACGAGACGTACCTCCGACCCGACGCGGTCCACACGAGCTACGTCGTGGGGGTCGCGTGGATGGACACGCGACTGCTGCGGGCGACGCTGTACTCGGGCAGCTTCATCCCGGGCGGCGGGCCGTGGAAGTACACGGCCCCGATCGAGCCGAGCGCCGCGCGCACGCTCGTCGCGGCGTTCAACGCGGGCTTCCGCATCCAGGACGCGAACGGTGGCTACTTCACCCAGGGAAAGACGTTCCTCCCGCTGCACCCTGGGGGCGCGTCGTTCGTCATCTACCGGAACGGCGCCGTCGCGATCGGCTCCTGGGGGAGCGAGCTGAGGATGACCCCGGCGGTCGAGGCCGTGCGCCAGAACCTCTCGCTCCTCGTCGACAACGGCCGGCCGGTTCCCGGGCTGAACGCGAACGACACGACGAAGTGGGGCTTCACGCTCGGCAACCAGGTGTACGTCTGGCGCTCGGGCGTCGGGATCACCGCCAACGGCGCGCTCGTCTACGTCGGCGGACCCGGGCTCAACATCACGGACCTCGCGAACCTCCTCGTGCGCGCCGGCGCGGTGCGTGCGATGGAGCTCGACATCAACACCGACTGGGTGAACTTCGCCACGTACCGGCCGGCGAGCGCGACGGGCCTCGCCGCACCGTCGAACGGGACGGACCTGCTGTCGGGCATGGCCGGCACGCCGCAGCGCTACTTCTACTCGTGGTGGTCGCGCGACTTCTTCACGATGTCCGCGCGTCCCTGAGCGGCGGCCGACGGGCCCGCCGCGGCCCGGAACGCGCGGGCGGCCCCGAGGTCCGGTCGCGGGCACGCGCCCGAGGCTCACCGGCGGCGCGTGCGACGCAGGCGGTCCCACGACCGGTCGACGCGCCGCAGCCTGCGTCCCCATCCGCCCGCGAGCTCGACGCCAGCGAGATGCTCCTCCCGGGCGAGCCGCGCGCACGTGTCGCGCTCGCCCTCGAGCTGTGCCACGTGCTGCGTGACCCACTCGGCGCAGGCGGTCGCGTCACGCTGGCGGCCGAGGTGGCGCTGGAGGCTCGCGCACCTCGACGCGAGGTTCGTGGCGGGATCCCCGAGGACCGGGGCCGAGAGCTCGGCCGCGTACCGGAGCTGCTTCGTGCGGATGCGCAGGACATGGAGCGCATCGGCGTCCGCGCGTGCGCGTGCTGCACGCCCTGCCGCGCGGAGCTCCTGGCGCGGACGCTCGAGCAGGGCCGGCAGGCAGGCCGCCGCCTCGCGTGACGCACGGCCGCGCATCGCGGGCGACGAGGCGACCTCGCGCAGCGCGTCGAGGGCGGCGCCGTAGCGGGGAGACGATCGGGCATCGGCGAGGCGGCGCAGGCCGTCCGCCCGCTCGCGCGCGAGCAACGTCGTGAGGAGCGCGATCTCGCGGGCGTCGAGGTCCTCGAAGCGGACGAGCAGGCGAGACGCGATCACGTCGAGATCCCGGACCGGACCGAACTGCTCGCCGGCCCACGCGATCTCGGGCCGGACTTTGCGCAGGAACGACGGGTCGAACAACGTGCGGAACGTCCGCAGGTTCGAGCGGGCCCTGCGAAGTGCGACGCGCGCGTCGTGCACGTCGTCGGGAGCGGCGCTCCGGCCGATGCGCGCATCGGCGGCGAGGAACGCCTCGACCGTGGCCGCGAGGTCCCCGCGAAGCACCTCGGCGAGCTCCACGGCGTCGAATCGTACCGTCTGGCGCAACACGGGCCGCCGCGCGCCACGTGTCGTGCGACCACAGCGCGCCGCGCGCCGCATACCATCGCTCCGTGCTCAGATCGCCAAAGGTCGTCGTGTCGGCCGTCTTCGTCCTCGCGTGCGTCGCCGCGCTCGCCGGGTTCTCGACCTCCTCGCACCGGCAGGACGCGGCGGGTGCGTCGCCCACCGGTTCCGGCCGCACCGCGAAGGCGGGACACGCCGGTGGCGCGGCCGCGACGTCGCTCGCGGCGAGATCCCGGCAGGCCACGCGCGCGCGCTCGGGCGGGCTGCCGTTCCCGCTGCCGCCGAAGGGGCTGCGGGCCGGGCCGAACCTGCAACCCGGCTCGAATCCCGCAGTGCTCCACACGGACGTGCTCATCGCCGACCGCTCGAACAGTCGCCTGCTCGTCGTGAGCCCGTCCGGCAAGATCGTCTGGCAGTTCCCGCGGCCTGGGGACCTGGCGCCCGGGCAGAGCTTCCTCATCCCCGACGACGCGTTCTTCACGCCGAACGGCAAGGACATCCTCGTGACGGAGGAGGACGACCAGGTCGTCACGCTCGTCGACATCGCGACCCACCGGATCGTCTGGCGCTACGGGACTCCCGGCACTGCGGGATCGACGCTCAACCACCTCGACAACCCCGACGACGCGCTCATGACCCCGAACGGCGACGTCGTGCTCGCGGACATCAAGAACTGCAGCATCCTCGTGCTCCGCCCCCCGAGTCACGTGCCGGTCGAGCGCCTCGGCGAGAACTCGAACGCGTGCTACCACCAGCCGCCGCTCCGCTGGGGGAGCCCGAACGGCGTCTTCCCCATGGCCAACGGCAACTACCTCGCGACCGAGATCAACGGCGACTGGGTCGACGAGATCACCCTCGGCGGCAAGATCCTCTGGAGCACGAATCCGCCGGGCGTCGCCTACCCGTCGGACACCAACGAGGTGTCGCCGAACCGCTACCTCACCGTCGACTACTCGGATCCCGGTCAGATCGTCGAGTTCAACTCGACCGGCAAGCTCCTCTGGCGCTACGGGCCGTCGAGCGGTCCCGGCGCGTTGAACCAGCCGTCGCTGTGCCGTCCGGTGCCGGGAGGCCCGGACGTGCTCTGCAACGACGACTACAACGACCGGGTGATCGTCATCGACCCGCGCACCGACAAGATCGTCTGGCAGTACGGCCACACCGGGGTCCGCGGCACCGCGCCCGGATACCTCAACCAGCCCGACGGCGTCGACCTCGCGCCGCCCGCGTCGATCACGGTCGAGCACGCGAAGACCATGTCCGAGCCCCCGTCGCACTGCGTCGCCGGGGTTCCGATCGGGACGTGCACGTTCGGGGCCGCCGCGGGCTGAGCGGGGGCGGCGCGCCGCGCGGCGCGCATGGGCGATGATTCACCGGTGCGCTGGTTCGTCTTTGCCGCGGGGATCGTGCTCGTCGGGCTCACGTGGGCGAGCCTCGTCGCGACGTTCGTGTCGCCGCGGGGCCAGTCGATGCTCCAGCGGGCGTCCTCGACCGTGCAGCGGAGCGTGCGCGCCGGGCTCGTCGCGGTCGCCCGGCTCACACCGAGCTACGCGCGCAAGGACAGCCTGCTCTCGGCGATCGGGCCGGTCGCGCTCGTCGCGCAGCTCGCCGTGTTCCTCGCGACCTTCGTGCTCGGGGGTGCGATGCAGCTGCTCCCGTGGGCCGGATCGTTCGGCCTCGCGGTGCGCCAGGCAGCGGCCGCCTTCTTCGTCGTCGGGCTCGTCGGCGCGGACGGACCGACGAACAACGTCATCCGCGTCCTCGCCGCGGCGACGGGCGCGGTCACGATCGCTCTCCAGATCGGCTACCTGCCGGTCATCTACCAGGCGTACGCGCAGCGCGAGGCGCTTGTCGCACTGACCGAGAGCCGAGCGGGCGTCCCGGCGTGGGGGCCCGAGGTGCTCATGCGGCACCAGCTCGTCGACGCTGTCGGCGCGCTTCCCGACTTCTACCGCGACTGGGAGCTGTGGTCCGCCGACGTCGCCGAGAGCCACGGCACGCACCCGGTTCTCGTGCTGTTCCGCTCGCCCGAGGTCGGATACTCGTGGCTCCTTTCACTGCTCGCGGTCCTCGACGCGGCCGCCCTGCAGCTCGCGCTCTGCCCGTCGACGGCGCCCTCGCAGGCCCGGATGTGCCTGCGGATGGGCTTCAGCGCGCTCCGGCGGCTCGCGGCGACGCTGCGATGGCCGTACGATCCGGACCCGTCCCCCGCCGGGCCGATCGAGCTCGAGTACGCGGCGTTCGAGGCGGCCGTCGCACAGCTCGCCGAGACGGGCTTCGCGCTCGAGCGCGACGCGGCCGCGGCGTGGCCGCACTTCCGCGGCTGGCGCGTGAACTACGAGGCGATCGCCTACCGCTTCGCCGACTACCTCGTCGCACCGCACGCGCCGTGGTCGGGGGACCGACACCACCTGCCCGCGGACGTCGTGCCGCCCGACCGGCCGCCTCACCGCTCGCCGGACGGAGCGTCGGTCGAGGCGGACTGGTTGCGGCATCGCTGACGCCGGCGCTCGGCCCCGACGCGTGCAGCCGCCGAGCGCGTCTGCACGCCCTGTGCTCAGCTCAGCTCGTGCTCGTGCTCGTGCTCGTGCTCGAGCCGGAGCGCGAGCGTCGGGCAGGCGGCGACGGCGCGTCGCGCGAGCCGGGCGAGCTCGCGCGGCACCGGCCGTCCGTCGACCACGGGGAAGCCCCAGTCGTCGAGGGTGACGAGCTCGGGGAGGAGCTCCGCGCAGATGCCGCGACCGTCACACGCGATCGGGTCGACCCGGAGAACTGGACGTCGCCGCCCGCCGGGTGACGCGGCGGCGCCGCCCCGTGTGGCCGGGCTCACGTGACCGGGAGGCCGAGCGCGCTCTGCTCGGGACGTGGCGCGCTGCACCTGCGGTTCACGTGGCGCTCGACCTCGTCGCCGAAGACCGTGAGCGCACTCCGCACGAGGCGCGCGACCCCGTCCGGGTGCGCGCACGCGCCACGCCCGTCGACCTCGCCGAGCCACCGCCGGAGCCTGGCGGTCCCGTCGGACGCGAGCTCGCGCCGTGCGAGCTGGCCGACCTCGTCCGCGATCGCGCGGAGCCCGAACACGCACGGCCCGCACTGGCCGGCGGACTGGCCCGCGAGGTAGCGGGCGAGCCTGGCGGTCTCGACCACCCCGCAGCAGCTCGTCGGCACGGCGAGCAGTAGGCCGGCGCCGACGCTCGCACCGAGCGGTGCGAGCCCCTGACGGCTGAACGCGACCTCACGTCCCTCGGCGCCGATCCACGTGCCGAAGTAGCCCCCGACCAGGTACGCGAGAGGGGTCGCGACGTGCCCTCCCGCGGCGCGCACCACGTCGTCGACGCGCGACCCGATCGCTGCCTCGTAGACGCCGGGATGGGCGACCGCGCCACGCGCGGTCACGAGCAGCGTTCCCGGCTCCGTCTCGGTCCCGAGCGCCCGGAACCATGCGGCTCCGTGCCGCGCGACGAGGGCGAGGTGCGCGAGCGTCTCGACGTTGTTCACGAGTGTCGGCCTGCCGCCGACCCCGCGCTCGTGTGGACGGTACCGTGACCCGGTGGGCATCGATCGCCCGTGGTCGACCCAGTTGACGACCGCGCTCTCCTCGCCGGCGACGAAGTGCGTCGCCGCGTCGACGACCTCGGGTCTCACGCCGCCGAGACCGTGACGCGCGCGCTCCGCTACCGCGGCCCCGAGCGCGCCGCTCACCGTGGGGTGCGCGACGAGCACTGCGCGCGTCGCGCCGACCGCCTCCGCGGCGAGCTGCACGCCGTCGAGGACGAGGTGGGGTGCGAGCCGGCAGAGCACCTTGTCCTTCGCGCTCACCGGCTCGGCCTCCGTCGCGTTCGCGACGACCACCGTGTCGCCGCGGGCGCGGGCGACCGCCGCGAGCTTGCGTGCGGTGGGGAAGCCGGCCCCGCCGCGTCCGGTCAGGCCCGACTGCTCGACGAGATCGACGAGTGGGTGCGCGCCGCCGCGCGGCGCGGCGAACGCGGGGAGGGCACCGTGCGCGGCGAGGTGCGCGACGAGCCCGGGGCCGCTCGACGCGGTGGCGAGCACGCGCGGGAGCCCGGTGGCGGGCATCGTGCCATCGCGGTCGCGCGGCGCGTCGGCGGCTGCGAGCTCCGCGGCTCGCGGGCTCATCGCTCGTCCGCGACCGTGACGGGTGCCCGACGCTCGCGCCCCGGTCGACGCGCGACCGGCATGGACACGGTCGCGGGCGCCGGCGACGGCACGCCGACCGCGCGGCGGGACCACCGGCCCGCCGGCTTCTCCCCGGCGAGCCGGACGGCCGCGGCGATCGCGACCGCAGCGGCGCACGCCCAGAGCGTGCCCGAAACCCAGCCGATGCGCGTGTCGTCCCCGGACTCGAGCGAGTGCACGAAGGCCGCGGGCCACGCCGCGTACGCGAGGAAGTGGACGGCGCGCCACGACCGGTAGGAGAGGTGGCGGCGGACGAGGCTCGTGGCGGCCACCGCGAGCGCGAGGTCGAGCGAGACGGCGCCGAGCGCGATCCAGAGGCTGCGGTACGGCGAGGCCATCGGCACGAACGCCGCCGCCCAGCCGAGCGTCACGAAGGGGTCGAGCTCCGCGGTCACCACGTGGAGCACGAGCACGGTCAGGCCCAGCAGCGCGACGTTGCGGTGGAGCCCCTCGACGACGAAGCGGAGCGTGGAGCCGGGGGCCCAGCCGGCGCGCACGGCGACACCGAGCATGAGCGCGAGCGTGAGCAGCACGATCAGCACCACGCCGGAGCCCCGGGACGCGTACCAGAGGTCCTGGTTCGACAGCCCGAGCCGGCCGGAGAGCGATGCGGTCATCGGCGCCAGGTCCCGGAGGTCCCGGCCGCGCTCACGACGCCGCGCTCACGACGCGCCGCTCGAGGCGACCGGCGAGCTCGGGGCGGGCGGCAGCGCCGGCGGCGACGTGACCGGTGGCAGCGTCGTCGCGGGCACCGTGGTCGGGGGCACTGCCGTCGCGGGCAGCGTCGTCGCGGGCACCGTGGTCGCCGGCAACGTCGTCGCGGGCACCGTCGTCGCGGTCCCGACGCCGGCGGCGTGCGGCAGCGTCGTCGTCGTCACGGGTGCCGCGGTCGTCGTCGGCGCGGTCGACGTCGCGGGAGGCGCGGTCGTCGCGGGGACGGTGGTGCCGGACGCGGCGGGCACCGTCGACGCGCCGGGAGGGCTCGTGGCCGGGGCGGCGCCGCTCACGCCGGCCGGCGTCCGTGCCGGTGACGTGCCGCTCGACGAGCGCCCCGGGATCGCGCCGGCGAGCGCGACGCTCACGGACCCGGTCGCGGCGACCGCGACGGCGGCCGCGCCCGCCGTCAGCCTGCGGAGCCGGCGGGCGCCCGCGTCGCGCACCGCACCCCGGCTGATGACGCCACCGGGCGTGGCCACCTCGTCCTCCATCACCGCGAGGCTAACGACCGATCGTGGAGCGCCGTGGAGCGCCCGCTGAGAACCGCGCACGTCCGTGCACCCGCCGGGGTCGCGCCGTCCGGGCGCCCGGCGACCACGCGACCGGCAGGTCTCGACGGGGTGGTCGCATCGCCCGTCAGGCGGCGGCGACCTCTGGCTGCTCGGCGGTGCACTGCGAGCACCTGCGGGCCAGGTAGGGGATCGTGGACAGGCACTCCGGGCACTCCTTGGTCTCCGGCGGCGCCTCGCCCTGGCGCTTCTTCAGCCGTGCGGTCACGACCGCGATCGGCCGCACGACGAGGAAGAACATCGCTGCTGCCACGACCAGGAACGCGATGACCGTGTTCAGGAAGTCGCCGTAGTAGAAGGTGCTGCCGTTGACCGTGAAGTGGAGGTTCGCGAACGAGACGTGGCCGGGGATCGAAAGCAGCGGCGTGAACATGTCCGTGACGAGGGCCTTGACGACCGTCGCGAACGCGGTCCCGACGACGAACGCGATCGCGAGCTCGATCACGTTGCCACGCAGGATGAAGTCCTTGAAGTCCTTGAGCACGCAGGTCCTCCCTCTCGTCGTGTGTCGCGCCCCCCGGCCGGTCGTGTCACCTCGTGTGCAGCCCGCCGTGGGCCGTCCGGTGGGCGTGACGACACGATCCCATGTATCACGGTGTCATGGGCGGATCGTCGTGAGGTTCTTCGCCGGGGTGTTCGTGACCCTCCTCGTGATCATGGACCCGCTCGGCAACGTCCCGATCTACCTCGCGCTGACCGACGGGCGGACCACGCGCGACCGCCGGCGACTCGCCTGGCAGGCCGTCGTGGTCGCCGGCGGGGTCATCGCCGCGTTCGCGCTCTTCGGCCAGCAGATCCTCGGATACCTCGGGATCTCCGTTCCCGCGATCCAGGGCTCCGGTGGCCTGCTCCTGCTGCTCGTGGCCCTGGAGCTGCTCGTCGACCGGGAGCGGCCGCCCGCGCACGTCGACGAGGTGAACATCGCGCTCGTTCCGCTCGGCACGCCGCTCATCGCCGGCCCAGGGGCGATCGCCGCGACGATCGTCTTCGTCCGCCAGGCCCACGGTTTCCACGACGCGCTCGCGATCGGCGTCGCGCTCGTGTGCGTGC
This sequence comes from Acidimicrobiales bacterium, assembly GCA_035534715.1. Taxonomy (GTDB): domain Bacteria; phylum Actinomycetota; class Acidimicrobiia; order Acidimicrobiales; family Bog-793; genus JAJZBW01. The sequence continues at coordinate 4,030 of DATLRJ010000166.1, read as the reverse complement.
TCGCGCTGATCTACGCGGCGCTTCGGTTCTCGCTCGGCGTGCTGAGCGTTCTCCGGCCCGGCGGGATCCACCTTCTGACCAGGATATTCGGCCTGCTGCTCTCAGCGATCGCCGTCCAGCTCGTCGCGGACAGCATCCGTGGCTTCGCCCGCATGCACGGCGCCGGGGCCTGACGCGAACGCACTAGGGCCGGTGCGCGCGAAGAGGGAGGGCCGAAAGGCTTGCCCGACGCAATAGTCCGGCCTATGGTGATCCATCGCAGGACTGCGAGCCGTGGGGGGCTCGGTCCACGTCGCGTGCCCGACATGGGCGTCGCGCCGCCGTGGCCTCCCCGCGACGAGCCGTCGGAGACGGTGCGAGGCAAGGGGAGGTACGTGGTGGGACGTAGTGCGAGGCTGGGGATATTTTCCTCGTTGCTCGCCGTGGCGGTTGGTCTCGTCGTGTTCGTCTCGATGGCCTTCCTGCGCACGGAGCCGCCGACGCTCGACTTCGCGTCCGGGCACGGGTCCGGTCAGGCGGTCGACCTGCATCTGCAGACCGTCGGCGCGATCGGCTTCGGGACCCACCCGGGTTGGGTCTCGTACCTGACCCAGGCGCTGGACGGCAAGTGGGTGCACACGACGCTCTGGGACCTCCCGGCGGACACGCGCATCAACGTCACGATCGACCAGTACGACTCCGGCAGCCCGCTCCGCAACCCGCAGATCGGGGCGGTCTATGGCACGCTCGGCAACACGGCGACGCTGAACGGCAAGCCGATCTCGGTCATCGACGCGACGAAGGGCAACGGCGTCGGCCACACGTTCTCGATCCCGACGCTCGGGATCAACGTCCCGCTGTACGGGGTGAATGGCAACGCCAAGAACTTCTGCAACTCGGCGCCGTGCACGCTCTCCGAGGCGCACAACACCGTGAAGTTCTCGTTCATGACGCCGAAGAAGACGGGCCAGTACGCGTGGCAGTGCTTCGTTCCCTGCGGTGGCGGTTACCTGTACGGCAACAGCGGTCCCATGCAGACGATCAGCTTCATGGACGGATTCCTCAAGGTGGTGAGCTGATGTCAGATCAGCAGGCGACGGCCCCCCGCGGCAGTGCCGGCGGCCCGAATCACGGGGCGCGGCTCGCGGTCGCGTGGCTCGTGATCTCGGCGATCGCCGACCCGCTCTTCTGGTTCGCCGCGGGACCGCACATGCCGCCAGGCGACATGACCTCGAGCGCGTCGGGTGCGCAGTTCGACTTCAACGTGCTGATGATGGCGGCCCTCCCGGTCACGCTCGGTGTGTGGCTGTACTTCGGGTACGCGATCGTCAACTGGCGGGCCAGCAAGGGCGGCTCGGACCTCATCGGTGGACCGAAGGCGCGCGGCAACATGAAGATCCAGACCGCGTGGATCGCGTCGACGACGATCGTGGTGCTCTCAGCCTTCGTCTTCGGAACCGTCGAGCTCATCGTGCCCGCGGGCGCCGGTGGCGGCGAGGGTCCCCAGCCGATCTGGACGCCGACGTCGAAGACCGTGCTCCCGATCCAGGTGATCGGCCAGCAGTGGAAGTTCACGTACCGGTACCCGACGTACGGCGGCTTCGAGACCGACACGCTCATGGTGCCCAACAACACGACGATCGCGTTCCATGTGACGTCGCTCGACGTGATCCACGACTTCTGGGCGTACCAGCTCGGCGTGAAGGCCGACGCGAACCCGCAGCAGGACAACGTCGCGTTCACGACGACGCACGCACTCGGCAAGGTGACGGTCCGCTGCGACGAGCTCTGCGGCATCTGGCACGGAGCGATGTTCAACTACGGCCACGTCGTGTCGAAGTCCACGTTCCAGCAGTGGGCGTCGTCCAACGAGACCCGGCTCGCGGCCGTGACGAAGCTGCTTCCTCCGTTCTCCTGGACCTACACGGCCAGCGCCAACGGCGCGGACGGCGTCTACTACCCGGACAACGTCGACCCGTACTCGAAGATCCAGCTGTACGGCGCTCAGCCCGTGAGCGTCGCCCAGGCCGTCAAGCCGACGAGCTGAGGCACGACATCATGACGACGACGAGCAGTCCTGACAGCACGATGGCGAAGGCTCCCGCTTCGGCGGAGAGGGGAGAGGGCTGAACCGATGGCGATCAGCATGCACGAATCGGTCGGCCTCGGACGACCGGGCGAGACACCGCCGAGCGGCGCGATACGCCGGCGCTCGCCTTGGCTGGGCCAGCACATGGGCACCGCGCTCATCGGCGCGGTTGCCGGGTACGCGCTCGGCCACTTCATCGGCAACTCCATTGCCTCGGGCTACGCGAACGTCCAGCTCAGCCAGCAGAACAACGTCGCGACGGTCCTCGCGCTCGTCCTCGGGGTCGTCGGATGGCTGCTCGGCGTGGGCGCGCTGAACTACCCGATCCTCAAGCTGATCGGCAAGGAGCCGGCGCCCGAGATCGAGGAGAAGGGCTGGGGCCGGTACTTCCGGTTCACGCTCGACCACAAGGTCGTCGGGATGCAGTACATCATCGGCGTCCTGCTCTTCCTCTTCACGGGCGGGCTCCTCGCGATGGCGGTGCGGACCGAGCTCCTCAGCCCGACGACGCACTACTTCGGACCCGGGACCTACATCTCGCTCGTGAGCGAGCACGGCACGGTCATGATGATGATGGCGACGTCGATCATCACCGGGCCGATCGCCGGTTGGCTCATCCCGCTCATGATCGGCTCGCGCCGCATGGCGTTCCCGCGGGTCGAGGCCTTCTCGTTCTGGATGTTCACGGCGGGCTACCTCGTGATCATGACGGCGCTTCCCTACGGCGGGTTCCCGACCGGCTGGACCGGCTACGCCCCGCTGCAGACCCAGGCGGTCGGCGGCATGGACTCGTATCTCGTCGGCTTCGCCGTCGTCGGCACGGGCATGATCACCGCCGGCTTCAACATCATCGTCACGATCATCAACTACCGGGCACCGGGGATGACCTGGAGTCGCCTGCCGATCTTCATCTGGTCGCTGCTCGCCGTCGCGTCGCTGCTCGCACTCGCGACGCCGACGCTCGTGACCGGTGGACTGTTCGGCATCCTCGACCGCACGGCGCAGACCGCGTTCTACGTGAACCAGCGCGGCGGGAGCGCCTTCCTCTGGCAGAACCTCTTCTGGTTCTTCGGCCATCCAGAGGTGTACATCATGGCCTTGCCCGGCTTCGGCGTGGTCGGTGAGATCCTGCCCGTGTTCACCGGCAAACCGCTCTTCGGCTACCGCGTGGGCGCCGCGGGCATGATCGGCGTGGCGCTGCTGTCGTTCTTCGTCTGGCAGCACCACCTGTTCCAGAGCGGCATCAACCCGGACATGCGCCCGCTCTTCATGCTCACGACCGAGCTCATCTCGATCCCGACCGGGTTCATCTACCTGACCGGCATGGGGACCCTCTGGAAAGCGAAGATACGCTTCGAGGTGCCGATGCTCTTCGCACTGGCTCTCTATTTCAACTTCCTGCTCGGCGGCATCTCCGGTGTCTACCTGTCCGACGTGCCGGTGGACGTGACTTTGCACGGCGGCTTCTTCGTGCTGTCGCACTTCCACTACACCATCATGGGTGGCCTCGTCTTCGCATTCTTCGGCGGCATCTACTACTGGATCCCGAAGATGACCGGCAAGACGATGAACAAGAAGCTCAGCCTTTGGCACTTCTGGATGATGTTCATCTTCTTCAACTTCACGTTCTTCCCCTTGTTCCTGGTGGGCCTTCTCGGGCAACCGCGGAGGGTGTTCGAGTACGCGCCCGGTCTGCAAACCCTGAACGACATCTCGTCGGTCTCGGCGTACCTTCTCGCCTCCTCGATGATCATCTTCGCGGCCAATTTCGTCTGGTCGATCTTCATCGACCCGAAGCAGGCGCCGCACAACCCCTGGGGCTCGAGAGGGCTCGAGTGGCAGACGGCAAACCCGGTGCCGTTCCACAACTTCGACCACATCCCCGTCGTCCTCAGCTACCCCTACCGCTACGGCGAGGCGGATGCCCCGCCGGTGGCGGAAATCTCCGACGTTCCTCTGCCG
>DATLRJ010000165.1:0-11225 GCA_035534715.1 Acidimicrobiales bacterium | reverse complement strand
CGCCTAGAAGCGGAAGCGGCCGACGAGGCCCTGGAGCTGGGCGGCCATGCGCGCGAGCTCGCCCGCGGCGCGCTCTGTGTCCGCGGTGCCCGCGGACGTCGCCTGCGCGACGGTCGCGACGCCCCCGATGTTCTCGGTGATCTCGGCCGCGCCCTCGGCCGCGCCGGAGACGCTTCGCGCGATCTCGTTCGTCGTCGCGGTCTGCTCCTCGACCGCGGAGGCGATCGTGGCCTGGATGTCGTTGATCTCGCCGATGATCTCCGCGATGCGCGAGATCGCTTGCACCGCGCCCGAGGTGTCGGCCTGGATGGCCTCGATCTTCGCGGAGATGTCCTCGGTCGCGGCCGCGGTCTCGCGCGCGAGGTCCTTGACCTCGTTCGCGACGACGGCGAAGCCCTTGCCCGCCTCGCCGGCGCGCGCGGCCTCGATCGTCGCGTTCAGCGCGAGGAGGTTCGTCTGCTGCGCGATGCCGGTGATGACCTTGATGACCTTGCCGATCTCGGCCGAGGAGTCCCCGAGCTTGTGGACCGTGACCGTCGTCGAGCTCGCGACCTCGGCCGCCTGGGTCGCGACGCGCGCGGCCGAGGCCGCGTTCTTCGCGATCTCCCTGATCGAGGCCGTGAGCTCCTCGGCCGCGGCCGCGGCGGACTGCACGGACTGGGAGACCACCTCAGAGGTGCTCGAGACGACTCCGGCCTGGGCCGAGGTCTCCTCTGCGCCCGCGGACATCTGCGCCGCGGTCGCGGTCAGCTCCTCTGCTGCTCCCGCGAGGCCCGTCGAGTTCGCGCCGATCGCGCCGACCCGCTCGCGAAGGTCCGAGAGGAACGCGGCGAGGCTCTCGCCGACCTGGCCGACGGGGTCGGATCCCGTGACGGGGACCGCGACCGTGAGGTCGCCCGCGGCCGCCGCGTTGACGACCGAGAGGATCTCGTTCACCTTCGTGCGGAGCTCCTCGGAGGCCGCGTGCTCGCGCTCGGCGGCGACGGTCCGCTCGATCGCGGCGGAGATCGAGCGCGCGAGGTTCCGGAACATCTCGACACGCTGCTCGGACGCGACGGTCACGCTCCTCGAGAGGCACTCGAGCACGCCGACGACGACGTCGCCCGCGACGATCGGCAGCGCGATTGCCGAGCGCGCCCCGTGCGCTGTTGCGGCACCCCCCTCGTCCGAGAGGTCCTCGATGACGACGTCGCGGCTCGCACGTGCCCGGGCGACGGACGGCCTGACGCGATCGTTCGCCGTGGTCGCGGGCACGTACGCGACGTCCTCGAAGCCGAATGCCCGCGACAGCTCCGAAGCCGCCCGCCGCTCGATCTCTGCCGCGCTCGTGATGCCCTGGAGCACGTCGGCGACGCCGGCAGCTGCCTTGGTGTCCGCCGCGATCGCCGCGTCGACGCGGCCCCGTTCGGCGACGGCAGCGTGCGACGCTGCCTGGGACGCGATCGCGTCGTTGAGCCGGCGGGCGACCTTTCCGAACTCGTCCCCGCTACCCACGTCGGCGCGGACCTCGAGGTCGCCCTCCGCGACGTGCTCGAGAGTCGCACCGATCACCTCGAGCGGCCGGGTGATCGACAGCACGAGCCAACGGACGACGATCGTCGCGATGACGGCCGCGATCACAAGGATGATGACGAGAAGGAGCTCGTTGCTCGCCGCGGACGAGACCGACGAGTGGGTGAGGGACGCCGCCTGGCGCCGGAACTGCGTCTCCAGCGTCGCGAAGTCGCCCGCGACCTTGCCGGACGCGGCGCCGTTCGTCCTGTCGACGACGATCGCCGCCCCTCCCGGGTGCCGCGCGAGAACGTCGGCGTGCACCTCGCCCGTGAACACGGCGTAGGCCGCGAGATCGCTACGGAGCTGGCGCACCTGGGCCTGGAGCGCGGACGCGCCGGACGTGTGCGCCGTCAGGGCAAGAAGGCGGTTCATGCTCGAGAGCGCTGCGCCGTGCCCGGCGACAACCGCGTCCCACTGCGTCGCGAGCGCCGCCGCGGACGGATGCCCGTAGAGGGCGAGCGCGACGTATGCGTTCGTCTGGGAGTCGTCCTCGAGCCAGCCCTGGTAGGCCTGGTCGATCGTCGCATAGTCGACCGTGAACGCGCCCGCCGTGACCGACGATCCCTTCCCCGACGCGAGCCCGGCGAATGCCACGCCCATGCACGCGCCGAACAGGATCGCGAACGCCGCGACGAGCGAGAAGAGGCGTGTACGCACGCCGAGATCGCCGAGCCGCCGGGAGGTGCCCGCCTGGGCGCGCTCGGCCCGTGGTGACGGCTCCGGACGAGGCGGTGCCCCCGGATCGTCGTGACGAGGGCGACCGCCGTGGCGGTCGTCCGCCGGCCCCGCGATTGCGAACTCCCCGAGCCGACCGGTGCGGCCCGGCGCGAGCGTGCCGGCGCCGCCGCGATGTGCCATGTTGCCGTCGCTTACGCTCACTCGAGCATCCCTTCGATCGATCGGCCGCGGTTGGCCGCTGTGCGCGGGTGACGCGTCGCGCTGCTCCTACTCTCGGCCGCGGCCGCCGGCTACTTGAGCAACAGCGGCCTCGTCGTCGAGCGATGGCGGCCTCGTCGCGGCCTCGCCGCAGCCGCAGCGCACTGCCATCTCCTCGGCGAACGTTGCGGCGCGGCGTGGGTGTAGTGGCGCTGCGGCGCAGACGCGCGACGCCACGGCCCGCCGGTCACGTCCCGTCGCCCGCCATTGCGCGCCAGCCCGTGCGCGTCGCGCCAGAACTATCTATCAAGGCTCGGCGAGAGCGCGCCGTAACCACGAGTACGAGCCCCGCCGCACGACACGTGCGTGGGTACGAGCAGTCACGGCCCGCAGCGGAAGGTGACGACGGCGCGATGTCGACCGAACGATCGAACCAAGCACGGCGTCGCGGGCACCTCGCCGCCCCGCGCGGCCGGTCGGCCCCTGTGAACCCCGCGAGACCGCCGCGGGGCGAGGTCGCACTCCCGTGTCGATGACGGAGGTCCGCGCCGACACCGTCGTCATCGCAGCCGCCCCCGAGGGTTCGCCCGTGCGGAGCGCTGGCGACTCGACGAACCCGGCGGAGCGTGCGGAGGAGCTCGCTCGGCTGTGGCGGACGTTCCACGCGACCCGCGACGCCGGCACCCGTGACGTGCTAGTGACCGCGTACTACCCGCTCGTCAAGCACATCACGCGGCGGGTCGCGGTCTCGCTGTCGAACCGGGTCGAGATCGAGGACCTCGAGGGATACGGCGCCGAGGGCCTCCTCGACGCCGTGGACCGCTTCGACTCGTCGCGCGGCGCGCAGTTCGCTACCTTTGCGGCCCACCGAATCCGCGGCGCGATCTACGACGGCATACGGCGCATCGACTGGGCTCCGCGGAGCGTGCGGCGCAAGGAGCGCGAGATCCAGGCCAACTTCGCGCTCCTCTGCGCGGAGCACGGGCGCGAGCCGACCGAGACCGAGGAGGCCGGAGCGCTCGGGGTGGCCATCGAGGTGCTCCGGACCTCGAAGCACCAGATAAGCGACACCCGCGTCGGATCGCTCGATCGTCCACGCGTCGGCGGCCCCACGGACTCCGAGGTGGGCGCCGAGATCGAGATTCGCGACCCCGGCGTGGAGCCGCTCGACCACTTGGTCGCGGGCGAGACTGCCCGCGCGCTTCGCGCCGGCCTCGACACGCTCGACGAGCGCGAGCGCGCGGTGACCTCCCTCAGCTTCGACGAGGGCCTGACCCTCGCCGAGATCGGGGAGCGGCTCGGGGTGAGCGAGAGCCGGGTCTGCCAGATAAGAGGCGCGGCCATCAAGCGGCTACGCGCGTACGCGCGCGCACACGGCCTGGTGCCGGCGTGACGGCCGTGTCCGGTACCGACGACGTGGGGACGAGGCGATGAACGACGACGCGATGAACGAGATCGTCCAGGAGTTCCTGGTCGAGACCAACGAGAACCTCGATCAGCTCGACCAGGACCTCGTCGCGCTCGAGAGCGACCCGTCGTCCCGCGAGCTGCTCGGGAGCGTGTTCCGCACGATCCACACGGTGAAAGGCACGACGGGCTTCCTCGGCTTCGGGCGCCTCGAAGGCCTGTCCCACGCCGCCGAGAACCTCCTCAGCGATCTTCGAGACGGCCGCCTCATGCTCACGAGCGCTCGGACCGACGTGCTGCTCGAGGTCGTCGACGCGATCCGCGCGCTGCTCGCGGCTATCGAGGCCACGGGGGCCGAGGACGACCGCGACCTGTCGGACCTGATAGCGCGAATCAAGGTGCTGCAGCAGCCCGAGGCCGTCGCTGTCGCAGAGGCCCCCCCAGCGGCGATCGAGGTCGATGCGCCAGCACGTCAATCAGCCGAGGCGCTCGCGGCCGTCGAGGCCCCCGTCTCCGCGGAAGCGGCCGCTGTTGCAGATGTCGTCGCTGTCGCAGAGGCCCCCGTCGCCCCGGAGGCCGTCGCTGTCGCAGAGGCCGTCGTCGCCCCGGAGGCCATCGTCGCCGATGTACCGGCGCCGGCGCTCGCGAGCGCTGGCGCGGGCGCTCCCCACGCATCGGAACGCGGCCCCGGGACCACGCCCTCGACGCGGCCCGCGACCGGGGCCGCAGAGCCCCCCCACGGCGAGCCGCACCGCAGCGCCGGCGAACGGAGCGTGCGCGTCGACGTGGATCTTCTCGACTCGATGATGAGCCAGGTGGGCGAGCTCGTCCTCGCGCGTAACCAGGTCAGCGCCCACGTCGAGCTCCTCGACAACCAGGCGCTCCACCAGACTGTGCAGCGCCTCTCGATGATCGTGAGCGAGCTCCAAGAGGGCGTCATGAAGACGCGGATGCAGCCGGTCGAGCAGCTCTGGTCGAAGCTCCCTCGCGTCATCCGCGACCTCGCGGCCCAGTTCTCGAAGCAGGTCACGCTCGAGATGGAGGGGGGCGAGACGGAGCTCGACCGCTCGCTGCTCGAAGCGGTGAAGGACCCGCTCACGCATCTCGTGCGTAATGCGATCGACCACGCGATCGAGCGACCGGAGGCTCGCGTGGCAGCGGGCAAGCCTGCGACGGGAACGCTCGCGCTCCGTGCGTCCCACGAGGGCGGCCAGGTCGTGCTCGAGGTCGCTGACGACGGAGCGGGGATCGACCCCGACAAGATCGCCGCGAAGGCGCTCGAGCGGGGCCTCGTGAGCAAGAGCCAGCTCGATGCGATGAGCGAGAGGGAGATCGTCGACCTCATATTCCGGCCCGGCTTCTCGACCGCGCAGGCCGTGACGAACGTCTCGGGGCGCGGGGTCGGCATGGACGTCGTGCGAACGAACGTCGAGCGCATCGGCGGTACCGTCGACCTCACGAGCGCGCCCGGGATGGGCACGACCGTCCGCATCAAGATCCCGTTGACCCTCGCGATCATCCCCGCGCTGCTCGTAGGCTGCCGAGACCAGCGCTACGCGATCCCGCAGGCGAACCTGCTCGAGATGGTCCAGCTGCGGGCCGAGGGAACGAGCACGGACATCGAGCGGATCGGTGGCGCTCTCGTCTACCGGCTGCGGGGCAAGCTCCTTCCCCTCGTGCGCCTCGACGAGACCCTCGGCTACTCGCCGCTCGCCGCGGACGACCAGCCCGACGCCGTGAGCATCGTCGTCCTCCAGGCCGACGGGCTGCTCCTCGGCGTCGCCGTCGACGAGGTCTTCGGGACCGAGGAGATCGTCGTGAAGCCGCTCGGGCGACACGTGAAGCAGGTTCCGCTGTTCGCCGGCGCGACGATCCTCGGCGACGGCGGCGTCGCTCTCATCCTCGACGTGCTCGGCCTCGCGACCGCTGCTCGCGTCGAGGAGGTCACCGCGGGACTCGCGCTCTCGTCCGACGCCACGGAAGACGAGCGCGCGACCGAGCGGAGCACCTTCGTGCTGCTGCGTGTCGGGCGCGAGCGCCGGGTCGCCGTGCCGCTGAAGGCCGTCGCCCGGCTCGAGGAGGCACCCGCCGCGAGCGTCGAGCACGCAGGAAACGGCCAGGTACTCCAGTACCGGGGCGACCTCCTCCCGCTCGTCGCGCTCGCCGCGATCCTCGACGACGCGGCCGGCGACTCCCCCGCGGAGCACTCCCCCGACGAGGCGCCGGCGACGATCCCGGTCGTCGTGTACTCCGACGGCGACCGCCACCTCGGCCTCGTGGCATCGGAGATCCTCGACATCGTCGAGGGCATCTTCGAGGTCCGGCCCGTCGGGGCGGCACCGGGAATCCTCGGGTCCACTGTCGTCCACGGCCACGTGACCGACGTGCTCGACGTCGACGCCGCATTCGCACTAGCAGGCAAGGAGCCCGAGCGTGTCGCCTGATCCGAACGACGCACCGGGCGGCGAGACAGCCGTCCAGTACTGCACCTTCAAGGTCGACCACCTGCTGATCGGCATCGAGGTGTGGCGTGTCCAGGAGGTCATCCGCCACCAGCCGATGACCCATGTCCCGCTCGCGCCGAAAGCCGTTCGCGGCCTCATAAACCTGCGCGGCCAGATCGTCACCGCGATCGACGTCCGCCAGTGGCTCGGCCTCCCCGACCGCGGGGACGGAGGCGGCTCGATGAACGTCGTGCTGCGCCTCAACGACGAGGCGATCAGCTTGCTCGTCGACGAGGCGGGCGAAGTCGTCGAGCCGGCACCCGACACCCACGAGGGTGTCCCGTCGACCGCGTCCGAGCAGATCCGGGCGATGTTCTCCGGCACCTACAAGCTCGACGGCGCGCTGCTCCTCGTCCTCGATACCGAGTCGGTGACCCGGATCTCGCCGGAGATCGGAGCCACGGCGCAGTACGGCACAGCCCGGCGCGCCTCGTGACCGGCACGCCCGTCAGGGTCCTGCTCGTCGACGACTCCGCCGTGATCCGGCGCTTCGTGAGCGAGGCGCTCCAGGAGGAGCCGGACATCGTCGTGACGGCCACCGCGTCGAATGGACGCCAGGCGATCGATCGCCTCGAGCAGGAGCTTCCCGACGTCGTCGTGCTCGACGTCGAGATGCCCGTTCTCGACGGGCTCGCGACCCTCGCCGAGCTGAGACCGAGATGGCCGGACATCCCGGTCGTGATGTACAGCACGCTCACCCAGCGCGGCGCCTCCGCGACGCTCGACGCCCTCGCGCTCGGCGCGACCGACTACGTCCTCAAGCCCTCGCACGTCGCCGACCGGGACGCCGCCGGGCGCGCCGTGCGCGCGGAGCTCGCTCCCGTCGTCCGCTCGTGGGGCCACCTGCGTCGCGCCCGAGCCGCCGCGGTCACCCGCGTCGCGTCGTCTCCTGCGCCGACCGCTCGCCAAGCCGTGCTCAGCGGAGCCTCACCTCCGCCCGTGCTCCGGCCCCGCATCGAGCGATCCCGACCCGACGTGCTTGTCATCGGCTCGTCGACGGGGGGACCGCACGCGCTCACCGAGGTGATCCCGCAGCTGCCCGCGGGCCTTCCCGTTCCCGTCCTGCTCGTCCAGCACATGCCGGCGCTGTTCACCAAGCTCCTCGCCGAACGCCTGGACGCGCGAAGTGCGCTCGAGGTCGTCGAGGTGTCGTCCGAGATGCCCGTCGTCCCGGGGAAGGTCTACGTCGCCGCGGGCGGGACCCACATGGTCACCCGGCGATCGGGTACGTCGGTGCTCGTCACGACCGACGACGGGCCACCCGAGAACTCCTGCAAGCCCGCAGTCGACGTGATGTTCCGCAGCGCCGTGCAGGTCTGGGGGGGACGCGTCCTCGCCGTCGTGCTCACGGGCATGGGCCACGACGGCCTCGAGGGCTGCCAACGCAACTGCGACGCCGGGGGCACCGTCGTCGCGCAGGACGAGCAGAGCTCGGTCGTCTGGGGCATGCCCGGCGCCGTGAGCCGCGCCGGGCTCGCGACCGAGATCCTGCCTCTGCGGGACGTCGCAGCGGCGATCACCCGGCATCTCGGGCGAGCGCTCGCAGGGAGCCCGGCATGACCACCGCGACTGCGGAGGACTTCCAGTACCTCCAGACCTTCCTCCTCGACCGCTCCGCCATCGTGCTGAGCGAGGACAAGCAGTACCTCGTCGAGACACGTCTGCTTCCGGTCGTCCAGCGCCACGGAGTCGGCTCGATCACCGACCTCGTGCGCGCGATCCGCCGCGGCGACAAGTCCGTGGAAACCGCTGTCGTCGACGCGATGACGACGAACGAGACGTCGTGGTTCCGGGACTCCGCACCCTTCGACGCCCTGCGGAGCCTCGTGCTCCCCGAGCTCATCGCGTCGAACGTCACGCGGCGCCGGCTCGCGATATGGAGCGCGGCGAGCTCGACCGGCCAGGAGCTCTACAGCATCGCGATGCTGCTCGACTCGGAGTTCTCGGACCTCGCCTCGTGGCGGGTCGACCTGCACGGCACCGACCTGTCGACGACGGTGGTGGAGCGCGCCCGCGCGGGGAGCTTCAGCGCGCTCGAGATCAATCGGGGCCTGCCTGCCACGCTCCTCGTTCGCTACTTCCGGCGCGAAGGTGCGCAGTTCGTGATCTCGGACGCGATCCGCTCGAATGTCCGCTTCGAGCTCTTCAACCTCGCTCGGCCGTGGCCGCCGATGCAGGACTACGACCTCATCTTCCTCCGCAACGTCCTCATCTACTTCGACGTCGAGACGAAGAAGCGGGTGCTCGAGTCCGCTCGCTCGCGGCTGCGCCCGGGAGGGTTCCTCCTGCTCGGCACGGCAGAGACGACCCGGGGGCTCGTGGAGGGGTTCCGCCCGATCCCGGTCGGTGCGACGACGGTGTTCAGACGGGAGGAGTCCTGATGCTCGCGATGGTGGTAGACGACTCACGGGCGATGCGCAGCCTGCTCCGCCAGATTCTCGTCCCCCTCGGGGTAGAGATCGTCGAGGCGGCCGAGGGGCGCGCCGCGGTCGACCTCGTCGAGTCGGGCCCAGTCCCGGACCTCGCGCTCGTCGACTGGCACATGCCCGTCATGGACGGCCTCGAGCTCGTCACGGAGCTACGGAGCCACAAGGAGTGGCGCCACATGGCCATCATGATGGTCACCACCGAGAGCGAGCACGAGAACATGGTCCGGGCTCTGCTCGCCGGAGCGAACGAGTACCTCATCAAGCCGTTCACCGCGGACGCTGTCGTCGAGAAGCTCTCGCTCCTCGGGCTGCACTGCGCGACGGTCCCTGCCGGCGATCCCTACGGAGGTGGAACGCAATCATGACCGATCTCGTGAGCAGCGAGACGATCGCGGAGATCACCCAGACCTTCTGGGGTGCCTACCTCCCGGACGCGGGTGACCTCACCCCGGGTTCGCACCTGCCGGCGGTCGAGGATGTCCGGGGCCGGGTCGACATCGACGGCGCGTGGTCGGGCTGCGTCGAGGTGTCGTGCTCGATCGCGGTCGCGCGCGAGGTCGCGTCCGTGATGTTCGGCACGCCTGCATCTGACATCGCCGAGGCGGACGTCCGCGACGCGGTCGGCGAGCTCGTGAACGTCGTCGGCGGCAACATCAAGAGCATCCTGCCCGCCCCGACGAGCCTGTCCGTGCCGATCCTCGACGACGCGAGCGAGTGGCGGTTCGCCGCCGAGCTCCAGAGCGAGGTACTGCTCGCCTGGGCCGACGAGCCGATCGTGGTGCGCGTCTGGCGGCCCGGGGCGGGCCGCTAGGGCCCGCACGCGGGCGACGCCGCGCGAACCTGCCCCGCTTGATCGCGGCGGGATCGCTGCCGTTAGGAGCCCGAGCACCACAGCGAGCTGCGAGGAAAGCAGCTCGCCGACCGGTTGGACGAGTCCAATGGAAAGGGACGACGTGCCTTCGCTACTCATGATCGTGCCGAGCCGCGGGAGGCCCAACAACCTCGACCGGCTCGTCGAGGCGTGGCGGACCACCTCGAGCGGCCACGCGGACCTCGTCGTGGCGCTCGACGACGACGACCCGGCCCTCTACCAGTACAACGCACACCGCGTCGCGATGGTCACGGTCGGGCCACGACAGAGCTTCGTCGCGTGGACGAACGACGTCGCGACCGATCACGCCGAGGACTACCGGTTCATCGGGTCGATGGGCGACGACCACCGGCCGCGCACCGTCGGATGGGACCGAATGCTCTGCGAAGCGCTCGACGAGATCGGCAGCGGCATCGCCTACGGCGACGACCTCGGCCCGAGCCCGGTCCTCCCGAGTGCCGTCGTGCTCACGAGCGACATCGTGAGCGAGCTCGGATACATGATCCCGCCAGTGGTCGAGCACAACGGCGCCGACACCTTCTGGCTCGAGCTCGGCACGGTGCTCGACCGCTCGCGCTTCCTCCCCGAGGTCGTGCTCGAGCACATGCACTACACGTCGGGGAAGAGCGCCATCGACCACGTCTACCTCGAGGGTGCGGACCGGCTCGCGAACGACACGGCGCAGCTCGACCGCTACCTCGCCGAGCGCTTCCCCGACGATGTCGCACCACTTCTGAAGCAACTCGGCGAGCGCCCCGCGGTCGACGCAGGCGGGGCGCGTCGAGTAGGTCGCTTCGCACCCAACCGCAGCTGACCGGGCGCGTCGTCCCGACGCCGGCCCGCCGAGCAGATCAGGCGCTCGCGCCGAGCAGATCAGGCGCTCGCGCCGAGCTCCTCGGCGAGCAGCCGGTACGGCTCCTCGAACCACTCGTCGTGACGCGCACCCACGCCGACTAGGCGGACTCGGGCCATCGGTCCGCTCAGGTCCGCGGGCCGGCGTGCCGCGATCGCGCAGCGCACGGCGAGCAACACGTAGTCCGGGTGCGTCGGGAAGTCGCTCGCGAACGCGAGGGCGAGCTCGCGAGCCGCGGCCGGGCGGCCGGACTCGAGCATCGCGAGCACGACCCATCGCCCGAGGACGGCCTGTTCGGCGCGGGTACCGCGCTCGCAGTCCTCGACGAACCGCTCGAGCGCCTGCTCGGCGTGGCCAGCACGGAGAAGGTCGATTCCCGCCTGGTTGGGCGAGTCGTCGAGCAGGCGCTCGGAGCGAGCGGGGAGGTAGACGCGCGTGACGCCCTCCTCCCCTTCGGGGCGCCGCGCGACGACGCGCCAGCGGACCGATCGGTAGCCGTCGAACGCGGGCTGCGACACGGGGAGAGCGACATCTCGGGTCGTACACGCCCCGAGCCGAGCGCGAAGCCGTGCGGCGTCGCCGGGCCGGGCGAAGCGCAGCCCGCCGAGCCGTACCGCGTAGCCGGACACTGGCGGCGCAGGGGCGACAGTCGCGACGACGTCGCGGAACTGCTCGAGCAGGCGAGGCCCGACGACGTGCCAGCCATAAGCACGGGCGGTCTCGAGGCCCGC
>DATLRJ010000164.1:0-3738 GCA_035534715.1 Acidimicrobiales bacterium | reverse complement strand
CGACGCGGACTACGCGACCGGTGTCGTCGAGGTCGAGCTCCGTGGCGCGTGCGGCTCCTGCGCGATCTCGGCCACGACGCTCCAAGGTGGTGTCGAGCGGCTCCTCACGGAGCGCCTCGAGTGGGTCACCGAGGTCGTCGGGGGGGTCGACGACTCGGTCGACCCGTTCGAAAGCGCGGCGATGGGCCGCGGCGCGTACGTACCCCGCTACTACTGAGCGAGGGGCCGGATGGACCTCGACGCCGCAAGCTCCGCGTCTCGGGAGCAGGTGGTGCTCGGCCACGGCGAACCGCCTCGCCCGGCCACGCCCCGTGTGGTCGACCCCGCGGCGCGAGAGGTCGGCGAGATGGTGGACCGGATGCTCGACGACCTCGCCGTCCTCTACTCCGGCTTCGATCGTTCGGTCATGATCCTTGATCCCGGCGAGTTCCGCCCTCCCGTAGGCGCGTGGGTCGTCGTCGAGCTCGGCGGACGCCCGCTCGCGAGCGGTGGTGTGAGGCGATGCGAAGTCGGTGACACGATCGGCGAGCTGAAGAGGATCTGGGTCGAGCCGGAGGCTCGGGGCCGGGGAGTCGCCCGCGTGCTTCTCGCCGCGCTCGAGCGACGCGCCGCCGAGCTCGGCTACGACGAGATCTACCTCGACACCGGACCGCGCCAGCACGCGGCGATGCGGCTCTACGAGACGAGCGGCTACGAGGTCATTTCGAACTACGGACGCAACGCGGCGAGCACGTTCCTCACGAGCTATGCGAAGCGGCTCCGACCGCCAGCCACGCCACGCATCGCGTCCCGCAGCGCCTGGTAACCGATCAGGCGCACCCCGGAGCGCTCGAATGCCGCCGCGAGGGTCCCTTCGGTCGAGAGGAGCTCCCGCTCGTCGACGCGCTGTCGCCAGTCAGGAGCGGAAGCGCGTAACTCCGGCGTGTCGAGCGCCGGATGAGCGTGGAGCTCGGTGACGCCTGCCGGCAGCTCGTCGACGGCGCTCCCGATCGACGCGCCTGGCCCGACGAGCGCGCCGATCGCGACGACGCGGTCTGGAGCGAGGACCCCTCGCTCGCGCGCGAGCGCCCGGAAGGGGAAGCCGACGCGACGCTCCTGCTCCTGGGCCGGGAGGCGGACGGGTAGCTCGAGGTCTTCGGCCAGGTCGAGGTAGACGTCGAAGAACTCGGGCTTGAGCTCGACCTCGCCCAGGTGGACGTCGAGATGGCTCACGTCGAAGCCCCAGTAGATCGCGCGCTCGACCTGCGCCCGCCACTCTCGGCGGACCTCCTCGAGGTCTGCGTGCTCCCACACGTCCGAGACCGTGCGCGGGAATCCGCCGTCGCCGTCGAGCAGTGACGGCGCGTGGGTGATCGGGCCCCATCGGTAGAGGTCGAGCTCGGCGTTCAACGTGAGGTGACACCCGATATCCTCACCGCGGTACCCGGCGGCCGCGCCGCGTGACCAGGGCGCGGGCACCATCAGCGACGCGGACGTCGCGACACCGCTGCGCAGCGCGTCGTAGACGGCGACGTTCGCCGCGTGCGAGAATCCGAGCTCGTCGCAGGAGACGACCACGACACGGTCGTCGCCTGAGAATCCGAGTCGCTCCGCGAGCTCGCTCACCCTCGGCGCCGACCCCGCGCTCGCACCGGCGACCGCATCGCTGGCCTCAGCGACCGAGCCGTGTCTGGAGCGCGGCGTCCTTCGACCGTACCTCGTCCGCGAGGCGCTGCTGCGCTGCGACGATCTCGGTCGAGACGGTCTCGTCGGCGGTGCCGATGATGCGGACGGCGAGCAGCCCCGCATTGCGCGCGCCGTCCACAGCGACGGTCGCGACAGGGATGCCCTTCGGCATCTGGACGATCGAGAGGAGCGAGTCGAGCCCATCGAGGACCTTCAGCGCGACAGGTACCCCGATGACCGGGAGTGGGGTCACCGCGGCGAGCACCCCGGGTAGGTGCGCAGCCCCTCCCGCGCCGGCGATGATCACCTTCAGCCCACGCGCCCGGGCACCGCGCGCGTACGCGATCGCGTCGTCCGGTGTCCGGTGCGCGGACAGCACGCGCATCTCCCACTCGATGCCGAACTCGTCGAGCGCGTCCGATGCGCCGCGCATCACCTGCTCGTCCGAGTCGCTCCCCATCACGATCCCTACGGTCATCTCGTACCTCTCCCCTTCGCGACTCCGCCCCGGCGGAGCGGGAACAGACGCTTCGCGACCTTGCCCAGCGCCAGGCCGATAGCGACCCCGCCAACCACGTCCGACGCGTGGTGGATCCGAACGTGCACGCGGCTCGCCGCCACGACAGCGGCCGTCGCGAAATAGACGGGGGCGAGCGGATCGCCGTCGGACAGCAGCGTCGCTCCGCAGAACGCGGCTGTCGCGTGCCCGGAGGGGAAACTCGAGGAGAGCGGCTGGCGCAGTGGCAACGGGTGGTCCGGCTGCTCGAGTGGACGGCTCCGGCGGAACACGGACTTGATCAGCACGTTGACGGTGAACGACTCGACGCCTGTAGCGACGATCGCACGAAGCGCCGCCCGGTCATTAACCGAGCCACCGCGAAGCGCCCGCAGCAGTGCGTAGACCACCCAGATGAGGCCGAAGTCGCCGAGCGCGGAGGCCGTGTAGAAGACACGATCAGCGATCGCGTTGCCGCGCCACCTCGCGACGAGGGCGTCGGCACGCTCGTCGAACGTGTGGACGAGATCGTCGGTCATCGGAGACGAAGGCTAACCGGCGAGCGGGGCCACCTCGGCCGCACTCGCCGGGCCGAGATCCCCGCGAGCGCGCTCGGGATCGCCGCCGAAGGCCGGGCAGTGCTGCTGGAACGCGCAGCTGCCGCACAGGCGCGACGGGCTCGGCCGGAAGTCGTCCCGATCGCACGCCCGCTCGATCGCCGTCCACACAGCGAGCGCACGCTGGCGCACTCCGCGGATCGTCTGCGCGTTCGGGGACTCGGTGACGACGATCGGGTCGCGCAGGTACATGAGCCGGACCTCGCTCGGGACACGGCCGAGGACCTGCTCGCACAGCAGGGCATAGAAGTGGACGCCGACCATCCGTGCACGGGCGTGCTCCGGGCGCGGCGCACGTCCGGTCTTGTAGTCAACGATGACGAGCTCCCCGTCCTCGAGCCGGTCGAGACGGTCGATGATTCCCCGGAGCTCGACGCCGTCGAGCTCGGCGCGCAGGTCGAGCTCGATGCCGATCGGGCGGACGGTGGTCGGGTCCTCGACCGTGAAGTAGCGGGCGACGAGAGCGGCTGCCTCCCTGCGGAAGGTCGCTAGTCCGAGATCGTCGAGACCGAGCGACGCGATCTCCGGGTCGGCGAGCGCCTCCCACGCCTCGTCGAGCGCGACGTCGGCCCGAGCGTGGGTCCTCGCCTCGGCGATGGCGGTGCCGAGGAGCAGCTCGAGGACTTTGTGGACGAGCGTGCCTCGAACGAGGTGGATCGACGGAGGCTCGGGCAGATGGTCGAGGTAGGAGAAGCGGAACGCGAGCGGGCAGCTCATGAACTTCGTGAGCTTGGACGGACTGAGCGTGCTCGGAAGCGAATAGCCCATCGGCCCAGGCTACGCCCCCGCTGTACCATCGGTCTCGGAGATCCGCGCGGGTTCGCCGGGTGCGACGTGCCCGACGGCGTCGAATGTCGCGAGGACCGAGCTCGCGACGGTCGCGGGGTGCTCGAGAGGGCCGAGATGCCCGAGGTCGGGGAGCTCGACGATGGAGGGGTTCGCGAGCCTCGAGGCGGCGTG
>DATLRJ010000163.1:0-6434 GCA_035534715.1 Acidimicrobiales bacterium | reverse complement strand
CTTCGCGAGCGCCGCCTGCGTCGGGAGCATGTCTCCGGGCTCGAGGCCCTCGGTCGCGATGATCTCCTCGACCATCGAGATCACGTCCTCGTAGAGCAGCGACTTGCGCGTCGCGGCGCGGTAGCGGTCCGTCCCCGCGGGAGATCGCCGACCGCCGATGTCGACTACGGCCATGAAGACGTCGCCCTCCTCGTCGCTCGGCGGGTCGGCCGTGCGTGGTCCCGACGATGCGCGCACGCGGGCGCCGGGAGCGCGCCCCGCCTGGCCGGCCAGGCTACCCGCCGCGCTCCGCGCGCACGCGGCCCTCCATGCAGGTCACGCAACGAAGTCGCCGGGCGACGGCGCGCTCATCGGGTGCGCGTCACCTTCGACAGGCCCTCCGGCGCGTCCGGGTCGCGCCCGACCGCCCGCGCCCACGCGTACGCGAGCTGCTGTCCCCGCACCGTGGCCGCGAGGACCTCGAGCGAGTCGCCGAGTCCGGTGGGCAGCGCCACGGCGTCGCCCGGCGCGCCGCCCGCGCACTGCGCGTCCGCCGCGATGCCGGCGAGGCGCTGCGACATCTCCCGAACGTCCGACGAGCCGGGACCGCCGCCGTCGAGCAGCAGGACCGCCGCGCCGGGTGCGATCGAGGCGATCGGCCCGTGCGCGAGGTCCGCGGTCGAGGTGCCCTGCGCGAACACTCCGGCCGTCTCGCGGACCTTCAGCGCCACCTCGAGCGCGGCGGCGAGCATCGCCCCGCGCGCGACCACGACGAGCCGGTCGGCTCCGACCCACCGCGACGCGAGGTCGCGAGGCCCGGCGAGGTCCGCGAGCAGCACCGCGATCGCGTCCGGCAGCGCTGCGAGCGCGGCCGGCCCGATCGCAGCGGCGCGGCCCCGTTTCGCGCGCAGCCCGTCGGCGACCGCCAGCACCGCGAGCATCTGGGCCGTCACGGTCTTCGTCGCGGGCACCGCGAGCTCGGCGCCCGCCCCGAGCGCGAGGTGCGCGTCCGCCACCAAGGCGAGCGCGCTCGCCGGCTCGTTGGTGATCGCGACGACCCTCGCCCCCGCGTGCCGCAACCGCTCGGCCGTCGTCACGATCTCGGGCGTCTCGCCCGACTGGCTGAGCGCGACGGCGAGGTAGCCGGAGTAGTCGACGTCCGCGTCGTAACGCGTGTGCAGGCTCGGCGCCACGAGCCCGGCGGGCCGCCCCGACCCGCGCTCCGCCTCGTAGCGGCCGAGGACCGCGGCGTTGTCCGACGACCCCCGTGCGACGAACGCGACGCCCGCGAGATCCTCGGGCACGACTCGCTCGACCTGCGCGACGAGGTCGGGCCAGCGCGCGACCATCGACGCGAGCACCCGCGGCTGCTCGGCGAGCTCGACCGCCATGTGCTCGCCGTCAGCCACGGTCCTCGCCGTCAGCCACGGTCCTCGCCTCCGGGTCGCGACGACGCGAGCTCGGGCGCCACCTCGTGATCCTGCCGGACCGAGAGCGCGGCGCGCACGCGGTCGTGACGCTCGCCGACGAGCGCCCACGACGCGCCGCGCTCCGCGGTCGGCGTCGCGACGAGCGGCGGCGGCCCCGTGGGCGCGGGGAGTGGCACGCCGTCGACCGCGCTCGACGCGAGGGAGGCCGCACCGAGCGCCGAGTGACCCGCGCCGTGCGACGACGCCGCGACGACCGTGCGCGACGACACATCCGCGAGGTCGGCGAGGAACGAGCGGGTCGACGCGAGCGCGCCCGAGACGTGCACGGTGCCCCGTCTCGTGAGCACCTCGTCGAGCACCGCGAGGCAGCGCCGGCTCTCGAGCAGGATCCCGTTGAGCAGGCCGCGTGCGAGATCCGCGCGCGTGTGGCGCAGCGTGAGGCCGACGAGCGAGCCCGTGAGCTCCGGGTCCCAGAGCGCACCCTGCTCGCCGGGCGCGAGGTGCGGCAGGAACACGGGCGCGTCGCTGAACGGCACGCCCGCGGCCATCGACGCGACCGCGGCTTCGTCACACGCGGAACCGAACTGGCGGGCGAGCCACCCGATCGCGCTCCCGGTCGAGAGGATGTCCATCTCGAGACCCCATCCCGGCCCGGCGAGCGGGGTGACGAGGTAGCGCGCGTCGCGGTCCCGGTGCGGCTCGGACGCGGCGGCGAGCACGACCGTGCTCGTGCCCGAGACGTAGGCAACCTCCCCCGGTGAGTCGGCGCCGAGCCCGAGCAGCGCGAGCACCGAGTCCGCGCCGCCGAGGCACACGGGAAGGCCCGTGGGAAGGCCGAGCACGGACGCGACGTCCGCACGTAGCGGCCGCGCCGTCGCCGACGGAGCGATCTCGGGCAGCCATCGCCGGGCCCCGGCGGGCAGCTCCGCACGCTCGACGATCTCCTCGACCCATGCGCCGGCGTCGAGCCCGTAGCACCCGTAGCCGGTCGCGGTGCTCGGGTCCGTGAGCCATTCGCCCGTCATCCAGCCGAAGAGGTAGTCCTTCGCGCCGACCATGCGGGCGACGCGCTCGCCGAGCCCGGGACGCGTCGCGAGCGCGTGCTCGGCCATCGAGAGCAGGTACCGGCCGTCCACACGCTGTCCGGTGAGCTCGTAGACGCGCCGCTGCCCGACCCGTCGTGCGAGCCGGGCCCCCTCGTGCTGCGCGCGCCGGTCCTCCCAGGTGATCGCCGGGGCGACCGGGCGGTCCTGCGCGTCGAGCAGGACGAGCGTCGGGATCATCCCCGAGAGCCCGAGCGCACGCCAGGTCGACGTCGGGGAGGCGAGCGCGAGCTCGGCGACGACGGCGACCACCGCCGCGAGCCAGTCCGCGCTGTCCTGCTCGGCCGCGCCGGCCGACGCGCGGGTGGTCGGGTAGTCCGAGCGCGCCCACGCCACGACGTCCCCGGCCGGGTCGACGACCACGCCCTTCAGTCCCGACGTCCCGAGGTCGAGGCCCACGTACGCGGGTGCGCCCGGTGCGGACACGGTCTGTCCTCGGCCTAGGAGCGCGCCGCGGGCCGGACGCCGGCAGCCTCGCGGCCGAGGATCCCGAAGACCTCGGTCGCTGCCGCGAGCGTCTGCTTCACGTCGTCGTCCGTGTGGACGAGCGAGACGAACAAGTTCTCGTACTGGCTCGGGTGGAACAGCACGCCGCGCAGGAACATCTCCTGGAACCAGCGGGTGAACCGGTCGACGTCCGCGTAGCGCTCGGCATCGCGCCAGTTGCGGATCGGGTGCTCCGAGAACCACATCTGGAACACCGTGCCGATGCCCTCGATGGCGACCGGCACCCCCGCGTCCGCGGCGAGCCCCCGCAGACCCTCGGCGAGCCGGTCGCCGACCGCGCGCTGGCGCTCGTAGAGGCCGGGCTCCGCGAGCAGGTCCATCGTCGCGGAGACCGCGGCGCACTGGACGACGTTTGCGTTGTAGGTGCCCGAGTGGCTGTAGCGACCCTCGGCGATCATCCCCATCACGTCCGCGCGCCCGCCGAGCGCAGCCACCGGGAAGCCGCCACCGAGGCCCTTCGCGAGCGTCGTGAGGTCCGGGGTCACCCCGAACCACTCCTGTGCCCCGCCGCGGGCGAACCGGAAACCGGTGATCACCTCGTCGAAGATGAGGAGCGCGCCGTGCTTCGAGGTCTCCGAGCGGAGCAGCTCGAGGTAGCCGGGCTCGGGCAGGATGCAGCCCGTGTTGAAGACCGCCGGCTCGGTGATCACCGCGGCCACCTCGTCACCGCGCGCGTCCATGAGCGCCTGGAAGCTCTCCGGGTCGTTCCAGCTGAGCACCACGAGCGTGTCCTCGAGCTCCGCGGGGACACCCGGCCCGGACGCAACCGGGCGGGGGTGGTCGGCGGGACCGGCGGCCGCGGGGTCCACGTGGTTGCTCCAGTAGACCGTGTCCTGCCAGCCGTGGTAGTGACCCTCGAAGCGCACGAGGAGCCGGCGCCCGGTGAAGGCCCGGCTCAGGCGCACCGCGGAGCCGACGGCCTCGCTCCCGGAGTTCGTGAAGCGGACGAGGTCGATCCCGGGCACCGCGTCGACGACCTTGCGCGACGCGTCGACCTCGAGCTCGTAGGGGAGGCCGAAGCACGTGCCGAGATCGCGAACCGCGTCGCAGACGGCCTGCGTGACGACCGGGTGGCGGTGGCCCAGGATCATCGGCCCGAGACCGAGCAGGTAGTCGACGTACTCGTTGCCGTCGACGTCGGTGAGGCGCGCACCGGTGCCTTCGGCCATGAACGGCGGGTACGGCCGCCAGCCGAAGCTCACGGTGCGGGCGCTGCTGCCGGCGCCACCGGGGATCGTCTGCCGTGCGCGCTCGTACAGCTGCTTCGACCGTTCCGTGCGTCGCGCGAAGCGCTCCTCGAAGCTCACCTGCGCACCATCCCCTCGTCCGCTCGCGCACCCGATCCCCGAGCTCGCGATGTAATCATGCTGTGTATGTTCGACATGCTGTGTTCAGCGTAGCACCCCGCGCCTGCGGTCGCTCCGGCGTGCGCTGCCCCTCGGGCAGTGCCGTCGGCGACGTGCCCCGGCGTCGTCCCGGTCCGGCGGCACGGGTCGCCGATATCGCGAACCCTGGCCCCGGTGCCAGTAGTAGCTTCGCGGGGGTGACCACCTCGCCGCGACGCTCGAAGCACTCCGACGCCGAGGTCCCCCGCGGTGGCACCGGGACGCGGGCGCGCCGGTCGCGCCGCCGGCGTGTCGTTGCGTTGCTCTCGAGCATCGCGGTCGCGGCCGCCGGGTCGCTCGTGTACGTGTTCGGAATCTCGGCATCGGGGTCCGCCGCGGCCGGAGGCGCGAGCCGTTCGCCCGAGGCCGTCGTCGTCGTGCGGATGCTCACGTGCGCGGGCAAGCCGGTGCTGAAGCCGGTGAACTTCGTGATCTCATGCGCGGACGCCAACTCCGAGCTCACCGCGACGCACTGGACCCGCTGGACTGCGAAGGAGGCGGTGGGCACGACGCGCTTCGGCCTGAACCTCTGCAACCCGTACTGCGCCGCGTCGAAGATCTCGTACTTCCCGAAGAGCACCGTCCGGCTGTCTGCACCGGTGCAGACCAAGCACGGCCGGCTGTTCTCGAAGCTCGTCGTGACCTACAAGCTCCACGGCAAGGCGCGACGCTTCCCGTTCTCCTGGGCGGGGATCCCGGCCTTCGCGAAGTGACGCGGCGACACGCCGATAGCCAATCGTCGGGGAGGGACTGACTGGCGCGACCGAGCGCCGGCACCCGTCACCGGTTCCGGGCCGTGCGACGGCGCCGCCCGGCGCCACGAGTGTCCGGCCCAGGGGGATGGCCGCCCTGCGGACCCACGACGCCCGGTGATTCGCGGCGTGCGGACGGCGAACCGATCGTTCGACCCTGGCCATCGGATTCGGCGGCATCCACGCTTGAGCCATGTGCTCGCAACATGACCGGGCGCCCCAGCGGAGACGCTTGCTGGGCGTCGCCGAGGGACTGATCGCGGTCGGGGGGATCGCCGGCTCCGTCGGTCTCGCGGCCAACTCGCTCGATCTCGGCGCGGAGATCAACGGTCGCCTGCCCTTCGACAGCCCGGTCTTCGCTGGCGGAGCGCTCTTCGTGATCGTCGGCGTGCCCATGACCGTCGCCGCGAGGGCGGCCTGGCTGGGTCACGAGAGGCACGCCGACCTCGCGATGGGGGCCGGCGCGTTGCTGACGGGGTGGATCGTGGTCGAGGTCGCGGTCATCCGGTCGTTCTCGTGGCTCCAGCCCGTCTTCTTCGCCGCGGGTTTGGCCGTGTTCTACGCGGGTTACCGCACGTGGTGTCTCAAGAGGGACGCGAGGGCCGAGCGCGTCGCGTCGGCGACACGGAGCCACGCGCTCGACGCGCCCTGCACCCCCACGCCGACCCGATCCATCGGGGGTACCGAAGAGCGGTCCGGGTCGCTCGAGCGATGAGCCCGGGCTCCGCGACGCGCGAACGCGACAACGCTGGCGGAGCCGACGTGGGGTCGATCGACCTCCACCGGATCCCGTTGGGCGCCGCTGCGAGCGGTCCGGTGGGACCGCACCGTACGGAGGTGGCCCACCGTTCGAGATACCGCTGCTGAGCTGGAGCCCGAGAGGGGATTCGAACCCCTGACCTGCGCATTACGAGTGCGCCGATAGACTTCTGCCGCGTGCTCCACGGTGCACGGAACAGGGAGCGTGTCTTCCACCCCGCCTCATCTGTCTGGTTCGGTCCAGGGCGTGCGTGAGTGGAGCGAGCCAACAAGTGAGCGACCTCGAGCGTCTGGTCGGTCCTGGCTGTGAACTCCAACCTGGCTCGGCGGGAGAGGTTGGTGGTGCATCCTTGATTCCGCTTATCGATTTATTCCGCTCCTGGCGGAATATAGGCTTTTCCGGAAATCGCTTGATTCCGTCGTAACCGGAACTATATAATTCCCGGAATACGAAGCGAACCGCTCGAGGGGGGAGTTCAGATGAGCCCGGGCGCCATCCCTCTCGCGAGCGAGGCGGAC
>DATLRJ010000162.1:0-6181 GCA_035534715.1 Acidimicrobiales bacterium | reverse complement strand
CGGCCGGATCGCCGAGGTCGGCGACGGCATAGCGCGCGTCACCGGGCTTCCGCACGCCTCGGTGAACGAGCTGCTCGAGTTCGAGAACGGCGTGGTCGGTCTCGCGCTCAACCTCGACGAGGAGTCGATCGGGGCCGTGGTGCTCGGCGAGGTCGACGGGCTCGACGAGGGCCAGGTCGTCCGCTCGACCGGCACGATCCTCTCGGTCCCCGTAGGGGACGCCCTACTCGGCCGCGTGGTGAACCCGCTCGGCGAGCCGATCGACGGCAATGGTCAGCTCGGCTCCACGACGATGCGTCGCGTCGAGATCCAGGCCCCGGGCATCGTCAACCGGCAGCCGGTTACCGAGCCGCTGCAGACGGGCATCAAGGTGATCGACGCGATCACCCCGATCGGGCGGGGCCAGCGGGAGCTCATCATCGGCGACCGGAAGACCGGGAAGACGACGATCGCGGTGGACACGATCATCAACCAGCGCGGCAAGGGTGTGAAGTGCATCTACGTCGCGATCGGCCAGAAGGGGTCGACGGTCGCGCAGATCGTGTCCACGCTCGCCGAGTACGGCGCACTCGAGTACACGGTCGTCGTCGCCGCCGCCGCCTCCGAGCCGGCGCCGTTCCAGTACCTCGCGCCGTACGCGGGGTGCGCGATGGGCCAGCATTGGATGGAGAACGGCGAGCACGCTCTCGTCGTCTACGACGACCTGTCGAAGCAGGCCGACGCATACCGCCAGATCTCGCTCCTGCTCCGCCGTCCGCCGGGCCGCGAGGCCTACCCGGGCGACGTGTTCTACCTGCACAGTCGCCTGCTCGAGCGCGCCGCGAAGCTCTCCGACGAGCGCGGTGGCGGCTCGCTCACCGCGCTGCCGGTCATCGAGACCAAGGCCGGGGACATCTCGGCCTACATCCCGACGAACGTCATCTCGATCACCGACGGGCAGATCTTCCTCGAGACGGACCTCTTCAACTCCGGCGTCCGGCCGGCGATGAACATCGGCAACTCCGTGTCGCGCGTCGGTGGCGCCGCACAGATCAAGGCCATGAAGTCCGTCGTCGGGTCGTTGAAGATCGACCTCGCGCAGTTCCGCGACCTCGAGGCGTTCGCAACTTTCGGCTCCGAGCTCGACAAGGCCTCGCAGGCCCAGCTGGATCGCGGGTACCGCCTCACCGAGCTGCTCAAGCAGGGCCTCAACGACCCGATGCCCGTCGAGGAGCAGGTCGTCGTCATCTTCGCCGGCGTGAAGGGCCACATCGACGACGTCGCGATCGAGGACGTCCAGCGCTTCGAGGCAGCCCTGCGAGCGCATATGCGTGCGGCCCACCCCGACCTGCTCGAGCAGATCCGGGAGAAGGGAACCTTGCCCGACGAGGCCGCGATCGCCGCCGCTGTCGCGGAGGTGAAGTCCGCGTTCTCCTCGGGTGCGAACGACGGGTCTCGCGAGGACGGGGCGGCCTGAGCCATGGCCGGTGGACAGGAGCGCGAGCTCCGGCGGAGGATCCGCACAGTCGAGTCGACGAAGAAGATCACGCGCGCGTTCGAGCTCATCGCGGCGTCGCAGATCGTGCGCGCCCAGGCACGCATCTCCGGAGCGCGACCGTACGTCGCCGGCGTGCAGAACGTGCTCGCGACCGTCGCGGGCGACGCGACCGGCGCCGGTCGGCTCATCGGCACTCCCGAGCACGCCGAGCGGGTCCTGCTCCTCGTCGTCGTCGCCGACCGGGGGCTCTGCGGCGGGTACAACTCGATCGCGCTGCGCACCGCGGACCGGCTGATGCGCGCCGGCGAGGCGGAGGGTCGGGAGTACACGCTCGTCACAGTCGGGCGCAAGGCCCAGTCATACTTCCGGTTCCGGGGACGCGCGATCCACAGGGCGTTCAGCCAGATGACCGACCGACCGACGTTCGCCGACGCGCGGGCCGTCGCGGTCGAGCTCGTCGGCCCCTTCCTCGACGGTGAGGTCGACATCGTCCAGCTCGTCTCGTGGCGCTTCCACTCCGCGGGCGTGCAGAGCGTCGCGACCCGGCAGGTCCTCCCGCTGCTGCCTCCGCCGGCACCCTCGACCGGTGCGGGCACGGCGGCGCATCCGCACGATCCCGACGTGGCTCCGGGGGACGGGCCCAGCGCGGCGGGCTTCTATGACTTCGAGCCGCTCCCGGAGGAGCTGCTCCAGCTGCTCGTGCCGCAGTACGCCGAGGCCGTGGTCTACCAGGCGCTGCTTGAGGCGTCCGCGTCAGAGCACACCGCCCGCCAGCGGGCGATGTCGGCAGCGACGGAGAACGCCGAGGAGTTCATCACGACGCTTCGCCGCGTCATGAACCGCGTCCGTCAGGACGCGGTGACGACCGAGATCATGGAGATCGTCGGCGGGGCCGAAGCGCTCCGTCAGGCCGGCCCGACCGGCTACGTCGACATCGACGACGAGCACACCGAGGAGCAGATCGCATGACCACCACCGAGGCCCACCCCACCCACGCGCCGAAGGCGGCCGAGAACGGCCGCGTCGTCGCGATCGCCGGCCCGGTCGTCGACGTGGAGTTCCCGCCGCACGCGCTTCCCGAGATCAACGTCGCTCTCGAGATCGACCTCGAGCTCGAGGGTGAGCGGTCCGTCATCGTCGCCGAGGTGGCCCAGCAGATCGGCGAGGGCCGCGTTCGCTGCATCTGCCTCAAGGCCACCGACGGCCTAGAGCGCGGCGCGGTCGCGCGCAACACCGGCCGGGGGATCACGGTCCCGGTCGGCAACGCCGTGCTCGGTCACGTCTTCAACGTCGTCGGGCAGCCGCTCGACACCGACGACATCGGCGAGATCGACGACCGGTGGGAGATCCACCGGAGCGCACCGCCGTTCGCGGACCTCGAGCCGCGCCGGCAGGTCCTCGAGACGGGGATCAAGGTCATCGACCTGCTCGAGCCGTACGTGCAGGGCGGCAAGATCGGCCTGTTCGGGGGAGCGGGCGTCGGCAAGACCGTGCTCATCCAGGAGATGATCCGCCGCGTCGCCCAGCAGCACGGCGGCGTGTCGGTGTTCGCGGGCGTCGGCGAGCGCACGCGAGAGGGCACGGACCTCTGGCTCGAGATGCAGGAGTCCGGCGTCATCGACAAGTGCGCGCTCGTGTACGGCCAGATGGACGAGCCGCCCGGCGTGCGACTTCGGGTCGCGCTCTCCGCGCTCACGATGGCCGAGTACTTCCGCGACGTGAAGAACCAGGACGTCCTCCTCTTCGTCGACAACGTCTTCCGCTTCGTCCAGGCCGGCTCCGAGGTGTCGACGCTGCTCGGGCGGATGCCCTCCGCGGTCGGCTACCAGCCGACGCTCGCGAGCGAGATGGGCCAGCTCCAGGAGCGCATCACGTCGACCAAGGGGCGCTCGATCACGTCGCTCCAAGCCGTGTACGTCCCTGCCGACGACTACACCGACCCTGCGCCGTTCACGACCTTCACGCACCTCGACGCGACGACCGAGCTCTCCCGCCAGATCGCCGCGCTCGGCATCTACCCGGCGGTCGACCCGCTCGCGTCGACGAGCAACATCTTGGCGCCCGAGGTTGTCGGCGACCGCCACTACTCGTGCGCCCAGGCGGTCAAGCGTGTCCTCCAGCGTTTCCGCGAGCTCCAGGACATCATCGCGATCCTCGGCCTCGACGAGCTCTCGGAGGAGGACCGGCTCACCGTGTCGCGCGCACGAAAGATCCAACGCTTCCTCTCCCAGCCGTTCTTCGTCGCGGAGGTGTTCACCGGTCAACCCGGCGTGTACGTGCCGATCGACGAGACGGTCCGCAGCTTCGAGGCGCTCATCGGCGGCGAGCTCGACGACGTCCCGGAGCAGGCGTTCCTCAACGTCGGCGGCGTGGACGAGGTGCACGCGAAGGCCAAGCAGCTCGCCGGCGCCTGAGCGCCCGGCAGCCTGCACAGCGGTCACGACAAGGAGCCCTGATGGCGACCCCGTTCCACGTCGAGCTCGTCACACCCGAGCGCGTCCTTTACAGCGGCGATGTCGCCGAGGTGTCGATGCGGACCGATGGCGGCGAGATCGCGTTCCTCGCGCATCACGAGGACTTCATCGGCGCCGCCGGCGTGACCGTCGTCAGGCTCGCCCCGGTCGACGCGGGAGAGGGCGCGACGAGTCAGCTCGCGGCTGTCCACGGTGGGTTCGTCCACTTCGAACAGGACGCGAACACGCTCACGATCCTCGCCGGGGTCGCGGAGCTCGGGAGCGAGGTCGACGTCGAGCGCGCACGGCGGGCGCTCGAGCGAGCGGACGGCGCGGGCGCGGCTCAGGGCGCGGCGGCGCCGACCCCGGGGGTCGCCGACGACGCAGGGGGACCCGTGCGCGCGACCGGCACGGCGCTCGCGACGCTCGCGCCCGACGAGCCGGCCGCGGTCGCGCAGCGGGCGCGCGCCCGGCTCGAGGCGGCCGGGGCGTCTCCAGGGCGCTGATCTCCGCCAGCGTGGGCGTCCACCTCGCGCGCCGGGTCGGCCGGCCGTCCCACGGGTGAGCGTGCGCCACCGCCTCCTCGTCGCGCTGCTCCTCGAGCACGGCGCCGCGGCCGAGGTCGTGGGCCTGCGTCGCGCGCTGCGAGCCCGCGCGCAGGAGCGCGTCGCCCCGCACGTCACGCTCGTCGCGCCGGTGAACGTCGGCGCCGACGAGCTCCCCGCGGTCGTGTCCCTCCTCGCGCGGCTCGCGGCCTCGGTCGCGCCGTTCGAGATCACGCTCGGCCCGGCCGGCACCTTCGCCCCCGGCAGGCCCGTCGTCTACCTCGCGGTGTCTGGAGCGTCCGACGAGCTCGACGAGCTACGACGAGGTGCGGCGACCGGGCCGCTCGCCCCACCGCCCGGGCGGCCGGGCCGGCCCTTCGTCCCCCATGTGACGCTGTCGACGAGTGTCGAGCACGAGCTCGTCGCGCCGTCTCTTGCCTTCCTCGCGGGCTACGAGCGCCTGACGGTCGTCACGCACCTGCACCTGCTCGAGCAGGACCTCGCCGCCGCGGGCCGCCCGTGGCGCGTCGTCGCGTCCCCGGCGCTCGGCGGCGCGGTCGTGCGGGGCCGAGGCGGCCGTGAGGTCGAGCTGTCGGTCGCGTCCTGCCTCGACGCCGTCGCGTCGGAGTGGGCGTGGGCGACGGGGGCGCAGTGTGCGCGCGTGACCTACGGCGAGAGGTGGAAGCCGGGCGAGCCCTTCGCGGTGGTGGCGCGTGGCGGCGACCAGCCCGCGCGCCCAGGCGCTGCGGGCTCGATACTCGGCGTCGCGACCGGCGAGGTCCGCGGCGAGATCTGCGAGTGCAGCCGCCTTCTCGTCGATCCGGCCGCCCGCGGCGAGGGCGTCGGGAGCCAGCTCCTCCACCACGTCGAGCGCTTCGCCGCGGAGCAGGGCTGCCGAGCCGTCCGCCTCGAGACGGTCGGCTCCGGCCCGGCGGAGCGCTTCTATGCCGCGCGTGGCTACGCGCGCGCCGCCGTCCTGCCGAGGTGGCGCGAGGGCCGCGACGTCGTCGTGATGACGCGTGAGGTCGCGGTGGGAGGGTGAGGGGTCACCCGCCGGCACCGCTCCCGTCGCGCCGTGACCCTTGGGCCCACAAGTCGTCCTCGATCCGCTTGGCGGCGACGCGTAGCAGCGGGAGGAACTCGCCCGTCATCTCGGCGATCGACACGCGGTGCGAGTGGGCCGAGACGTTCATGGCGGCGACGACCGTCCCCGACGCGTCGCGGATCGGCACGCCGACGGAGCGGAGACCGTCCTCCATCTCCTGATCGACGAGCGCGTAGCCCTGCGAGCGCACTTCGGCGAGGAGCGCACGGAGCGCGTCCTGCGACACGACCGTCTGCTTCGTGCGCCGCTCGAGGTCGACGTCCGCGAGGTAGCGGTCGACCTCTTCGGGCGTCTGGTGTGCGAGGAGCACCCTGCCCATCGACGTGCAGTAGGCGGGAAAGCGCGTCCCGACCGAGATCGCGATCGTCATGATGCGCTTGGTCGGGACGCGCACGACGTACACGACGTCGTTCCCGTCGAGAACCGAGATCGACGACGACTCGCGCACCTTCGAGACGAACTCCTCGACGTGCGGCTGGGCGACGTCTGTCAGGCTGAGCCCCGAGAGGTAGGCGTAGCCGAGCTCGAGGACGCGTGGCCGGAGCGCGAAGCTCCGCCCGTCGTTGCGGACGTAGCCGAGCTCCACGAGCGTGAGCAGGAA
>DATLRJ010000161.1:0-14487 GCA_035534715.1 Acidimicrobiales bacterium | reverse complement strand
ACACCACGAGGTCACCCTTCACCAGATCGGACGCAGGAAGCCGCGCCTCGGCTCCGGACTCGTCGAGGCGGCGAGCTTCGGTCTCCGAGCGCATTCGCCGGAGGGTGTCGGCCTGCGCCTTCCCGCGCCCTTCGGCCATCGCTTCGGCGAAGTTGGCGAAGATCACCGTGAGGAAGAGCCAGATCGTGATCGACCAGGTGAACGTCCCCGGGTGCCGGATCGCTTCCAGTAGCACGACGACCGTGCCCACGAGCACGACGAACATCACCGGATTGCGCAGCTGGACGCGTGGATCGAGCTTCTTGAACGCGTCGACGAGCGCCTGTCGCAGGATCTCACGGTCGAACAGGCTCCGCGATTCCGCGACGCCATGCGGGCGCGCCGCCCCCGTCCGGGCGGACGACTCCTCGACGGTCGAGGTCGCGCTGGTCTGCTCCATCTAGAAGAACCTCCCGTGGCTCAGCTGCTCGACGATCGGTCCGAGCGCCACGGCGGGGAAGAACGTGAGGCCGCCGATGATGACGATGACGCCAATCACGAGACCCACGAACATCGGGTTGTCCGTCCGGAAGGTCCCGAGCGACTCCGGGACGACGTTCTTCGCCGCGAGCGCGCCGCCGAGTGCGAGCGCGGGGATCATGATGCCGAAACGCCCGATCAGCATGTCGATGGCGCCGACGATGTTGTAGAAGGGAGTGTTCCCCGTAAGGCCGCCGAACGCAGAGCCGTTGTTGTTGCCCTGCGAGGTGAGCCCGTAGAGGATCTCCGTGAACCCGTGAGGGCCGCTGTTCAGCGGGCCGATACGGCCGGCGTGCACCGAGACGGCGATGCCCGTGAGCACGAGCACCGCGAGAGGCATGACGAGGGAGCCGAGGCCCGCGAGCTTGATCTCGGTCGCCTGGATCTTCTTGCCCAGGTACTCCGGTGTTCGCCCGATCATCAGTCCGCCGATGAACACGGCGATGATCGCGTAGATCAAGATCGTGTAGAGACCGCTACCCGTCCCGCCGGGAGTGACCTCGCCGAGCATCATGCCCGTGAGCAAGCCGAAGCCACCCATTGGCGTGAAGGAGTCGTATGCCGCGTCCGCGGACCCCGTCGAGGTCATCGTCGAGGACACCCCGAAGAGCGCGGACGTCGTGTCGCCGAAGCGCACCTCCTTGCCTTCGGTGTTGCCCGTCGGCTGCTGTGTGATCCCTGCCGCGGCGACTGCCGGATTTCCCTGGTGCTCGGCGTAGCTAGTGAAGCCGACCCAGACTCCGAAGATCAGGACCATCGCGGCGAGCAGGGCCCGCCCGTGCCTCACGCTTCCGACCATCTTGCCGAACGTGTACGTGAGCGCGAACGGGATCGCGAGCAGGAGGTAGATCGAGAGCCAGTTCGTGAGCGCCGTCGGGTTCTCGAAGGTCGTCGCGGAGTTCGCGTCGAGGAAGCCGCCGCCGTTGGTCCCGAGCTGCTTGATGGCCTCCATGAAGCCGATCGGGCCCCGGGCGATGGTCTGGGTCACGCCGTTCAGTGCGTCGTGGACGCTCACGGTGCCGGCCAGCGTCTGGACGGCACCCTCGCCGACGAACACGATCCCGGCGAGAAACGCGATCGGGAGGAGGATGTAGAGCATGCACCGGGTGATGTCGACCCAGAAGTTGCCGATCGTCGTCGAGCCCTTTCGAGCAAAGCCACGCACCAGCGCTATCGCGACGGCGATGCCGACCGCGGGGCTCACGAACTGCTGGACGGTCAATGCCCCGACCTGGGCGAAGTACGACATCGTCGTCTCGCCGCCGTAGTTCTGCCAGTTCGTGTTCGTGACGAACGACACGCTCGTGTTGAAGCTCAGCGCGGGTGGCACGCCACCGAGATGCTGCGGGTTGAATGGCAGCGATCCCTGGATGCGCAGCAGTAGGTAGGTGAGCGCGATCGATACGCCCGAGAAGACGACGAGCGACGTCGCGTAGCGCTTCCACGTCTGCTCGTGCTCGGGCCCGGTGCCGAGCGCACGGTAGAGAGGCCGCTCGAGAGCTCCGAGGAAGCCGACCCGCCCGTCGAACACCGCTGCCATGTACGAGCCGAGGTAGCGCCATGTGATCCCGAGCGCGACGACGAGTGCCACGATCGTCCAGAGGTACCCCATCTAGAAGCGCTCCGGGAGGAACATCGCGACGCCGAGGTAGACGAAGAGCACGATTGCGACGAGGAGCAGGACGGCCTGGACCGCGTTCATACGCGCTCCAGAGCCGCGACGAGCCCGAGCGAGGCGAGCGTGAAGACGACTATCCCCAGAACCGAGAGAAGATCAGCCATAGGTGAAGTGTCCGCCGGGGACGCCTCACCAGGTTGTAAACAATCCGCCGTTCGACCTCAACAACGCGTCAACCGTCGCGACATGCAGAGCCATACGATGCGTCGTGACGCAGCCTCGCCCGCTCCTCAGTGCACGGCGCCACTCGCACGCGTCGGGAGCGCCAATGCGAGTGTGGCACCGACGACGAGAAGCGCCGTCGATACGGCGAACGCGCGGTCATAGCCGCCTGTCAGCGCGACGGCGGCGGAGGAGCCCGTGCCGAGGCGGTCGGCGGTGACGCGCGACGCGATCGTCGCCATCGCCGCGAGACCGACCGCTCCGCCGACCTGGCGGGTCGTGTTGATGAGCCCCGACGCGAGCCCCGCCTGGTGGACCGGCACGCCGGTCGTCGCGGCGAGCGTCATCGGCACGAAGCTGAAGCCGATACCGATACCGAAGAGCAACAGCGGCCCCAGCATGTGCGACGCGTACCCGTCGCCGAAGCCGAGCGTCGCGAGCCAGCCGACCCCGACGGCGGCGACGACCGGGCCGACGACGAGCTGCCGGCGGGCGCCGAGACGGGTCACGAGACGCGTCCCGACGAGCGACGCGACCATGGTCGAGAGGCCGGCAGGGAGGAAAGCGATCCCGGCGCGCAGCGGGCTGTAGCCGGCGACCTGCTGCATGTAGAGCGAAAGGAAGAAGTAGACGCCGAACAGCGAGCCGCCGATCGTCACGGCGATCGCGTTCGCGACCGACACCGCGCGGCGCCTGAAGATCCCGAGCGGGACGAGCGGCTGCGCGGAGATGCGCCCCTCGAGCACCCCGAACGTCGCGAGCAACGCGGCACCCGCCGCGAGCGTCGCGATCGTCTGAGGCGAGCCCCACGGATGCGCATCGGTGCTCACGATCCCATAGACGACGAGCGTGAGCCCGCCGGTCACCGTGACGGCTCCAGGGAGGTCGAGGCTGCGGGGGGCGTCTTCGCTTCGCGACTCGACGAGGACCACGACGGCAGCGACGAGCAGCGCCGCCCCGATCGGCACGTTGACGATGAGCACCCATCGCCAGTCGAGCAGATCGGTGAGCACGCCTCCGACGAGCACGCCGACGGCTGCTCCGCTCGCTGCGGTCGCGGACCAGACGCCGAGCGCGCGCCGTCTCTCCTGCGGATCGCTGAAGGTGCTTGTGAGAAGCGACAGCGTCGACGGCGCGAGGATCGCCGCTCCTAGGCCCTGCGCCGCGCGCGCCACGATGAGCCACGTGCCGCTCTGGGCGAGGCCGCCAACGAGGCTGCAGCTCGTGAACACGGTGAGCCCGACGAGAAACACTCGCCGGCGGCCGAACAGGTCCCCGGCCCGCCCTCCGAGCATCAGAAGCCCGGCGAACGCAAGCGTGTACGCGTTCACGACCCACTGCTGGCCGGTCACCGACAGGCCGAGCCGGTCGCGCATCTGCGGCAGCGCGACGTTCACGATCGATACGTCGAGCACGACCATGAACTGCGCGACGCAGCAGATCGCGAGCACCGCCCAGCTCCGCCCATGTCCCGCGACGTTCGCTCCGACGGCGCCGGTCGTCGGCTGCGCGCTCATCGCCACCCGCACCGGGCTATTCTCTCAATATTCATATTCTTCATATGAAGAGATATCCCACGTCGTCACCGTACACAACTCCCCGCCGGCGGGCAATCGCCCCTTCGATGGCGGGCTCGCCCCCGCGCTCCGGTCTACCCTGACGCGATGATTACCGAGACGGTCGCCACGGTGCCGACCGACGTCCCCACGGCACCGAGGGACCGCGTCGACGCCCTCGTCGCGTACTGGCGCGAGGAGAACCCCGCGCTCGACGTGGCGACGAAGTCCCTCGCGATACGTCTCAAGCGGGCGGCACACCACCTCGCCGGCGCGTTCCGCGCGGACCTCGCTGGACTCGACATGGAGACGTGGGAAGCCGAGGTGCTGCTCGGTCTTCGCCAGAGCCCCGGACGCCGAACGAGCGCGGGCACGCTCGGGCGCGACGCGCAGGTCACCTCCGGAGCGATGACCAACCGGCTCGCTCGGCTCGAGAGACGAGGCTGGGTCCGCCGGGACGTCGATCCCCATGACAGGCGCCACGTCCTCGTGTCGCTGACCGCGGACGGGCTCTGCGCCGCGGATCGCCTGATCGCCGCGAAGACCGTCGCCGAGGAGCGCCTCTTCGCCGCGGTCGACCGCGACACACGGGAGCGATTGGCCGCCGACTTGAGGACGCTCCTCCTCGCCATCGAGGGACCGGTCACGAGCGAGAGCGATCTCCGCGCGTGAGCGCCGCCAGCGGACGCGACATCGAAGACGACATCGAGCTCGTCGAGGCCTCGCACCGCGCGCTCGACGCGTCCCTCGCGGACCTCGACGACACGGCCGCGCGCCGGCCGACGCGACTTCCCCGCTGGAGCGTCGGCCACGTGCTCGCCCACATCGCCCGCAACGCGGACAGCTTCGTCCGCGTCCTCGATGCCGCCGGCGAAGGTCGCGTCGGCGTGCAGTACCCGGGTGGGACCGCGAGCCGCGACGCCGACATCGAGAGCGGCTCCGGTCGGCCAGCGGATGCATTGCGCGCCGACGTCGCTCAGGCGAGCCGTCGCCTCGAGTCCGCGCTGCG
Organism: Acidimicrobiales bacterium; assembly: GCA_035534715.1. Lineage (GTDB taxonomy): Bacteria > Actinomycetota > Acidimicrobiia > Acidimicrobiales > Bog-793 > JAJZBW01. Next base: position 9,563 of record DATLRJ010000161.1, on the reverse strand, counting down.
GGCGACGGCCGCCGACACATGGGCGACCGGCCGAGCGCTTCGCAGCGGGATCGAGGTGCCGGTGCACCAGCTGCCGCTGCGCCGTCTGCAGGAGGTCGAGATCCATCGCGTCGACCTCGGCCTCGGCTACGAGGCGTCCGACTGGGACGAGCGCTACGTCACACGCCAGCTCGAGCTCCTCCTCCCCGCTCTCGGCTCACGACTCGCACCCGGCATGGCGGTCGATCTCCGCGTGGTCGGCCGCCCGCCCGAGAGCCACGGCGCCGGTGACGACCGGCGGACTGTCTCTGGCTCGAGTCGCGCGATCCTCTGCTGGCTCGTCGGCCGCAGCGACGACGATGGGCTCCCCCCGCTCGGGCCCTGGTAGGCACATGCACATCTCTGCGAAGGTGGACTACGCGGTGCGCGCTCTCGTCGCGCTCGCCGCGAGCGGCGGCGGCCCGGTCGCCGGAACGGCGCTCGCCACAGGGCAGGGTCTGCCGGCGAAGTTCCTCGAGGGGATCCTCGCCGAGCTCCGCCGGTCCGGCATCGTCATGAGCCAGCGCGGCTCCGAGGGCGGATACCGGCTCGCTCGGCCCGCATCGGAGATCTCGATCGCCGACGTGTTCCGAGCGATCGACGGACCGCTCGCGGAGATCCGCGGCAGCCGGCCCGAGACGACCACGTACGACGGTGCGAATGCACGTCTGCAAGACGTATGGATCGCTGTCCGCGCGAGCCTGCGGGCCGTGCTCGAGCGCACGAGCCTTGCAGACGTCGCGAGCGGCGATCTCCCGGTGGATGTCCGACGCCTCGCCGACGACCCAGACGCCTGGCGATCGCGCTGAGCTCGGCGCGGACGCGCGGGAGAACTCGTCGCCCCGCGGGACGGCGACGGCTGAATTGCCGCCCTATTCGCCCTATTCGCCGGACCACCGCCCAGGGCACGGGAGCCGTGCCGGTGCAGTGCGAGGTGAGCGACGCGAGTGTGCTCCCGTGGCGCCCGGGGCGGCCACGACGGGATCCGCGGCGTCGGGAACGATCTTTAGTGCGGGGCCGCGGACGAGCGACGGCCGGCGTCGTCGGCGGGCGAGCTCGCGCTCGAGCTTCGCGACGCCGGAGCGTATCTCGGCGGCGGCCGACTCCTCGGACACCGCGAGCAGAGTCGCGATCCTGCGGGTCGAACACTCGGCGAAATGGGCGAGAAGCACGGCCGTGCGTTCGGCGTCCGTGAGGGTGACCATCAGATCCTGGAGCCGCCGGCCTGCCGAGCGGAAGGTCGCCTCGAGGTCCGCGACGTTGACGGAGCGACTACGAGAGCGAGATAAGACTGCGAATGTCCCCGATGCACCCGGCACGGCTGTGGCCCCCGGTACGGCGGGCCCTCGCTGTCGAAGGCTTCAAGCCCCCCCACTATAGCGGGTGCACGCCGCCGCGGGCGGGCACCCGCGTTGGCCTGTCAGCGGAAGTCGCGCGAGCGCCTCAGCCCGAGCGGCAGCTCGAGGGCGTCGACGCGCTCGGCGGCGATGCTCACCGCCTCTGCGACCCGCTCGAGCCGGCCACGCACGAGCAGCGCGGCCGCGCCGGACAGCGCGGGGCGGTAACGAGCCCAGCAGCCCGGCGAGCAGATGACGTTCACGACCCCGGTCTCGTCCTCGAGGTTCAAAAAGACCGTCCCGCCGGCGGTCGACGGACGCTGGCGGTGCGTCACGATCCCCGCGACCGTGACCCGTCCCTCCCCCGCTCCGCCCACGAGGGCCGACGCCGTGAGCACGCCGGAGATCCCGAGCGCCTCCCGTAGGTGAGCAAAAGGGTGCGCGCCGGTGGTGACCCCGGTCGCCCACAGATCGGCGGCCGTCGTCTCGACCGCGGTCATCTCCGGCAGCACGGGCGCGTCGACACCGACGACCATCCCGGGCAGTCGCCCGCCGCCTGCGAGCACCCCGACTGCCCACAGCGCCTCGCGACGCCTCGATCCTGCCGGAGGCGGGGCGCCGCCACCGAGGGCCGGAAGGCCGATGCAGGCTCCCGCGGTCGCGAGCGCCTCGAGTTGGGAACGGCTCGCCTCGCTGCGGCGAGCGAGGTCCTCGAGGCTCTCGTAGGGGCGCCCGGCGGCGATCCGTGCCGCGAGGTCCGCCCCGATACCGCGCACCGACGCGAGCCCGAGTCGGACTGCCGTCCCGTTGCGCTCGCGCGATCCTCGCTCGCGGCCTCCCGGCGGGCTCGCGACGAGCCGCGCGCCCGCCGCGCTCTCGTTCACCTCGGGCCCGAGCACGATGACACCGTGGCGCCTCGCGTCGGCGACGAGGCTCTGGGGGGACCAGAAGCCCATCGGCTGCGAGTCGAGCAGCGCTGCGAGGAACACCGCGGGGTAGTGGCACTTGAACCACGCTGATGCGTAGACGAGGTAGGCAAAGGAGACCGCGTGCGATTCGGGGAAGCCGAAGTTAGCGAATGCGGCGAGCTGGTCGTAGATCGCGTCGGCGACATCACGGCTCACCTCGCGCTCGGCCATCCCCGCGTAGAGCCGCTCGCGCAGGCGTTCCATCCGGGCAGCCGACCTCTTCGAGCCCATCGCCTGGCGCAGCTGGTCCGCCTCGACCGCGGAGAAGCCCGCGACGTCGATCGCGATCTGCATGAGCTGCTCCTGGAACAGCGGGACGCCGAGGGTCTTCGCGAGCGCCGGCTCGAGAAGGGGGTGAAGGTAGCGCACCTCCTCCTCGCCGTTGCGGCGTCGGAGGTAGGGGTGGACTGATCCACCCTGGATCGGTCCTGGCCGGATGAGCGCGACCTCGACGACGAGGTCGTAGAAGCAACTCGGTCTGAGCCGTGGCAACGTCGCCATCTGGGCACGGCTCTCGACCTGGAACACCCCCATCGAGTCCGCCCGAGCGAGCATCTCGTAGACCCTGTCGTCCTGGGGGATCGTCGCGAGGTCGACGTCCACGCGGTGGTACGAGGCGGCGAAGTCGACCATGCGGTGCAGGGCCTCGAGCATCCCGAGGCCGAGCAGGTCGAACTTCACGAGCCCGACCTCCGCGCAGTCGTCCTTGTCCCACTGGAGAACGGTCCTGCCCTCGCGACGCGCCCACTCGACCGGGCAGACCGCGATCACCGGGCGGTCGCAGATGACCATCCCACCGGAGTGGATCCCGAGGTGCCGGGGAAAACCGTCGATCTCCGCGGCGAGCCGGAGCACCTCGGCGGGGATGTCGTGAGCGGGCGGGTCCGCGCGCCCCGGGGCGCCGCCACGTCGCCGTGCGGTCGCCGGTTCAGGTGCCGTTGCGGTCGCCGGTTCAGGTGCCGGCATCGGAGCTCCGAAGAAGCTCCCGACCTGTCTCGCCCAGGCGTCGAGTGTTCCCGGCGGGTAGCCGAGCGCCCGCCCGACGTCGCGGACCGCGGAGCGCGGCCGATAGGTGATGACGTTCGCGACCTGGGCGGCGTGCTCGCGGCCGTAGCGGTCGTAGACGTAGGCGATGACTTCGTCACGCCGCGAGGATTCGATGTCGAGGTCGATGTCAGGTGGGCCTTCGCGCGCCGGCGAGAGGAAGCGCTCGAACAAAAGGCCGAGCCCGACGGCGTCCGCGTTCGTGATCCGGAGCGCGTAGCAGACCGCGGAGTTGGCCGCCGAGCCGCGGCCCTGGCAGAAGATGTCCGAACGGCGGCAGTACTCGACGATGTCCCAGACGACGAGGAAGTACCCCGCGAAGCCGAGCTGCTCGATGACCGCGAGCTCCCGGTCCATCTGCGCCCACGCGCCGGGCACCCGCTCGCCGGCGCGCTCGCCGTAGCGCCGGGCACCGCCCACCTCGACGAGGGACCGGAGGAAGCTCGCCTCGTCCTCTCCCTCCGGCACCGGGTAGGGCGGCAGGCCGGGGGCGACGAGACCGAGGTCGAAGGCACACGCGCGGCCGATCTCTGCTGCCCGCTCGACCGCTCCCGGGTAGCGCCGGAACCGCCTCGCCTGCTCGGCACCCGACCGCAGCGTCGCCGCGGCCCAGGCGGGCAGGTAGCCCTCGACGTCGCCGAGGCTCGCCCGGGCGCGAATCGCGGCGAGCGCCGTCGAGAGCGGGTAACGCGCGGCGGTCGCGTAGTGGGCGTTCGCCGTCGCGACGATCGCGACCCCTGCACATGCCGCGATCGCGGCGAGGGCGTCGTTACGCGCACAGTCGACCGGCGATCCCTGGTCGAAGAGCTCGACCGCGACACCGTCGCGACCAAAGATCTCGACGAGCCGGGCGAGCTCGCGCTTGGCGGCCGCGGGGCCGCGCTCCTCGAGCGCGGCAGGCACGGCACCGCGACGGCATCCCGTGAGCACCCACCACCTCCCACCGTGCGCCCCGGCGAGATCTGCGAGGTCGTAGGCAGGGCGACCCTTCTCCCCGCCTGCGAGCTGTGCTCTCGCGATCGCGGTCGAGAGCCGGGCGTAACCCTCGGGATCCCGGGCGAGCACGACGAGGTGGGAGGCCTCGGGATCGATCGCGCCTGCCCGCGCCCCGGCACGCGGAGGCACCGTGGAGGCACCGCGCCGCGGGCGGACCGCAGGAGTGTCCGCGAGACCCGGGCGGCCTGCGGCGCCGCCGGCATGTCTCCCAGCAACGGGTGCGATCGGGAGGCCGAGCTCCGCGCCGAACACGGTGGGGAGGCCGAGGTCTCGGGCGGCGCTGGCGAAGCGGACGACGCCGTAGCAGCCGTCGTGGTCGGTGAGCGCGAGTGCCTCGAGGCCGAGGTGCACCGCCTCCTCCACGAGCTCCTCGGGGGAAGAGGCCCCGTCGAGGAAGCTGAAGCTCGAGTGGCAGTGGAGCTCGGCGTAGGCGAGGGCCCGGCCCCCGGCGAGCGGGCGCCGGGCCATGTGGGAGGCGGTGGAAGCTGATCCGCCCGGAGCCGGTGCGACGACGGCTCCGGCGGACCGGCCGGACAGGCGCCGCTCGAGCTCGGACCACGGCACGATCGGGTTGAACGTTCCCACCGGGCGACAGTATCGAACATATGTTCGCCGCGCGCAGCGCCCCCTGAGGATGGGAATCGGCACGGCGAGCGCGCGAGGCGCGCCGGGCTCAGTCGTAGGCGCCTTCGACGACCCACCTCCCCCGCTCGATCGCCAGCAGGTACGCACGGCCGTCCGCGATGACGACCTGGACCCGCGCCCGTCGGCGACGATGGGTCGGGCCTTCCCACCACCGCTCGTCGGCAGGCCAGGGACCCGCCCAGGCCGCAACCCCCAGCGCTGGCTCTCCCGGGAGCACGAGGCTCGCCGGAGCGCTGCTCACTGCGCCCCTCGCGTCGACCGCCACGTGCGCCCCGTCGCCGTCGAGCAGCTCGGCCGGGAGCGGCACCCCGGCGACGACGGCGGGGCTCGGCGGTGGGAGCCGCCCCGGCCACGGGGCAGTCGCCGCGGCCGGCCCTCTCGAGCGAGCGCCGCGACCCGGGCCGGTCGGGCTCGTCGGCGCGGCGGCGGTCTCGGGAACCGGCTCCCCGAAGGCGACGAGCTGGACGCGCTCACCCGGCCCCCACCCTCCAGCGAGCACTGCTCGGGTCACCGCCGCGTGGCCGAGCATCCCCTGGACCCTCGCGACCGCCCGTGCCACCCGCTCCTCGCCGGTGCGCGGGCGGCTCCACAGGTCGAGCTGGCGACCGACCTCGGGAGCGACCTCCTCGGGGACGAGGGCGACCCGCTCGACGCCCGCGGAGGGGACGACCTCGCCCGCCTCGAAGGCCGCGACCTCCCACCCGGCCGCACGTTCGCGCTCCACGAGCTGCTCCCGGACCGCGAGCCACGCCTCGAGCTGCCACCGGAGCCGCTCGGCGACGACCGCGGGGTCGACGCCTTCCTCGTTCGACCAGCGCCGGGAGAGGTGCTCCCCCGCGGTCGTCGTGACCTCGACCCGGAGCCTCGTGCACGCGAGCCCCGCGGGGGCGAGGCGCGCGGCGAGCGTCCCCGCGAGACCGCGTACGACGAAGGCGACCGCCTCGACGCCCTCGGCCGGCGGGTCGAGCTCGACCGCGACCGAGAGGTCCTCCCGAGCGGGCCGGGACCGGAGCGGCCCCTCCCCGATACCGCGCGCGAGGCGGTGGGCGAGCGCGCCGTACGTGCCGAACCGGGCGAGAACGTCCGCCTCGCCGAGCGCGGCGAAGGCTCCGAGGGTGCCTATGCCGAGACGGCTCAGCACGTCGGCGAGATCCGGACGGCCGACGAGCTCGATCCCGAGAGGAGCGAGGAACGCGGCTCCTGCCCCCCGGGCGACGACGAGCCCGCGGCGTGCAGCCTGCGTCGCGACGAACGCGCCATCGCCCACTCCCACCCGCCACCACCTCCCGGGGATGGTGAGGCCGTCGAGCGCCGTTCCGACCGCGTCGGCGAGCGCGCGCTCGCCGCCGAAGTAGCGCGCCGGTCCGCGGGTGGCGAACGCCGCCAATCCGGCGTCGCGCACCGCCACCTGGGCACCGAACACCTCGATCGCCTCGACGACCGGCTCGAACGCCCGGACCTCGCCGGCACGATCACGCACGATCACCTCGAGCTCTGGGCAACGCGCCTGTGCCTCCCGACGGCGCAGGCCCGGACGGATGCCCTCGGCGCGAGCGTGGCCGGAGACGGCCACGACGCGCTCGTCCTCGACGACGGCCACGGCGGCCGTGCGGGCGAGCTGCGCGGCCGACGCGGTCACCGGCCACTGCGGGCAGGTGACGACGAGGGTACGGGGCGCGAGCTCCCCGTACCCGCTCACCTCGCCCCCGAGGCGCTCCGGTGCACCTCCCCGACGGGCTCGGCGGGCGGCACGGCGGCACCGTCGGGGGCGAGGGAGATGCGGCCGTCCGCGGCCGGGAGCCAGAGCCACCTCCTGAGCTCTTCCGGCGCGGCGCGACGCCGGGTCGCGGCGACCTCGACGAGATGGGCGATCACCCGCCCGTCGCCCTGCCCGGGACCGGAGAGGCGGCTGGCCGTCACGTCGAGGCGGACGTCCGGCATCCCGGGCCACCCGGTGCGCGAGGTGTCCACGGGCCGGGCCCCGGCACGCGCGCACGGCGCGCTGCTGACGATCGACCCCGCGGACCCCGCCGCGCGGCCGGTGGCGACGACGAGCACCGCCCGGCGCTCGCGCGCCCTCGCTGCGAGGCGGCGCGCCTCCGGGGGGGCGAGCACGGACGGCGTGCAGACGCACACGACGTCGCACCCCTCGAGGAGCGCGCCAGCGACCTGTGCGAGACGGCGACCTGGCCCGGGGACGAGAACGAGGCGCCCGAGCGCGACCCCGAGCTCCCCTGCCGCCGCGAGACCGAGGTCGGGAGCGCCGACGACGGCGCACCACGCTCCCGCGGTACTCGGCCCCGCGAGAAGTGCGAGCAGGAGGGACGTCGCTCCAGGCACGCCGGTCCCGGAGACGACGACGGTCGCGCCGCGCTGCAGGCCTGGCCCACCGAGCAGCTCCTCCAACGGCCCGAGGACGGGGAGCAGGTCCTCCCTGGCGAGAGTGGTCGGACGCGTCCGCCGGGCAAGAAGGGCGAGCGACTCGGGGAGCTCCCGGCGCACGGGGCGTGTAGCAGCCATCCCCCTGAGCGTATCGAACATACGTTCGTCACATCCACGCCCCGGGCCGCCCCTAGCGCTGGTCGGAGATCGCCCGGTAGCATTACTCGCTCGATGTGGCACGGATCCCGGTCCTCGGACCTCTCGCGGGCCGCTCGGTCCCTGTGCACCTGCCGCACCCTCCCCGCCGTCCCCCATCGACGCAGCGCGCCGCGAGGCGCGCGACCGCATCGCCGCACCGTCACCACCCGTTGCTCGGTCGCGCTGCTCGCCGCGGGCGTCCTCGCCGGATCGCTCGTCGCCGCCCGGCCGACACCTGCCTCCGCCTCCTCGGCCGCGTCTCGCGCGAGCTCTCTCACCGTCCGCATCCGCGCGCTCGCCAACGCGGTCGTCCACGAGCAGACGGCGGACCGCACGGCGGCCGGGAAGTACGCCGCGGACGGGATCACTCTCGGCCGGATCCGGACCCGGGCCGCCACGACCGACCACGCTCTCCAGGCGGACCAGTTCGCGCTGCGACGGGCGAACCGCGAGCTCGGTAGGCTCGCCGTCGCCCTGTACGTCACGGCCGCCGGCCAGGTGACCCTCGACGGGCTGCTCGGCTCCACCGCCGAGTCACTGTCGTTGCGCACCGTCTACAGCGGGGTGCTCACCTCGCGGATCGAGACCGCGTCGCTCGCGGTCGAGGGCGAGCAGGCCGCTCTCCGCACGGGGCACGCCGCGCTGCTGCGTGACGAGGCGGTGGCCGCACGCAGGCTCGCGACGGCCCGGGCTGCGCACGAGGCCGACCTCCGCTCGGCCCACTCATACGAGCGTTCGCTCTCGGCGCTGCGTCACGAGCTCGCTCGGATCACCGCGACCGAGCGAGCCGCGCTCGTCCGCGCGGCGCCGGTGGTCGCTCGCGCCGTGAGCACCCCGGCGCCGGCTCCGGCGGCAAGTGCCGCGGCGACTGCGAGCTCGGGCGGGATCGTGTTCCCGTTCCAGAACCCGTCACTCGTCGTGCCCCCGGGCGAATGGAGCCTCGACATGGGAGTCGACGTCGGAACCGTCGGGAACGCGTGCGGCCCGGGCGTCGTCGAGGTCGCGATCGCGAGTGGCACGGTGACCCAGCTCGGCGTCGCGGGCTTCGGACCCGCCGCGCCGGTCATACTCGTCGACTCGGGCCCGCTCGCGGGCCGCTACGTCTACTACGGCCACGCTCTCCCCGCCCTCGTGTCGGTCGGTGAGCACGTGAGCGCGGGCCAGCCCGTCGCCGACGTCGGCTGCGGAGACGTCGGGGAGTCCTCCGCTCCTCACCTGGAGATCGGGATGAGCGTCCTCGGAGGACCCGAGTTCCCTTCCTTCTACGAGACGTCCGGCGCGATGCTCCAGCTGCTCCTTGCCTCCTACCCCTGAGCGAGCTCGCTCGGACGGGCGGGCCGGACCCGGGTCCGGCGGGGCGGTAGCGTCGGTCCGTGACCCCGACCGACCCCGCCCGCGACCGGGAGATCCTCGCGTGGGGACACTTCGGCACGGCTACGCGTGAGCTCGCCGCGACGATCGCCGGCGACGGCTACCGGCCCGACCTCATCCTCGCGATCGCCCGCGGCGGGCTCTTCGTCGCCGGAGCGCTCGGCTACGCGCTGTCCGTGAAGAACCTCTACGTCATGAACGTCGAGTACTACACGGGCGTCGACGAGCGCCTGCCGCTCCCGGTCGTGCTGCCCCCGGTCCCCGATCTCGTCGACCTCGAGAGTGCGAAGGTTCTCGTCGCGGACGACGTCGCGGACACGGGTCACACGCTCGCCCTCGTCCACGACTTCTGCACGGGCAAGGTCGCCGACGTGCGAGCCGCCGTGCTCTACCAAAAGCCCCATTCGGTGATCGAGAGCGAATACGTCTGGGCCCGCACCGACCGGTGGATCGCCTTCCCCTGGTCGTCGCAGCCGCCGGTCGTCGGGAGTGGGGCGGCGGACGGGGCGGAGAGCGTCGCCTGACGGTCCGCGGTCGGACCCTCCAGTGGGGCGGCGGTAGTCTCGTGCGGTCCTCCCCCTCCGTCCCCCCGAGGTATCCGTGC
>DATLRJ010000160.1:0-21813 GCA_035534715.1 Acidimicrobiales bacterium | reverse complement strand
CGTGCGCGCAGTTGGGGTTCGCGAGCGGGGCCGCCGAGTCCTGGCTCGGGAAGAGCCCGTTGAACGCCGCGAGAAACACGTCGTTCGCCGTCCCCGTGATGGACGTGCCGTACACCGCGACCAGCTCGCAGCGCACCATCGCGTACCCGATCGACTTCGGGTGGTCGCTGCCACTCGTCACATCGGTCGCGAGCCTCGTGGGCGTCGTGCCGGCAGGACCGACGATCGTCTGCGCCGTGGCCTCGCAACAGAGGAGCAGCGCCGCCTTGTTGTACCCCTCCAGGTGAACGTAGAGCACACTCGCGGCACCGAGCTCGGAGCCGGACGGACTATGCCGGAACGAGTACGGGTCCGTCTGGGTGTAGGGCGCGGGATCGCCGCCCTGGAGCTCGCCGACGGCGTGGTTCGCTCGGAGGATCGGCTCGGCCCCGTCGATCTCCTTTGTCTCCGCACCGATCACGCCCGGTACGGGACCGGGTCCGAGCACCGCGAAGCTCCTCGCCCCGGTGAGGATCGTGGCCGAGTACCTCATCAGGCGCGCACCGCCTGGGCCCGACCGCGTACGAACAGTCCGCGGGGCTCGAAGACGAGCAAGAGGACGAGGAGCGCGAGCGCGAGCTTGTACGCGCGGCTCGCATAGCTTCCGGCGATGTGGAGCACGAGACCGCCGGCCATCGCGCCCCCGCGGATCGCGTATGGCCCCCGGAGTGCGCCCGCGACCGCTCCGGCGAGCGCCGCCGCGATGACCTCGAGGTCCGATGTCGTCCAGACAAACGGGCCGACATGACGGAGCCCGCCGTGCGCGAGGTTCGCGGCGCGGCACACGGCGTACTCGAGGGTGAACGCGACCGCCGGACGCGAGATGATCGCCGCAGCCACGAGGCCGACGCCGACGGCTACGAGGAAGCTGCTCATGTCCCCTCACTGGACTCGAGGACTAGTGACTAGTCCTCTTCGCGGCGAACGTAGCGTGTCGCCGCTCGCGCGTCAACGACGCGCGAGGCGCTCAGCGGGCGTGCTCTGGCGCTCAGCGGGCGTGCTCTGGCACTCCGGCTGGTGCGGGGGGCGCGTTGGAGCGATGATGCCTGTGGATCGCCCTGCGAGCATTCGGCGAGCGCGCGGCTCGACGAAGCGACGACGGGCGCCGACGACGGACCGGTGGTAGACGATGATCCCCGAGGACACGACGTCTGTGCGGACAGCAGCAGGTCGCCTGCGCGCTCCCGAGAGGCGCAGGCTCTACGAGCAGCTTGCGGCACAGCTCGTCTCGTTCGTCGAGCTCAGCTGCCTGAAGGTCGGGGACAAGCTCCCGTCGGAGCGAGATCTTGCCGAAGCGCTGAAGGTGAGCCGCGTCTCGCTGCGCCAGGCGACGGTCTCCCTCGAGGTGCAAGGCGTGCTCGAGGTGCGCCACGGCGGGGGCATCTACCTGCGCGCGCTCCCAGGCGACCGCTCCCGCTTCGTCGAGCTCATGATGCGGCGCCACCGCCTTCCCGAGATCCTCGAGGCGCGCGAGGCGCTCGAGACTCAGCTCGCTGCCCTGGCCGCGATCCGCCGCACGGACGCGGACATGAGGGCGATCGACGCCGCTCTCGACACGATGCACGACGAGATCGAGTCGGGCGGCCTCGGAGTGCACGGTGACGAGCTCTTCCACTCGGCGATCACCGCCGCCGCGCGAAGCGCTCTTCTCGGCGACTTCATGGCGGCGCTCGGCCCGGCGATCACCGAGACACGGCTCAGCTCCCTCGCCGAACCGAGCAGGCCCGCGAGGTCGCTCGCAGCGCACCGACGGATCGCCGAGGCGATCCGGTCCGAGGACCCCGGCGCTGCCCGCCGCGCGATGCGCCGCCACCTGAAGATGGTCGCGGACGTCGGCCTCCTTCGATGGGCCGCGGTCGAGGACGGCGTCGAGCGGGACAAGGGCTGACCGGACGGACCGCGGCCGCGGCGCCGCGGCGCCCGGTCGAGCGCGCTAGAGCGATCGGGGCCGCGCGGCTGCGGTGGCCGGCTCGGACTCGAGCTGGACGAGAAGCCGACGGGCGAGCGGAGACAGCGCCCGGCCGCCGTCCCACACCGCCCGGATGGACCGACCGAGCGGCACACCCGTCGTCGGCACCGCGACGAGCCGGCCGTCGTCGAGCTCGGCCCGCGTCGCGAGACGGCTGAGCACAGCGGCACCAGAGCCACCTGCGATCGCGGCCTTTATCGCGGTCGTCGACGCGAGCTCGACGAGCGAGCTCGGCTCGAGCCCGAGCCCGGCGAGCCCGGCCTCGAGTACCTCGCGAGTGCCCGAGCCCCGCTCGCGCAGCACGAGCGGCGTGACCGAGATCTCGCCCGGCGTGACCGGTTCACGCCGGCGGGCCCACGGATGGCCAGGCGCAACGACGAGCACCAAGTCGTCCGAGCACACCACCCGGGACGCGAGCGTCGCCGGGGACGTCCGCCCCTCGACGAAGCCTACGTCGGCGCCGCGGCGGCGCATGACGTCGAGGACCTGCTCGGTGTTGCCCATCTGGAGGGACACCACCGCATCGGGCTCGGTCGCACGCAATCCGTTGAGCCAGCCGGGAACGAGGTACTCCGCGACCGTCATGCTCGCCGCGATCCTCAGCTGGCTGCGCCCCTCGGCACGAAGGGCTGCGGTCCCCGCGAGCAGCGTCTGGACGCCGTCGATCACGGCTTCGCTCCAGCGGACCACGGCGGCACCCGCGGCCGTGAGACGCGCCCGGCCGCCCGAGCGGTCGAGCAGCTCGAGGCCGAGCGCGGCCTCGAGGGAGCGCAGGCGCATGCTCGCCGCCGGCTGGCTGACGCCGTGAGCCGCAGCCGCCTGCCGGATCGAGCCGAGCTCTGCGACGCTTTGGAGCAGGTCGAGCGAGACGAGGTCCGGCACCGGTTGCGGGAGAGGCATAAGGAAAGCTTATAGGAGGCGACGGAGACCCGGGCTTCCGGGACACCAGGCATCCGCCCAGACTCGACTGCATGAGAATTCCGCAACCACCGGTCGGGGCAGGACCCACGGCTCCGCGAGACCACCGTGCAGTGCGCGGCGGCCGGCGCGACGCCCCGACGGAGACGGCCGCCGGCGCCGATCCCCACACGCCGCGGACCCGCGCGCCGGGCGGCCTCGCTCCCGGCCTCGCGGCCGCGATCGCGCTCGCCGCAGTGGCGACCGCTCTCGGCCACGTCGTGCCGGTCGTCGGCGCACCCGTCTTCGCGATCGTCGGTGGGATCGCGATCGCTATCGCGGTCGGGCCGAAGGCGGCTCTCGGCCGGGGCCTCGGGTTCGCGAGCAAGGTGGTGCTCCAGGCGTCGATCGTCGCGCTCGGCACCGGTCTGTCCTTCTCGGAGGTGCTCGCGACGGGATCGTCGTCGCTGCCCGTGCTCACCGGCACGCTGACGGCCGCACTCGGCGGGGCGTGGGTGCTCGGTCGCCTGCTCGGCATCGACGCCGACCTGAGCGTCCTGATCGGCGTCGGGACCGGGATCTGCGGCGCGTCCGCGATCGCCGCGACCGACGCCGTGATATCCGCCTCTGCCGCCGACGTCTCCTACGCCATCGCGACGATCTTCACGTTCAACGTCGCGGCCGTGCTCACCTTCCCGGCGATCGGCCACGCGCTCTCGCTCGGGCCGCACGCGTTCGGCATGTGGTCGGGGACCGCAGTCAACGACATGTCTTCGGTGGTCGCCGCGTCGAGCATCTTCGGAGGTGGAGCGACCGCGTACGCGATCGTCGTGAAGCTGACCCGCACGCTCATGATCGTCCCGATCTCGATCTTCCTCGCCCTCTGGCGCTCGCGGAAAGGCCCCGCGCGCGCGGGGCGAGGCGCGGAGGGAGGAACCGGTGCGCCCGCGCCGCTGTCCCGGCGTCTCCGCCACGTGCTCCCGGTGTTCATCGGATGGTTTCTCCTCGCGGTCGCCATGAACACCGCCGGGCTCGTCCCCCACGCCGCGCACAGGTACCTGTCGGACGCCGCGCAGGCGATGATCACGGTCGCCCTCGGAGCGATCGGGCTCTCGACGCGCCTCGGCGACATCCGCCGGACGGGGCTGCGGCCGCTCGCAATGGGTGCCGGACTGTGGCTGCTCGTCGCGCTCACGAGCCTCGGCCTCCAGGCGCTGACGGGAACGACCTGACACCTGTGCCGCGGGGCGCGCTCACCGGAGCGTGCGGCCGACGGTCGCGTCGAGGAACGCGAGCACGTCGGCACGCTCGGCGACGCTCTTCCCGGTCGGCTTCCCGGCGCCGTGGCCCGCCGCTAGGTCGACGCGCAGCAACACAGGTCCCCCGCCGCCGCGAGCCGCCTGGAGGGTCGCGGCGAACTTGAGCGAGTGGCCGGGAACGACGCGGTCGTCGTGGTCGCCCGTCGTGAGCAGCACCGGTGGGTACGCGACGCCGTCGCTCACGTGGTGCACCGGGGAGTAGGCGCGTACCCACAGGTACTGCTCGGCGTCGTCGGGATCTCCGTAGTCGCTCGTCCACGCCCACCCGATCGTGAAGGTGTGGAAGCGCAGCAGGTCGAAGACGCCGACCTCTGCCACGGCCGCGCCGAACAGCTCGGGATGCTGTGTGAGGCACGCGCCGACGAGAAGGCCACCGTTCGAGCGACCGCTGATCGCGATGCGCTCTGGTCGAGACCAACCCATCGTGCACAGGTCGCGAGCGCACGCGCAGAAGTCGTCGAAGACGTTCTGCTTGTGCGCGAGGCGACCGGCGTCGTGCCACGAGCGCCCGTGCTCGCCGCCGCCGCGCAGCACGGCGACGGCGAGCACACCGCCGCGCTCCATCCAGACCGCGTGTGCGACGGAGAAGAACGGGGTGACCGGCACGTCGAAGCCGCCGTAGCCGTACAGCAGCACGGGCGCGTCGCCATCCGCGACGACGTCGCGACGGTGCGAGAGAAACATCTGGATCGCGGTCCCGTCGACAGACCTCGCGAACACTCGCTCGGTCGTGTAGTCCGCAGGGTCGAGGCGGAAGCCCGACGGGCGGGTCTCCAGCGTCTCCCCCGACGCGAGGTCGTGCGCCCAGATCGACCCGGACTCGGTGAACGACCCGAACGAGAACCGAACGACGCTCGAGCGCGGTGTGCCCTCGAGCACCCCTACCCCGCCTATACCCGGGAGCGGCACGTCTCGCTCCGACGCGCCGTCGAGGCCGCGCACGCGAAGCACCGACTGCGCGTCCACGAGGTAGTGGCACACGAGCCGACCACCGCAGAACGCGGCATCGACGAGCGTGCCTTCACCCTCTCCCACGACCTCTCGGAAGTCGGCCGGGTCGGACCGGTCGAGAGATACGGCGACGATCCGGCCCCGCTCGGCACCATCGTCTGTGAGGAGGTAGAAGTCGGTCCCGACGTTCGTCACGTAGACCGTCTTCGCCGTGAAGCCCGGGACAAGCACGGTGAAGCCTTCGTCCGGCCGGGCGAGGTCGAGTACCCGGAGCTCGGCTTCGGGGAAGGACCCCCTCTCGATGGTCACGACGAGGTAACGGCCGTCGTCGGTGATCTCGGCTCGCGGGAGCCACGCGGGCTCGTGTGGCGCTGCGAAGACCACCTCGTCGGCCGGCCCGGGCTCGCCGAGCCGGTGGAACCGCACGCTCAGCGATCGGCTCTCCGCGAGCAGCTCGGCTCCCGGCTCCGGGCGTTCGATCGCTCCGTAGTAGAAGCCCGAGCCGTCCTTGGCCCACGAGGCCGTCGAGAACTTCGACCACTCGACCACGTCGTCGAGGTCGGCCCCACTCGAGACATCACGGACGCGCCACGTCATCCAGTCCGACCCCGCGGCGCTGGTCGCGTACGCGAGGCGTCCGCCGTCGTCAGTCACCGCGAGTGCGACGAGCGCGACCGTGCCGTCGCTCGACAGCTCGTTCGGGTCGAGAAGCAGGCGGTCGGTTCCGTCGACGTCCGTGACACGAAGCACCGCCTGGTCCTGCAACCCCGAGTTGACGAGCTCGAAGAGGCGACCGCCACGGTCGAGCGGCACGCCGTGGCGAGGGTGGTCCCACAGCGCCTCGACCCGCGAGCGGATCTCGCCGCGGCTCTCGACGGCCGCGAGCCACTCCTCGGTCAGGGCGTTCTGCGCGGCGACGAACGAGCGCGTCTCGGGGCTGTCGAGGTCCTCGAGCCAGCGGTATGGATCGGCGACGGGCTCTCCGTGGTGCACCTCGACGACGTCGGAGCGCGACGCGGGCGGATAGTCGCGAGCCAGGGCGGTCACCTCCCACGGTGGGTGCCCGAGCGCGCCACGGGCACCGGCGCAGGGTAGCCGCACCAGGGAGGGGAGCGACGGCGTGACTCGGCGCGCCCGGCGCGTCTGCGTGACTCGGCGCGCCCGGCGCGTCTGCGAGACTCGGAGCGTGGACGCTCTCGTTCTCTGGGACATCGACGGCACCCTCGTGCACGCCGGCGGGATGGGCGCCGAGGTCTTCGATCGCGCGTTCGAGCACGCGCTCGGTGTCCGCCCTCCAGAGCGCGTGCTGATGAGCGGCAAGACCGACCCGCAGATCGTCGGAGAGTACCTCGCGATGTTGGGCGTCCCCGACGCCGCGGCGCACCTGCCCGCCGTCCTCGCCGCTCTCGAGACCGAGCTCGCCGCAGCCGAGGATGCCATCCGCTCCATGGGACGCGTGCTGCCCGGCGCCGTCGAGGCCATCGAGGGCCTCGCCACCGAGGTCGGCGTGCTCCAGAGCGTGCTCACCGGGAACATTGCGCCCAACGCACGCCTGAAGCTCGCGGCGTTCGGCCTCGACTCCCTCCTCGACCTCGAGGTGGGTGCGTACGGGAGCGACCACGCGGACCGCCGGAAGCTCGTCCCGATCGCGCTCGAACGTGTGTCGCGCGTACGTAGCCGCTCGTTCGACCGGTCGCGCGTCTGGATCGTCGGCGACTCCGCGAACGACCTCGCGTGCGCACGCTCCGGCGGCGTGCGTTGCCTGCTCGTCGCGACCGGGCGCTCCGGACGCGACGAGCTCGCGGCACTCGCGCCGGACGCGGTGCTCGACGACCTGTCCGACACCGGTTCTCTGCTCGAGATCATCGCCTCCTAGCTGCCCCCTCCCGTCGGACGCGCCGGACCCTCCCGGTACGGCGGAGCACATCGTCGGGGCTGACGGCGTCACGTCGCGAGACGGTGCGCCGCGCGCGCGTGCGGGGGCCCCGCCACGGGCCACGCGCCCGCTACCCGGTACCCTGGCGCGGTGGTCGAACGCCGGGGACCTGGAACGTCTCGTGAAACCCTCCCGAAACACGCACTTGGTACACATGGACCGGTGGAAGACCTGTTCGAGGGGTACGCGATCGGCCCGTGGTGGGACGAGATGCTCGAGGCACCGAGCGCCCCTCGCAAGGTCTCGCTCGGTCTGCACGAGGCACTGCGGGCGCTCTCCGCGACGGACCTCGAGGAGCGGTGCGCCGAGCGGGACCGCTCCTTCCGCGACCGTGGGATCACGTTCTCTCTCTCCGGCGAGGAGCGCCCCTTCCCGCTCGACCCGGTCCCGCGCCTCGTGTCCGCGGCCGAGTGGGACGTCATCGAGACGGGCGTCGCGCAGCGGGTGCGGGCACTCGAGATGTTTCTCGCCGACATATACGGACGCGGCGAGGTGCTCGCGGACGGGATCGTCCCCCGCCGCCTGGTCGCAACGTCTCGCCACTTCCACCGCGCCGCAGCAGGCATCGACACCCCGAACGGCGTGCGCATTCATGTCTCGGGGATCGACCTCGTGCGCGATGGCGCCGGGGAGTTCCGCGTGCTCGAGGACAATCTCCGCATCCCGTCGGGCGTCTCCTACGTCGTCGAGAATCGCCGGACGATGGCCCGAGTCTTCCCCGAGCTGTTCGTCAGCCACCGCGTCCGCCCCGTCGCTGACTACCCCTCCCGCCTCCTCGCATCTCTCCAGGCCGCGAGCCCGCGCCGGGCGCGCGGCAACCCGACCGTCGTCGTCCTCACCCCAGGCGTGCACAACGCCGCGTACTTCGAGCATTCGTTCCTCGCGCGCCAGATGGGCGTCGAGCTCGTCGAGGGCCGAGACCTCGTCTGCCGCCACAACACGCTGTTCATGCGCACGACGGCGGGCGAGGAGCGCGTCGACGTCGTCTATCGGCGCATCGACGACGACTTCCTCGACCCGTTGCACTTCCGGCCGGACTCGCTCCTCGGCTGCGCGGGCCTGCTGAACGCGGCACGTGCGGGGAACGTGACGATCGCGAACGCCGTCGGCAACGGCGTCGCCGACGACAAGCTCGCCTACACCTACGTGCCGGACCTCATCGAGTACTACCTCGGCGAGACGGCGATCTTGCCGAACGTCCCGACATACCGACTCGAGGATCCCGAGCAGCTCGAGCACGTGCTCAGCCGCATCGGCGAGCTCGTGCTGAAGCCGGTCGACGCGTCCGGCGGCTACGGACTGCTCATCGGGCCGCACGCGAGCGAGGAGGAGATCGACGCGGCGGCAGTGGCGATCCGGTCCAGCCCACGCTCGTGGGTCGCGCAGGAGGTCGTCCAGCTGTCGACCGTCCCGACGAAGGTGGGCAGCCACCTCGAGCCGCGCCACGTCGACCTCCGGCCGTTCGCGATCAACGACGGTGAGCACGTCTGGGTGCTGCCTGGGGGCCTGACGCGCGTCGCGCTCCCCCGCGGAAGCCTCGTCGTGAACTCGAGCCAAGGCGGTGGATCGAAGGACACCTGGGTGCTCGCCGGCGATGAGCACACCTCGGCACCGCGCGAGGGCGACGGTGCCGAGCGCACGGCCGCGGCCGCCCTTGCGGCACTCCCTGCATACGGCGCAGGGCCCGACCTCGGACCCACGCTCAACGGGGCTCAACAGCAGCAGCAGCAGCAGCAGCAGCAGCAGCAGCAAGGCTCTGGTCTGCCGTGCTCAGCCGCATAGCCGAATCGCTGTTCTGGGTCGGGCGCTACCTCGAGCGCGCCGAGGACACCGCACGGATCCTCGACGTCCAGATCCACCAGCTTCTCGAGGACGCGACGAACGACGAGGCCGTCGCGTCAGGGGCACTGCTCTCTGTCATGGGGATCCCCGAAGCGGCCGGCGATGCGCTCGAGCTCGGACAGGTGACCGCGCTCCTCGCGTTCGACACGTCCCAGCCGAGCTCGATCGTCTCGTCGATCGTCGGCGCCCGCGACAACGCTCGGGGCATACGCGAGACGATCTCCTCGGAGCTCTGGGAGTGCCTCAACGCGACGTACGTCGCGCTCGACCAGCGCGTCGCGACCGCGCGGGCGATCGGGCCCCACGCGTTCTTCCGGTTCGCGAAGTTCGTGAAGGAGCGTGTCGCGATCGCGGCAGGAATCGCGGACGCGACGATGAGCCGCGACGACGGCTGGCGCTTCCTCGTGCTCGGACGCAGCCTCGAGCGCGTCGACATGACCGCTCGCCTCCTCGGCGTGCGGCTGAGCCTGCCCGAGAGCATGTCGGACTGGGTCACCACTCTCCGCTGCTGCTCGGCGCACGAGGCCTACCTTCGGACCTATCACGGCACGGTCGACGCGGCGCGCTCGACGGAGTTCCTCCTGCTCGACCGCCTCTTCCCCCGAAGTGCGTACTTCGCGCTCGCGACGGCCGAGAGCTGCCTCGTCGAGCTCGACCCCGATCGCGGCCGCCTCGGTCCCGACGACGAGGCGCGGCGCGTCCTCGGCCGCGCGCGAGCGGCTCTCGAATACCGCCAGATCGGCGAGCTCCTCGACGAGCTCCCCGCCCACCTCGCGTCTCTTCAGCGCTCCTGCTCGGAGGCTGCGTCAGCTGTCGCGGCGCGCTATTTCCATCGCGCGCCGGACCTCGAGTGGCGCGCGGAGGTCGCCCCGGACCGCGCGGAGCTCGCGCCGACCGCGGCGCGCGCGGCCGGGCCGGACGCAACGACCGTAGGAGGACGCCGATGAGCTGGCGGATCGCGACCCGGCACGTCTCCAGCTACAGGTACGCGAGCCCCGTGACCGCGTCGTACAACGAGGCGCGCATGACGCCGGTCTCCTCGCACCGCCAGGCAGTGCTCGAGAGCCACGTGTCCGTCAGGCCGGCGACGCCGGCGCTCCGCTACGTGGACTACTGGTCGACGACCGTGCACGCGTTCGACGTCCACGAGCCGCACGAGAACCTCGTCGTGACCGGCTCTTCTGTCGTCGAGACCGCGCCGGCGGAGCCGCTCGACTGGGACGCGGGCTGGGACGTGGTGCACGATCCTTCGGTGCAGGATCGCTTCGCGGAGCTGCTCGTCCCCACGGGCTACGCACCGCTCGACGACGACCTCGCCGACCACGCGCGAGCGCTCGGGGGGCACGACGCGCCGGCGGCCGCGGTCGAAGAGACCTGCTCGTGGATCAGGGCCGCGATGCGCTACGAGCCGGGAACGACACACGTCTCTACGTCCGGTCTCGAGGCGTGGCGCCAGGGCAGCGGCGTCTGCCAGGACTTCGCCCACCTCGCCCTCGTCCTGCTCCGTCACCTCGGGATACCGGCCCGGTACACCTCCGGATACCTCCACCCGATGGCCGACGCCCCGGTCGGGGAGACCGTGAACGGCGCGAGCCACGCCTGGGTCGAGGCATGGCTCGGTCGGTGGCAGCCCGTCGACCCGACCAATGGGGACCCGGTCGGCGAGAGACACGTCACCGTCGCCCGCGGCCGCGACTACTCCGACGTGTCGCCGCTGCACGGCCTCTACCACGGTGGCGCCCTCGAGTCCCTCGAGGTCACGGTCGAGCTCACGCGTCTCGCCTAGACGCGCCCGAGGACGCTGCGAGATCCCGAGAGCGGGCCGGCCCACGTTAGGCTGGCGTCGATGGGCACGCCGCCGGGGTCGAGCGCCTCGGGCGAGCCGCCCTCTGCCCCGTCGTTCGAGCAGGTGCGCTACGAGCGCTCACCCGGTTCGACCGAGATCCACCTCGTCCGTCACGGCGAGTCTGCGGCGACTGATCCCGACCGGCCGTTCCCACTCGTCGGCGGGCGGGGTGATCCCGAGCTCTCGCCGCGGGGTTGCGCCCAAGCCGACGCCGTCGCCCGGCGTCTCGGCTCGCTCGACCTCTCCGGCATCTACGTGACCCCCTTGCGCCGCACTGCGGAGACCGCGACGCCGCTCGCGCGCGCCCTAGGCGTCGACCCGGTCGTGGAGCCCGACCTCGTCGAGGTCCACATGGGTGAGTGGGAAGGCGGTGTCTACCGGCGCCGCATCGCCGAGCAGGACCCGCTCGCCGTCCGGGTGTTCCTCGAGGAGCGGTGGGACATCGTCCCCGGCGCCGAGTCCAATGACGCGCTCGGAGAGCGGACCGGCGGCGCGATCGCGCGCATCGCCGCCGCACACCCGGGCGGCTGCGTCGTCGCCGTCTCCCACGCCGTCACGATCTCCGCGATCCTCGCCCGCGCGACGAGCGCGAGGCCGTTCGCGTTCATCGCGGTCGACAACGCGTCGATCTCGACGCTCGTCGTGTCAGGAGACCGGTGGACGCTTCGCCGCTTCAACGACACGGCTCATCTCGACGGGTAGCGCGCCCGCCGCGACGCCCGCCGGCGCGTCAGGCGCCATGGGCAGCTCGACGGAGAACGTCGCGCCTTCGCCCGGTGCCGTCTCGACCCGCGCGCTGCCCCCGTGTGCCTCGGCGATCGACTTCACGATGGACAGCCCGAGGCCCGTGCCACCGCTGACCCGCGTGCGCGAGGGATCCGCTCGGTAGAAGCGCTCGAAGATACGTGCCGCGTGCTCGGGCGACAGCCCCGGGCCCTCGTCGCGCACGGCAAGGACCGCGGAGGCGCCCGTCCGGCGCACGCTCACCTGCACAGGTGATCCCGCCGGCGTGTGACGGATCGCGTTCTGCACGAGGTTGGTCGCGACCTGGCGGAGCCGCTGCTCGTCGCCCGAGACCGTCACAGTCTGCGGCGCGTCGAGCACGATCGCCCGATCGGGGGCGAGCACCTGCGCGTCCGCGGCCGCGTCCGCTCCGATCGCGGCGAGGTCGACCGGGACGTGCTCGATGGGACGCCCCTGGTCGAGGCGGGCGAGCAGGAGGAGATCGTCGACGAGGACGCCCATCCGTATCGCCTCGTCCTCGATCCGTCGCATCGCGAGCGCGAGGTCTTCGGGGCGCCCCGACGCGCCCCGCCGGAACAGCTCCGAGTAGCCGCGAATCGAGGTCACCGGCGTCCGGAGCTCGTGCGAGGCGTCTGCGAGGAACTGGCGGAGCCGGTTCTCCGAGCCGCGCTGCTCCGCGAAAGCGTGCTCGATCTGTCCGAGCATCGCGTTCAGCGAGGAGCCGAGGCGCCCGACCTCGGTGCGCTCGTCCTCGCGGGCGACGCGGCGGCCGAGGTCGCCGGCCGCGATGGCCTGCGCGGTCAGCTCGATCTCGCCGAGAGGCCGCATTCCCACGCGCACGACGAGGTAGCCGAGGCCCGCGAGAATCGCCAGCACCGCCGCTGACGCGACGATGTCGATGCCGACGAGGTGACGGAGGGTCGCGTCGACGCCGTCGAGCGGGAGAGCGACGACGGCGACGGAGGGCTGGTTGGTCGGGAGGGCGACCGAGATCAGCCGGTAGCGGAAGGTCGGCCGGCCGACCGCGCCGACCGTGAGGTGGATCGCGGGCGCGGCGCCGAGCGCCGTGACGGCAGCGGTCGTGCTGTGCTCGGTCATCGTGACGAGGTCACGCGGGATCGCCGGCGGGGGGCCGAGGGGGGTGTTTCCCTGGAACGTCTGGGTGTAGACGGTGCCGGCGCCGTAGACGACGGCGCCGTAGGCGCCTCGAGGCGTGTCCTGGCGGAAGTCGAGGGAGCCCGCGAAACCACCGCCGAATCCGGAGATCCCGCCGAGCTGAGATTGGACCTGGCGGATGAACGGATTGAGTGACGCGGGGAGCTGGCCATCGATCTGGCTCGTCAGGAACGACTCGACCTGACCGTAGACGACGACGTCGGCCGCGACGAGCCCGACCGCGGCGACGAGCACGAGCCCGAGCAGGAGCCGCGAGCGCAACGAGAGCTCTCGGCCGAGCGAGCGGCACCACTCGCTCGCCGCGGCCGCTGCTCTCCCTAGTGCCATGTGCAGCCGTTCAGGCGTTCACCGGGACGCGCATGCTGTAGCCGGCCCCCCGGAGCGTGTGAATCAGCGGCGGCCCGAGCGTGTCGATCTTCTTGCGCAGGTAGCTGATATAGGTCTCGACGACGTTCGCGTCGCCACCGAAGTCGTACTCCCAGACGTGGTCGAGGATCTGGGCCTTCGAGAGCACCCGGCGGGGGTTGAGCATGAGATAGCGGAGGAGCTTGAACTCCGTCGGCGTGAGCTCGATCGGCGTCGGGCCGCGGAACACCTCGCGAGTCTCCTCGTCGAGCTCGAGGTCCGCGAACGCGAGCCGCGACGACCCCTCGCCCCCGTCGAGGACGCGGCGGAGCACCGCCCGGACGCGGGCGAGCAGCTCGGCGAGCGAGAAGGGCTTCGCCACGTAGTCGTCGCCACCGAGCGTGAGGCCGCGCACCTTGTCCTCCGTCGCATCCCTCGCCGTGAGGAACAGGATCGGGACGCGACGACCCTCCTGGCGCAGGCGGCGAGCGACCTCGAAACCGTCGAGGTCCGGGAGCATCACGTCGAGCACGACGAGATGCGGCCGGAACGTCGCGACCTGCTCGAGCGCGGCGCGCCCCGTGTCTGCAGTCGCGATCTCGAAGCCCTCGTAGCGCAGCGCGGTCGCGACGAGATCGGTGATGTTCGGCTCGTCGTCGACGACGAGCACTCGGCTCACGGGGTTCTCCACGTACCCATTCTGCTGCCCAACTCTGAGACCTGGCTGTGAGTCCGCTGATGAGACGCCGGTCGAGCCCGCCAAGGGACGCGTGTCCCGGAGGCTGGACTCAGCCGGCCTCGGCGGCGAACGCGAGCTCCCGGTCGGGCTCGGGATCGCCCGCTCGCTCCGAGCGGCGGGTGCCGACCGCGGGGATCACGAGAGCGGCGATGACGGCCGCTGCCGCGAGGCCCGTGCCGAGCTCGAAGCCGAAGGCGAAGCCCGAGGTGAGCGATGCACCCGCGACGTGGCCGGCGTGGTGCGCACGTGCGACGCCGAGCGTGCGCGTCGTCGCCGCCGTCGCGATCACCGCGAGCCCTAGCGAGCCACCCACCTGTCGAGCGGTGTTGACGATCCCGGACGCGAGGCCCGCCTCACGCCGCTCGACGCCGGTCGTCGCAGCGAAGGTGACGGGAGTGATCGAGAGCCCGAGCCCGAGCGACGCGAGGACGGCCCCGGGCACCACCCCGAGCCAGAAGCCGCTCGCGGGGGTGATCCGGGAGAGCAGGAGCATCCCGACGGTCATGGTCGACGTTCCGACGAGGAGCAATCGACGTGCCCCGACACGGTTGACGAGACGCGACGCGACCTGCGCGCCAACGACGATCGCGAGGGCGACGGGCGAGAACACGAACCCGGTGCGAAGCGGCGAGTAGCCGCGCACCTCCTGGAGGTAGAGCGTGAGCAAGTACCACATCGGGAACATCGCGCCAGACATCGCGAGCATGACGAGGTTCGCCCCAGATATCGTCCGTGACCGGAACATCCGCAGCGGCATGAGGGGTGCGACCGCGTACCGTCCTTCGCGCAGCACGAACCCCGCGAGGAGCACGGCGGCCAGCGCGAGCACGCCGATGGTCTGCGGCGCGCTCCACGCGAGCGTGTCGGTCCGCACGACGCCGTAGACGAGGGCCGCAAGGCCCGCGGTGACGAGCACGGCCCCGGGCAGGTCCAGCCCTGTCCGCTCCCCCCTCCGCCCCTCGTCGAGCGCGAGCCGGCCGACGAGCAGCGCGGCGACGCCGATCGGCACGTTGATGAAGAGGATCCACCGCCACGACAGCATCTCGGTGAGGACGCCGCCGAAGAGCGCGCCGAACGCTCCCCCGGCGCCCGCAACGGCGCTCCACAGGCCCATCGCGCGCGCTCGCTCGCTCGGCTCGGTGAACGTCGTCGTGATGATCGACAGCGTCGCCGGGGCGAGGATCGCCCCACCGAGACCCTGGAGCGCGCGTGCCGCCACGAGCATCGCCTGGTCCTGTGCCAAGCCACCCGCGAGGCTCGCGAGCGTGAAGAGCGCGAGCCCGAGGAGGAAGATCCTCCGCCGCCCGAACAAGTCGGCGGCCCGCCCCCCGAGAAGGAGGAAGCCCGCGAAGCTGAGGGTGTACGCGTTGACGACCCACTGCAGGCCGTCCGAGGAGAACCCGAGGTCGCGATGGATCGACGGGAGCGCGACGTTCACGACCGACACGTCGAGCACGACCATGAACTGGCCGACGCACGCGAGGGCGAGCACGGTCCAGTGCGGCCAGCCGCCGGCTCGCCGCGCCTGCGCGGCGGTACGTGCTTCGCCGGTGACGTCCGTATCGCTCATCTTCGCTCCTCGGTCGTGAGACCGTGTCGATCGTTGGTGAGACCGTGTCGATCGTTGCCGGACGGCCCCGGCGCGTGAGGAGGACGCGTCTCGCCGCGTCGCTCCCGGCAGGCGACATCAGCTCCGACAGCGCCCGGCTCCGACAACGCCCGGCGGCCGGGCGGCATTCCCCGGGGCCGTGACGGTGGCGCGGCGCAGCACGGACGAGGCCGTACGATCGCGACATGGGCGGCGACCGGTGACCGCGTCCCGCGTGCAGGCGTTGCGCGGACTCGCAGGGCAGACGTGACCGTGCGAGAGGTCGCCGTCGACGGCGCCGCGATACGGCTCGGCCAGTTCCTCAAGCTCGCCGGGCTCGTCGGCATCGGCTCCGAGGCTCGGCCGCTTCTCGCCGCGGGCGAGGTGACGGTGAACGGCGAGGAAGAGACCCGTCGGGGGCGCCAGCTGCGCGCGGGCGACATCGTTCGCGTCGGGACGAAGGAGGCGCTCGTAGGCGGCGAGCGCGCCGCTGGGACCAGCCCGGCCCGGGTCCGCGGAGCCGCACGAGGGGGCGGGGGCGGGGGCGGCGGCGGGGGCGGCAGCAGCGGCAGCGGCAGCGGCAGCGGCAGCGGCAGCGGCGGCAGCGGCAGCGGCAGCGCGGCGAGCTTCGCCCTCGGGGACCCCGGGCCGATGCGCGACAGGCTCGTCGCGTCCGCGCTCCGCGGCGACAAGACAGTCGCGACGAGTCTCGAGGTCTTCTATACGATCGCCGGTCAGCGACTTCCTCGCGCAGGAGACTGCTCCGACCTCGTGGGCAGCGCCGACGAGGCCCTCGCGACGGTCGAGGTCCTCGAGGCGACCGTGCTCCGCTTCGGCGACGTCGGCGACGCCGTCGCCGTCTCGGAGGGCGAGGGCTTCCGGGACGCGGAAGAGTGGCGTGCCGCGCGCTCGCACTACTGGGAAGGTTCGCTGGAAGACATCCGCGCCGCGCTCGGTGACCCGAGCTGGTCCCTCGGCGACGACTCATCGGTCGTCATCGAGTGGTTTCGCGTCGTGCCGGGCGTCACTGCCCAGGAGTAGACACGTCCTCGTGACGGCCTCACCGACCGCGAAGATCATCGGCAGCCGTGCGCTCCCCTGCCACGGTGCCCGGGCGGCGCGGCTCGTGGTTGGGGACGCGCCGGTCACCCGCGCGTGCCCCGTGTGCAGCGCGCGGTACTCGATCGGCTTCGTCGAGGAGCCGCGCATGAGCGAACGGATCGGCATCGCCGTCTACCGGCTCGAGATCTCGCCGTGGATCGACGGCAGGACTGCGCACCGGCTGAGGCGCGAGTCCGAGCGGTCCCAGCGCGAGCCGATACTCCCCTTCGCCGACCCGTCATGACGCCAAAAGCGGCAGTTCGCCCGCTGTCGACGGCCCCAGCCGTGAGGCAGTCTCGTTGGTGAGGGTGTTCCTGCGATGAGCACCGCGCCGTCGGACAGACGAGGCCGACGCGCCCTCGAGCGGGACGGCGCGACGGCGGCGGACCTCGCCGCGCTCGTCGCTAGCGAGCGCGGCGAGGTCACTCTGCGGATTGCGGACCTAGAGGCGGAGCTCGACGAGATCATCGCCCACGCCGAGTCGAGCGTTCCGGACGACGAGCACGACTCCGAGGGGTCGACCATCGGCTACGAGCGAGCCCGGGTGGGCGCACTTCTCGACCTCGCCGGGCGCCACCTGCTCGAGCTCGACGCTGCGCTCCGGCGGGTCGAGCGCGGAGTCGCGCTGCGGTGCGCGTCGTGCGCGGGGCCGATCGGCCCGGAACGGCTCGCGGCCCTCGCGGCGACGACCGTGTGCGCGTCCTGTGCGATCGCGGGACGATCACGACATCGCTGAGTGCGCTGCAGGCGCGTGAGTGCGGTGACGTCGACCGTTCAGTCGCGGCGTGGCATCGTCCGGGCGGTGCACGCGCGACCCCGCTCGCCCCGCGCTCGGTACGATCGGTCCGTGCCACGATCGTCGCGGACCGCACGGAGGCACGGCGCCGGGGTAGCGCCCGTGGACAGGCGAGCGCCCGCTCGTCCGCGCTCTCGCCGGCCGGAGCCCGTCAGGATAAGCGACGCCGAGCTGGCCGAGCTCGCGCTCGCGGCGAGCGACGACGGCCAGATCGACGCCGACGCGGTCCCGCTCGCGATCGGCGGCGGCTACGGCGGCTTCCTCGGCTCCTGGTACATGCCACCGGTGACCGCGACTCGCGTCTCGGGATGGCGCACCCCGATCCTCCTGACGATCGTCGTGACGCTCGTCGTGCTCGAAGCGCTCGGCCTCTGCAGCGTCTTCGGGCAGGTGGTCGTGGGCTGAGCCGCCGGTGACGCGCGACAGGATCTGCGGCGGGCGACACGACGTGCGGCAAGGTCCCGCGCTCGCCCAGCCGTGCCTGAATAGTCGGGCGAGCTATCTACACTGCCGACCGTGAACGCCGAGACGCTCCCGGGGGACCTCGGGCGCGTCGCCACTGTCCCGAACGCGCTCTCGATCGCTCGGGTCCTGCTCGTCGGCGTCTATCTCGAGCTGCTCTTCGGCGCGGCCGACCGGGTGGGCGCGACTGTCGTGCTCGCGATCGCGGGCACGACAGACTTCGCCGACGGCTACATCGCACGACGCTTCGACCAGGTCACGACCCTCGGGAAGGTCCTCGATCCGGTAGCCGACCGCATCCTGCTCGGCGCCGCGATCTCTTCGATGATCGCATACGGCGCCGTCCCCGTATGGCTCGCCGCAGCCGTGCTCGGACGTGAGGGCGTCGTCGCGGGGACGGTGCTCGTACTCGCCGCGCGCGGCGCGCCGCGGATCGACGTGAGCCGGACGGGGAAGGCCGCCACCTTCGGGCTGATGGTCTGCTTCCCGCTCCTGCTCCTCGGCCACGGACGAGGGGCATGGGCGCACGCGGCGGACGTCGCCGGCTGGGTCCTCGCCGGTCCCTCTCTCGCTCTGTCGCTCATCGCTGCACTCGGCTACATACCGACCGCCCGGCGCGCCATCGCCGCGAGAACAGCCGCGGCGGCGTCCGTCGACCCCGCCCAGTCGGCCTGACCCTGGCTAGCCAGACCGACCCTGAGCGATCCGCCCGACTGGCGCGGTGACGGCTCCGGAAGGCCCCGGTAGTGTGCTCGACTCGGGGCGCTCGGGCGATCGCCTGCCAGAGGAGTGACGTGCTGTTTCCGACGATCGACTTTGCGATCTTCTTCGGAATCGTGTTCGTCCTCAATTGGCTGCTCGCCCCGCACGCGACGCGCTGGAAGATCTTCGCGGTCGCCGCGAGCTACGTCTTCTACGCCTGGTACGACTGGCGCTTCGTCTTCCTCCTCGCGATCTCCACGCTCGTGAGCGCCGGGGCAGGCCGGCTCATCCATGGCGCGCGCTCCGCGCGAGTACGCACGCGAGCGCTCGCTCTCGCGCTCGCGGCGGACCTCGGCCTGCTCGGATTCTTCAAGTACGCCGATTTCTTCGCCGCGAGCGTGGACAACGCACTCCACCGGATCGGGGTAGGGGGCACCCCGGTCGGGCTCTTGAACATCACCGTCCCCGTCGCGATCTCGTTCTTCACGTTCATGGCGATGTCCTACGTCATCGACATCTACCGACACGACCTCGAGCCCTCGCCGTTCCTCGACGTCGCCGTCTACCTCTCCTTCTTCCCGCACCTACTCTCGGGACCGATCGTTCGCGGCTCGGAGCTCCTCCCCCAGATCGCGCGCTCGCGCCAGCGCGACCCGCGCGCGATCGACTTCCCGATGGCGACATTCCTCATCTTCGGCGGCCTGTTCAAGAAGGTCGTGATCTCGAGCTACGTCTCGACCGCGATCGTCCAGCCGGTGTTCGACGCGCCTCGAGTGCACTCGGCGCCGGAGATCCTGCTCGCCGCGTACGGCTACGCGGTCCAGATCTACTGCGACTTCAGCGGGTACACGGACATCGCGATCGGCTGCGCCCTCCTGCTCGGCTTCCAGTTCCCCCAGAACTTCGACGCGCCGTACACGGCCCGGTCGATGCAGGACTTCTGGAGGCGGTGGCACATGACGCTGTCGTTCTGGCTCCGCGACTACCTCTACATACCCCTCGGTGGGAGCCGGGGGCCAAAGCGCACCGTCTATCGCAACCTCATGATCACGATGGTCCTCGGTGGGCTCTGGCACGGGGCCGCGTGGACGTTCGTCATCTGGGGCGCGCTCCACGCGGTTGCGCAGGGCGTCGGGCACTGGCGCCGATCGCGCCGGATCGCGCGCGGCCTCCCCCCGCAGCGGGACGGTCCGGCCGCCATCTGGATCCAGCGGATCGTGACGTTTCACGTCGTCTGCCTCGGTTGGATCTTCTTCGACTCAGCAACGCTCAACGGAGCGCTCACGATGGTCTCACGGCTCGTCACCGCATGGTCGGGGCCCGATCCTCTCGTCCGCGCCCCGGTCGTTGCCGCGATCGCCCTGTCACTCGGTCTGCAGTACGTGCCGAAAGCCTGGATCGCGAGGTCCCGTGTCGCGTTCGGCCAGATGTCCGCGATCGCCCAGGGGCTCTCCGTGGCAGCTGCGCTGCTCCTCATCACGACGCTCGGTCCTCCGGGCGTCGCGCCGTTCATCTACTACAAGTTCTGAGCACGGGAGGACTCGATGGGAGATCCAGAGCGGCGCGAGCCGACGGGCGGGGTCGCAGGTGCCCGCGCGCCGCGCGGCGGCGCGCCTCCGCGGGTCCCGCAACAGCCGCGGTCGGGTGGGCTCGCGACAGCGGGTCACGTCATCGGGGTTGGCCTCGTCGCGTTCGGCGCGTGGTTTCTCTTCGACGCCCGCCAGCTGTACCAGTCGGCGACTAGCTCGCCGCTCGGGACGCGCCGCAGCGTGTCGATGGCGATCACGCGCCCCGTCGCTCGGATCGAGGACGCGCTCAGCCTCGACCGTGTCGTGAACGCCGCCGACCGTGTGATCGGCAAGAGCGGGACGCCGGGTGGCTCCGCCATCGGCCCGCCGCCACCCCCACCGACCGTTCCGACGACCACCCCCGGGGGCAGGACGCGAGGAGCGACCGCGCCGACGACCACGGTTGCAGGTGGGGCGGCCACGACGACGACGAGCGCTCCCGCGCTCGCGCCCCTGCTCCCGCCGAGCGCCGCGCACCCGCTCACGATCCTGGACGTCGGCGACTCGATCGGCGAGGACCTCGGCATCGGCCTCGCGAACGTGCTCGGGGGAGCCGCGCACGTGAACGTCGTGCAGGCGTCGGTCGGCGACACGGGCCTCGCGAACCTCGGCTACTACGACTGGCTCGCAGAGCTGCCCCAGAAGATCGCGACGTATCACCCGCAGGTCGTCGTCGTGATGCTCGGAGGCAACGACGCGCAGTCCTTCCAGGTCGGGAGCGCCGTCGTCTCCCCCGGGACGCCTGCGTGGACGCGCATCTACACCCAGCGCGTCGGCCAGCTGATGAGCGAGGCGACGGCGAGCGGTGCACGCCTTTTATGGGTGGGCCTCCCGGTGATGGGGCCGACGTCGGGGCTCTCGAACACCGACATCGCGCACGAGGACGCGATCTACGCCTCGCAGGCGGCGCTGCACCGGGGAGTGACCTTCGTCTCGACGTGGAAGCTGTTCGAGGACCCGGCGGGGCGGTACGCGACCTACCTCGAGGTGCGCGGGAGCGGGCTCGTCCAGGTACGTGATCCCGACGAGGTCCACATCGACCCTCCGGGCGGCACCGACCTCGTCGGCACCTACGCGGTGACGGCCATGGAACGCGCCTGGCACGTGCGCCTCTGACGCGTGGCGCCCGCCGAGCCGAGGCGCGTCCTTCCGGGTCACGTGAGTCGATAGCTTTGGCGCCCATGGCCGACGAGCACCCTGGCGGGGAGGACGACGCCGCCACCACACCCCCACCTCCCGACGATGCGGGCGCGCCTCGCGCGCAGGCGGGAGACGCCGCCGCGAGCGCCGGACGGCCGCCGGGCTGGCGGAGGCGCCGGCGCGCCCGCATCGCCGGGCACAGCGCGCTCCGCCGCCGTCTCACGAGGTCCGCGATCGCTCTCGCTCTGCTCGTCGTCGTCGTCGCTGGAGCCGTCGCCGGCTACGGCGCCTACCGCCTCCACCAGATCCACCGCATCGCAGCGCAGCACCTCACGCCAACCGCGGTCACAGGACCGACGGAGAACATCCTGCTCATCGGCTCGACGAACCGCTGCGCGGTCAAGGGGCTCGCGAACTTCGTCGCGCAGTGCAAGGCCGGAGTGACCGGAATCAACAGCGACGTCGTCATGGTGCTCCGGCTCGTGCCGCGGGACCATCGCGTGACGCTGCTCTCGATCCCGCGTGACACCTTCGTCCCCGGCGCACGGGCCGGAGGGCTCTACAACAAGATCGACGCCTCTCTCGTCGACGGGCCGAACCAGCTCGCCGCGGCGATCCAACAGGACTTCGGAATTCCCATCAACCACTTCGTC
>DATLRJ010000159.1:0-22924 GCA_035534715.1 Acidimicrobiales bacterium | reverse complement strand
TGACGATCGATGTTCGCCCGCAATCTCGTTTGGAGCGTAAGAGCGTGCCTCATCCCGATCTGCCGCGCACGCCGATCCAGGCAGCTGTTCCGACTGTTGTGACGCGGGACCAGAGGGTACCTGGGCGCGTCCACCCGCGGTGACCCAGACGGAGGACGCAAACGCACTTTCGCTGCATTTCATTCGCGCACGGATCGCGCACGCCGGGCTGTCCCTAGGAGTTATCCACAGCCTTGACCGCCTAAGAAAGTGGCCATGAGCTGGACGTTCACCTGGAGCGGGTGACGAGAATCGAACTCGCGTTCTCAGCTTGGGAAGCTGATGTTCTGCCTCTGAACTACACCCGCGTGCCGGGCGTGCGACCGTGGCGCGCACCGGGGGCACGCGATCACGGCTCGACCAGCCCCGCCACTGTATCGTGCGTTCTCGACATGATCCTCTCCGACCGATCCATCCGCGAGGCGCTCGACGCCGGTCGCATCGTCATCGATCCCTACGACGCGTCCTGCGTGCAGCCGTCGTCCGTCGACCTCCACGTCGACCGCTACTTCCGCGTCTTCAGGAACCACAGCCAGCGGGTCATCGACGTGAAGGACGACCAGGAGGAGCTCTCGGAGCTCGTCGAGGTCCGAGAGGACGACGCGCTGATCCTGCACCCGGGCGAGTTCGTCCTCGGGGCCACCCTCGAGCGCGTCGCGCTCCCGGACGACCTCGTCGGCCGGCTCGAGGGCAAGTCGAGCCTCGGCCGCCTCGGGCTGCTCATCCACTCGACGGCCGGCTTCGTCGACCCGGGCTTCGACGGCTACCTCACCCTCGAGCTGTCGAACGTCGCGAACCTGCCGATCACGGTCTACCCGGGCATGAAGATCGGCCAGATCAGCTTCCTCGCGATGACGACGCCGGCGGACACCCCGTACGGCGCGTCGGCGCTCGGCTCGAAGTACCAGCACCAGCGAGGGCCGACCCCGAGCCGCTACTTCGAGAACTTCCGGCAGTAGCGGTCCCGGGCGGGTCCGGGACGCGACGCGGCCCCCGGCGGGGCGCGGAGCGCTGCTCCGGGCCGCCGGGGGCCGTCGACGTGGGTGGTGGCTAGAGCGCGTCGATGCCGCGCTCTCCGGTCCGGATCCGGACGACCTCCTCGACCGGGACGACCCAGACCTTGCCGTCACCGATCTTGCCGGTGCGGCCGGTGGTCGTGACCGACTCGACGACGTCGTTCACCTGGGCGTCGTCCACGAGGATCTCGAGCCGGATCTTCGGCACGAGGTCGATCGTGTACTCGGCGCCACGGTAGGTCTCGGTGTGGCCGCCCTGGCGGCCGAAGCCCTGGACCTCGCTGAGAGTCAGGCCCTGGACCCCGATGCTCTTGAGTGCGTCCTTCACCTCGTCGAGCTTGAACGGCTTGATGACTGCGATGACGACCTTCACCTAGATGCCTCCCTCGGGCGCGAGCGTTTCCATGATTCCCGATCGCGACGCGAGCTGCGGCGGCTCGACCTCCTCGTCGTGGACCGCTGCGTCGCCCACGTCGAGCTCCGCGTCCGTGAAGCGGAGGTTGATCCGAAGCACGTGCTTGATGATCATCAGCAGCACGAACGTCACGACCGCGTCCCAGACGATGATCGTCAACGCGGCGAGGAACTGGATGAGCACGCGGTCCGAGTTGCCGTACATGAGGCCGGCGACACCGTTCGCCCCGCTCCACGCGGAGAGCGCGTTCACCTTGCCCGAGGTGTACTCGACCATGTACGGGTCCGCGAGGAATCCGGTCATGATCCCGCCGAGCAGGCCGGCCATGCCGTGGGTGTAGACGACACCGAGCGCGTCGTCGACCTTCGAGAAGGGCCGGATCTTCGGCAGGTACGTCCAGGCGAGGAAGACGAGGAACGACGCGATCACGCCCATGATCGCCGCGGCGTTCCCGTTCACGAAGCCCGCGGCCGGGGTGATCGCGACGAGCCCCACGATCATCCCGTTGATCGAGCCGAGGAAGGTCGGCTTCTTCGTCGGGCTGATGAACGTGTCGCACGCGACCCAGGTGAGCAGCGCGGTCGCCGTGCAGATGTTCGTGTTCATGACCGCGGCGGCCGCGTCGGTGCCCGCGTAGTACGGGTCGCCGCCGTTGAAGCCGTTCCAGCCCATCCACAGCATGCCCGCGCCGACTGCGACGAGCAGCAGGTTCGTCGGCGGGAACGAGTTCCGGTCACGGGTGATGCGCGGCCCGACGACCCATGCGGCGACGAAGCCCGAGATGCCCGCGGCGAGGTGGATGACGTAGCCACCCGAGTAGTCGAGGGCCCCCTTCTGCGCCCAGTAGCCGCCGCCCCAGACGAGCATCGCGTTCACCGTGTACGCGCACGTCGTCCAGGCGGGGACGAAGATGATCCACGCCTTGAAGTTCATGCGCCCGAGCACGCTGCCGAGGAAGAGCAGCGGGGTGATCGCCGCGAAGACGAACTGGAAGTACGCGAGGGTCGCCGTCGGGAAGTGGAACGGCGGTCCCGCGCCGACGAAGTTCGGGATGATCGCCTGGTGGGTCTCCTGGCCGGGCCCGGTGATCGAGCCGGGGTGCCCGAGGAAGCCGTTGAGGATGCTGCTCGTGATCCCGGATCCGCCGCCCGCGTGGTACGGCACGCCGAAGCCCATGTCGTAGGCCCAGAAGATCCAGACCACGAGGACCGCGGCGAAGCCCCCGAAGGTCATGAGCAGCGTGTTGACCGCCCACTTCTTCTTCACGAGGCCGCCGTAGAGGGCAGCGATCCCGATGACGCTCATCAGGCCGACGAGCGTCGCGGCCGTCAGCTGCCACGCGTTGTCCCCTGGATTGAGCCAACTCGGGTAGGGGAAGTACATCCAGTCTCCTTCTGTCAGGCCACACCAGGCGGCATCGGTCGACAGACGGAGGGTAGGCAGGCAGCGTTTCTACGCTGTGGCGTCGATGAGAATGGCGTGTTTCGCTACCGTGAACGGCGTGTGAACGGGCAGCTCGCGCGACTCGTTGCCGCGGCCGCGCGCCGCCGGCGCGCCACCGGCGCGTGCAGTCCGCGTGCTACTGGTCGCGCTCAGCCCGCCTGGCGGGCGACGGCCTCGGCGGCGGCGCGCACCTCGTCCGGGTCCCCGAGGTAGTAGGCGTCGCGCACGGCGAGATCGTCGTCGAGCTCGTACACGCGCGGCGCGCCGGTCGGGATCTCGAGGTCGACGATGTCGTCGTCGGAGATGTGCTCGATCTCCTTCTCGAGTGCCCGCAGGCTGTTGCCGTGCGCGACGACGAGCACGGTGAGCCCCGAGAGCAGCTCGGGCGCGATCGCGTCCTCGTAGTAGGGGACGAGGCGACGGACGACGTCTGCGAGGCACTCGGCCGCGGGCAGCGCGCTCGGCGGGACGAGCCGGTAACGCGGATCGTTGGCGGGGTGGTGCACGCTGTCGCGAGCGACCTCGGGAGGGCGCGTCGAGTAGCTGCGCCGCCACGCCTTCACCTGCTCGGCGCCGTGGATCGCCGCGGTCTCCTTCTTGTCGAGCCCCTGGAGCGCCCCGTAGTGGCGCTCGTTCAGGCGCCAGTGGCGGCGCACCGGGATGTACGCGCGGCCCGCGACCGAGAGCGCGATGTCCGCGGTCATCACGGCGCGGGTGAGCACGGAGGTGTGGACGACGTCCACCGTGAGCCCGTGCGCGGCGGCGATGAGCTCGCCCGCCGCGCGGGCCTCGGCCTCGCCGTCGGGGGCGAGGTCCACGTCGACCCAGCCCGTGAAGCGGTTCTCCGCGTTCCACGCGCTCTGTCCGTGGCGCAGCAGCACGAGCGTCGGCACATCGGCAGGGTACCGCGACCGTCGCGGCCGCGGCACGACACGCGGCCGTCGCGCGGAGGCAACCCGCCGTTCACACGCCCTGCCTAGGCTGCGAGCATGGCCAGCTTCGTCATGCGGGTCTGGCTCGCGGACCGTCCGGGCGCCCTCGGCGCCATCGCGAGCCGGATCGGTGCGGTGGGAGGCGATGTCGTCGGCATCGACATCCTCGAGCGTGGGGACGGACGGGTCATCGACGAGCTCACGATCGACCTTCCGACCGAGGAGCTGATCCCGCTCATGCTCGCGAAGGTCGGCGAGCTCGACGCGGTCGACGTCGAGGACGTACGCGGCGTCGTCGCCGGCCTTCCGCACCCCGTCGTCGACGCGCTCGAGGTCGCCGCGGACCTGCTCGGCGAGCGCTCGGTCGGGAGCCTCTTCGAGGCGCTCGTCGCCGGCGTGGGAACGACCTACGGGGCCGAGTGGGTCGCGGTGGTCGATCCCGAAGGACCGGTCGTGCTGAGCTCCTCCGAGGGCGCGCCGCCGGGACCGTGGCTCGAGGCCTTCGTCACCGGGACCCGCTCCGCGGCGAAGGACTCGGGCGCCGCGGCGTCAGCGAGCGACGTCGCGTGGGCCGGGCTCGAGGTGTCCGGGCTCGCGCTGCTCGTGGGCCGGTCCGGGCGGATGTTCCGCGCACGCGAGCGGCGACAGCTCGCGACGCTCGCCCGGGTCGCCGACCACCGCTGGCGCGAGCTCGTGACGCTCGACGGCATGCGCGCGCACCCCGCCCGCTCCTCCTGAGGCGTCGCCCGCACCCGCTCGGGCGCCGCGCACCCGCTCCGACCAGCGAGATCAGGCCGTCCGCCGCCACGACGACCGGGCTGCGGCCGAGTTGACAATGGACGGCTCAACTTCGTTATAATCGGCATCGGACAGTTCGTGTGCCGAGGTCCCGAGCGGGCCGGGCGCGCGTCTTCAGGCGATTGAGCACGTAGGAATCGGAGGCACCACCCATGCCCAAGGCGGTCGGCATCGACCTCGGAACGACCAACTCGGTCGTGAGCGTCCTCGAAGGAGGCGAGCCCACGGTCATCCCGAATGCCGAGGGCGGGCGCACGACCCCGTCGGTCGTCGGCTTCACGAAGTCCGGCGAGGTGCTCGTCGGCGAGGTCGCGAAGCGGCAGGCGATCACGAACCCCGAGCGCACCGTGCGCTCCGTGAAGCGCCAAATCGGCACCTCGTGGACGATCGACATCGACGGCAAGGCGTACACGCCGCAGGAGATCTCGGCGAGGATCCTGCAGAAGCTGAAGCGGGACGCGGAGGCCTTCCTCGGCGACACCGTGACCCAGGCCGTGATCACGGTCCCCGCGTACTTCGACGACAGCCAGCGCACCGCGACGAAGGAGGCCGGCCAGGTCGCCGGTCTCGAGGTGCTGCGAATCATCAACGAGCCGACGGCCGCCGCGCTCGCGTACGGCCTCGACAAGGAGGCGGTCGCGGACGAGACCGTCCTCGTGTTCGACCTCGGCGGCGGCACCTTCGACGTGTCGATCCTCGAGATCGGCGAGGGCGTGTTCGAGGTGAAGGCCACGGCCGGCAACTCGCACCTCGGCGGCGACGACTGGGACCAGCGCGTCATCGACTGGCTCGTGAAGACGTTCAAGGACACCGAAGGCGTCGACCTGTCGACCGACAAGATGGCGATCCAGCGCCTGAAGGAGGCCGCGGAGAAGGCGAAGATCGAGCTGTCCGCGGTCCAGGAGACGACGATCAACCTGCCGTTCATCACCGCGACCTCCGAGGGCCCGAAGCACCTCGACCTCAAGCTCACGCGGGCGAAGTTCCAGGAGCTGACCGAGGACCTGACCGAGGCGTGCCGAGGCCCGTTCGAGCAGGCGATCACCGATGCCGGCCTGTCGAAGTCCGACATCGACCACGTCGTGCTCGTCGGGGGCTCGACGCGCATGCCCGCGATCCAGGAGCTCGTGCACAACCTGAGCGGCAAGGAGCCGCACAAGGGCGTGAACCCGGACGAGGTCGTCGCGGTCGGCGCGGCGATCCAGGCCGGCGTGCTGAAGGGCGAGGTGAAGGACGTCCTCTTGCTCGACGTCACGCCGCTCAGTCTCGGCATCGAGACCAAGGGCGGGATCATGCACCGCCTCATCGAGCGCAACACGACCATCCCGACGAAGCGCTCGGAGGTGTTCACCACGGCGGAGGACAACCAGCCGTCGGTGGAGATCCACGTCCTCCAGGGCGAGCGCGAGATGGCGATGTACAACAAGACGCTCGGCAAGTTCCAGCTCGTCGACCTGCCGCCGGCCCCGCAGGGCCTCCCGCAGATCGAGGTGACCTTCGACATCGACGCGAACGGCATCGTCCACGTCTCCGCGAAGGACCGCGCGACGGGCAAGGAGCAGTCGATGACGATTACCGGCCAGTCCTCGCTCCCGAAGGACGACATCGAGCGGATGGTCCGCGACGCCGAGGCGCACGCCGCCGACGACAAGCGGCGCAAGGAGGAGGCCGAGACGCGCAACTCCGCGGACTCGCTCGTCCACCGGACCGAGAAGCTGCTGAAGGACGAGGGTGAGAAGTTCACCGGCGACGAGAAGGACAAGGTGGAGTCCGCCCTGAAGGCGCTGAAGGAGGCGCTCGCCGGCACCGACCTCCCGGCCGTGCGCGACGCGCACGAGGCGCTCGTGAGCGCGTCGCAGGCGTTCGCCCAGCGGCTCTACGAGCAGGCGGCGCCGAGCGGCGCGGCCACCGGGACCGGTGGTCAGTCGGGCGCCGCGCCGAGCGACGACGAGGTCGTCGACGCCGAGATCGTCGACGAGCCCGGCGCGGCCGAGGCATGACCGGCGAGGATGCCCTCGCCGAGCGCGACCGCGACGGCGGCGCGGACGGCGAGGACGACACGGAGCAGCCCGGCCCCGAGGCGGCCGGTGCCGAGCCGGAGCTCGAGCCCGGCTCGCCCGGGGGCTCCGGTCTGACCGAGCAGGAGGGCGGGGTGGCGGAGGCCACGGTAGCGCCTGGGGCGGGCGCCGTCGATCTCGTGGCCGCGGAGCGCGACGAGTACCTCGACGCGCTCCGCCGGCTCCAGGCGGACTTCGAGAACTTCCGCAAGCGCACCGCGCGCCAGCAGGCGGAGACGTTCGACCGGGCCTCCGAGGCCGTGATCGAGCGCCTGCTCCCGGCGCTCGACGCGCTCGACCTCGCGCTCGCCCACGCGGGCGAGAAGGGCGAGCCGCCGACGGACCTCGAGGTCGCGTTCGCGCAGATCGGCAACCTCCTGCGCGACGTGCTCGCGAAGGAGGGGCTCGAGCGCATCGACTCGACTGGGGTCGCGTTCGACCCGACGGTCCACGACGCGGTCGCGCACGTGCCCGCCGGCGAGGAGGACGGTGTCGCGACGGACGTGTCCGGACCGGCGGTCGTCGAGACGCTCCGGACCGGCTACCGGCTGAAGGGGCGCGTCCTTCGCCCCGCGATGGTGAAGGTGCGAGCCTGACCCGGTTGGGTGCGGGCCCGACCCGGGTGGCGGGGCACGTGGCGCGCGAGGGTGCCGCCGCAGCGAGGAGCAGGGTGAGTGGCAGCGCAGCGTGAGTGGTTCGAGACCGACTACTACAAGGTGCTCGGTGTCCCGCAGGACGCGGACGACAAGGCGCTCACGCGCGCCTACCGCAAGCTCGCGAAGCAGTACCACCCCGACGCGAATCCCGGTTCCGAGGACCGCTTCAAGGAGATCAGCGCCGCGTACGACGTGCTCGGCGACCCGCAGAAGCGCAAGGAGTACGACGAGGTCCGGCGTTCCGGCGCGGCCGGCGCGGGCTTCGGCCAGGCCGGAGGGTTCAACTTCAAGGTCGACGACCTGTCCGACCTGTTCGGCGGCCTCTTCCGCCAACCCCAGAGCGGGCGAAGGCGGGGCGCCGCTCCCGGCGCGGGCCCCCAGCGCGGCACGGACCTCGAGGCGGAGCTCCACCTGTCGTTCGAGGAGGCCGTCGAGGGCGCGGTGACGTCGGTCCACGTCCGGACCAACGTGCCGTGCGCGACGTGCGGCGGCAGTGGCTCGAAGCCGGGCACGACGCCCGTGAGCTGCCCGCGCTGCGGCGGGCGCGGTGTGCTCAACGACAACCAGGGGCTCTTCTCGCTGTCGACGCCGTGTCCGGAGTGCCACGGTCGCGGCACGAAGATCACGGACCCGTGCCCGACGTGCTTCGGCACGGGCGTGCAGCGGCGCGAGCGCCAGGTAAAGGTGAGGATCCCGGCCGCGGTCGACGACGGCCAGCGCATCCGGATCAAGGGGCGGGGCGAGCCCGGCGCCGGCGGTGGCCCGCCGGGCGACCTGTTCGTCACCGTGCGCGTCGAGCCGCACCCGCTCTTCGGCCGTCGCGGTCGGGACCTCACGCTGTCGGTCCCGGTCACCTTCCCGGAGGCCGCGCTCGGCGCGACGATCACCGTGCCGTCGCTCGGCGCACCCGTGAGCCTGAAGGTCCCCCCGGGGAGCAAGCCCGGCAGGACGCTTCGCGTCCGTGGGCGCGGGCTGCACCAGGCGGGTCAGCGGGGCGACCTCCTCGTGACCCTCGACGTCGTCGTCCCGAGCGAGCTGAGCGATGCCGAGCGCAGCGCGCTCGAGGCGCTCGCGAAGGCGTCCCACGGCTCGCCGCGGGCGCACCTCGGGGTGTGACGGCAATGGCTCGCACGGGCGTCGGCGCGCACTCGACACGCGCGGTGTACGTGATCTCGGTCGCCGCGGAGCTCGCAGGCGTCCACCCGCAGACGCTCCGGATCTACGAGCGCAAGGGGCTCCTCGAGCCGGCGCGCACGGGCGGTGGGAGCCGCCGGTACTCCGACGAGGACATCGCGCAGATGCGCCGGATCCAGGAGCTCACGAACGCGGGGGTCAACCTCGAGGGGGTGCGGCGCCTCCTCGCGCTCGAGGCCGACCTCGAGCAGGCGCGCGCGGAGCTCGAGCGCGTGCGCGCCGAGGCGCTCGACGCGATCGAGCGCACGCATCGCCACTACCGGCGCGACCTGGTCCCGTTGCGCTCGGAACGGCTACCCGCACGCTGGCGCGGCTGACCGGCGCGGGAATCGGACCGGAACAGGAGCACCGAACGGTATGGCACTCGACCCGAACCGCTGGACGCTGAAGACCCAGGAGGCCCTCCAGGAGGCGTCGCGGGCCGCCGAGGCCGCGAGCAACGCGGAGATCACGCCCGCGCACTTCCTGCTCGCCGCGCTCGGCCAGGAGGGCGGCGTCGCGGCCCCGATCCTCGACCGCATGGGTGTCGCGCTGCTCGCGACGCGCAACCGGCTGCAGGACGCGGTTGCGAAGCTCCCCCACGCGTACGGCGGGGGGAGCCCGCAGATCGGCCGGAGCCTCTCGTCCGCCTTCGAGCGGGGCGTCGCGCTCCAGCAGGAGATGGGGGACGAGTACCTCTCGGTCGAGCACCTGCTCGTCGTGCTCGCGGAGGAGCTCGGCGTCGACCGCGAGCAGATCCTCCAGGCGGTGCGCGACGTCCGCGGGAGCCACCGGGTCACCTCGAAGGACCCCGAGAGCGCGTACCAGGCGCTCGCGAAGTACGGTCGCGACCTCACCGAGCTCGCGCGCGCCGGGAAGCTCGACCCCGTCGTCGGACGGGACGAGGAGATCCGCCGAGTGATCCAGGTGCTCTCGCGGCGCACGAAGAACAACCCGGTGCTCATCGGCGAGCCGGGCGTCGGCAAGACCGCGATCGTGGAGGGCCTCGCGAGCCGCATCGTCGAGGGCGACGTCCCCGAGGGGCTCCGCTCGAAGCGGATCGTCGCGCTCGACCTCTCGGCGATCGTCGCCGGGGCGAAGTACCGCGGCGAGTTCGAGGAGCGCCTGCGGGCGGTCCTGAAGGAGATCACGGACGCCGAGGGCGAGGTCGTCACGTTCATCGACGAGCTCCACACGATCGTCGGCGCCGGCGCGGCCGAGGGCGCGATGGACGCGGGGAACATGATCAAGCCGATGCTCGCCCGCGGCGAGCTCCGGCTCATCGGCGCGACGACCCTCGACGAGTACCGCAAGTACATCGAGAAGGACGCGGCGCTCGAGCGCAGGTTCCAGCCGGTCTACGTCGGCCCGCCGTCGGTCGAGGACACCGTCGCGATCCTGCGGGGGCTGAAGGAGCGCTACGAGGTCCACCACGGCGTGCGGATCCAGGACGCCGCGCTCGTCGCCGCCGCGACGCTCTCGGACCGGTACGTGGCCGGACGCTTCCTGCCGGACAAGGCGATCGACCTGATCGACGAGGCCGCGAGCCGCCTCCGCATCGAGATCGACTCGATGCCGACCGAGATCGACGTCGTGACCCGAAGGATCCGCCAGCTCGAGATCGAGCGCGTCGCGCTCGCGAAGGAGACCGACGCGGCGTCCGCGGAGCGCCTCGCGCGCATCGACGAGGAGCTCGCGAACCTCCGGGAGAGCCAGAGCGCGATGACCGCGCACTGGCAGGCCGAGCGGGACGCGATCACGCGCATCCGCGAGCTCAAGGGCGCGCTCGAGGCGCGCCGGGGCGACGCCGAGCGGTTCGAGCGCGACGGGAACCTCGGCGCCGCGGCCGAGATCCGCTACGGCGAGCTGCCCGGCGTCGAGCGCGAGATCTCGGACGCGACCGCGGCCCTCGCGCAGCTCCAGAGCCGGGAGCGGATGCTGAAGGAGGAGGTCGACGCCGAGGACGTCGCCGAGGTCGTCGCCCGCTGGACGGGCGTGCCGGTCACTCGCCTCATGGAGGGCGAGGTCGACAAGCTCGTCCGCATGGAGGACGTGCTGCACGAGCGAGTCGTCGGGCAGGACGAGGCCGTGCGCGTCGTCGCGAACGCGATCCGCAGGAGCCGTGCGGGGCTCTCCGACCCCCACCGGCCGATCGGCTCGTTCCTCTTCCTCGGGCCGACGGGCGTCGGCAAGACCGAGCTCGCCCGCTCGCTCGCCGCGTTCCTCTTCGACGACGAGCGCGCGATGGTCCGCATCGACATGGGCGAGTACCAGGAGAAGCACACGGTCGCCCGCCTGGTCGGTGCGCCCCCGGGCTACGTCGGCTACGAGGAGGGGGGCCAGCTCACCGAGGCCGTGCGCCGGCGCCCCTACTCGGTCGTGCTGCTCGACGAGATCGAGAAGGCGCACCCGGACGTGTTCAACGTGCTGCTCCAGGTCCTCGACGACGGCCGGCTCACCGACGGCCAGGGCAGGACGGTCGACTTCACGAACGTCGCGCTGATCATGACCTCGAACCTGAAGGGCGACCCGCTCGAGTTCTTCAAGCCCGAGTTCGTGAACCGGATCGACGAGATCGTGCGGTTCCGGCAGCTCGAGCGCGCGGACATCGCGGCGATCGTCGACATCCAGCTCGAGTGGCTGCGCGCGCGGCTCGCCGCGCGGCGCATCACGCTCGAGGTCGCGCCCGAGGCGCGCGCGCTCCTCGCGGAGCGCGGCTACGACCCGGCGTTCGGCGCGCGGCCGCTCAGGCGGGTGATCCAGCGCGAGCTCGGCGACGCGCTCGCGCTCGCGCTGCTCGAGGGCCGTTACCCGGAGGGCGCGACCGCACAGGTGTCGGTGGAGGACGGCGAGTTCGTGCTCGGGTGAGCGGGCACCGGGCGCGCCGGGCAGGCCGCGCCGCCGCCCGGAGGGCGCGCGCGGCGCCCCGCCCGGCCGTCGAGCGCCGTGTGCCCCCCGGCTACACTGCTCGCGGTCGATCCGGAGGGGAGTCCTGGTGCCCGCGACCGTAGTGGTCGGAACCCAATGGGGTGACGAAGGCAAGGGGAAGCTCACCGACCTTCTCGCGAAGGACATGCGCCTCGTCGTCCGCTACCAGGGCGGCCACAACGCGGGCCATACGATCGTCGTCGGCGGCGACAGCTTCGCACTGCAGCTCGTCCCGAGCGGCGTGCTCTACCCGCACACGGTTCCGGTCATCGGCAACGGGGTCGTCGTCGACCCCGCCGTGCTCGTCGCCGAGTGCGACGCGCTCGAGGCCCGAGGCGTCGACACGAGCCGCCTCGTCGTCTCCGGCAACGCGCACCTCATCATGCCGTACCACTACGAGATCGACCGGGCGACCGAGCGGTCGCTCGGCCGGAACAAGCTCGGCACGACCAAGCGCGGGATCGGCCCCGCGTACGCGGACAAGGCGGCGCGCATCGGGCTTCGCGTCCAGGACCTCCTCGACGCGAAGATCTTCCGCCAGAAGCTCGAGGTCGTGCTGCGCGAGAAGAACGCGATCCTCGCGAAGGTCTTCAACCGCCTCGCGCTCGACGAGGACAAGATCGCGCACCTCTACCTCGACGAGCTCGCGCCCCGTGTCGCGCCGATGATCGGCGACACGGTCGGCCTCGTCCACGAGGCGCTCGACGCCGGCGAGTCCGTGATGCTCGAGGGCGCGCAGGCGACGTTTCTCGACCTCGACCACGGGACGTACCCGTACGTGACCTCGTCCAACCCGACGGCCGGTGGCGCGTGCGTCGGCACGGGGGTCGGGCCGATGGAGATCGACCGGGTCGTCGGCATCGCGAAGGCGTACGTCACCCGCGTGGGTGCGGGGCCGTTCCCGACCGAGCTCTCGGGGGCGACCGCGGACGTGCTCGTCGAGCGCGGCCACGAGTACGGGACGAACACCGGCCGCCGCCGCCGACCCGGCTGGCTCGACCTCGTGATGCTGCGGCACGCGGTCCGCGTGAACTCGATCTCGGAGATCGCGCTCACCAAGCTCGACGTCCTGTCCGCGCTCGAGACGGTCAAGGTCTGCGTCGCGTACGAGGCCGACGGCGAGCGCTTCACGCGCATGCCCTACCACCAGTCGGTGCTTCACCGAGTCACGCCCGTCTACGAGGAGCTGCCCGGGTGGGGCGCGGACCTCTCGGCCGCGACGAGCGTCGCGGACCTGCCGCGCGAGGCACGCGACTACGTCGCCTGCATCACCGAGCACGCCGGCGCGCCGGTCCGCCTCGTCGGGGTGGGGCCGGGCCGGGAG
The DNA here is from genome assembly GCA_035534715.1 of Acidimicrobiales bacterium. Classification (GTDB taxonomy): domain Bacteria; phylum Actinomycetota; class Acidimicrobiia; order Acidimicrobiales; family Bog-793; genus JAJZBW01. The sequence continues at coordinate 10,143 of DATLRJ010000159.1, read as the reverse complement.
CAGTTCGTCCGCTTCGCGGCGTGACGAGCGCCTGCGCCGAGCGCTCACCGGGTCCGCTGGCACACCGGGTGCGGCCGTGAAGGTCTGCGTCGTCGGCTCGGGAGCGCGCGAGCACGCGCTCGCGGTCGCGCTCGCGCGCACCGCGAGCGTCGTCGTGACGCCGGGGAATCCCGGCACCTCCGGCACCGCCGGGATCGAAACGACGGCGGCGCCGGCACTCGAGGTCGACGCCGACCTGTTCGTGGTCGGGCCGGAGGCGCCGCTCGTCGACGGCCTCGCGGACGAGCTCCGGGCCCGGGGCCGCGCGGTCCTCGGCCCCGGGGCGGACGGTGCGCGCCTCGAGGGCTCGAAGGCCTTCATGAAGGAGCTCGCGACCGCGGCCGGCGTGCCGACCGCGGCGTGGGCGAGCTTCGAGCGCGTGGACGCCGCGGTCGCGTACCTGCGCGGCCTGCCCGGTCCGTACGTGGTGAAGACCGACGGGCTCGCGGCCGGCAAGGGCGTGCTCGTGACGGCCGACTTCGACGAGGCGGTCGCGGACGTCGAGTCGAAGCTGTCCGGCACCGCGTTCGGCGACGCCGGCCGGCGCGTCGTCATCGAGGAGGCGCTCGAGGGCGTCGAGCTCTCCCTGCTCGCCCTGTGCGACGGCGAGCGGCTCGTCGTGCTCCCACCCGCGCAGGACCACAAGCGGCTCACCGACGGTGACTTCGGCCCGAACACCGGCGGGATGGGGGCGTTCTCGCCGGTCCCCGGCGCGACCGACGCGGTCGTCGGCACGGTCGTCGACGAGATCCTGCAGCCGACGCTCGCCGAGCTGCGCCGGCGCGGGATCGACTACCGGGGCGTGCTCTACGCGGGCCTCATGCTCGGCGCGGACGGCCCGAAGCTCGTCGAGTACAACGTCCGCTTCGGCGACCCCGAGGCGCAGGCCGTGCTCCCGCGCTGCACGGGCGACCTCGCGGAGCTGTTCCTCGCGGCGGCCGAAGGGCGCCTCGGCGACGATTCGCCCGCCGCCGAGGGGGCCGCGGTCTGCGTCGTGCTCGCGGCGCCCGGCTACCCCGCGGCACCGGTCACCGGTGGTGTCGTGGACGGCGTCGACCGTGCCGGTACGGTCGAGGGCGTGACCGTCTACCACGCGGGGACGAGCCGGGGACGTGACGGCGCGCTGCGCGTCGCCGGGGGCCGCGTCCTCACGGTGACCGGGGTCGGCACCGACCTGCGCGAGGCGCGCGAGCGCGCGTACGACGGGGTGGGTCGGGTCCGCTTCGACGGCATGCAGTTCCGCACCGACATCGCGGCGCCGGCGCGCCCGGGCGGCGCACGTGTCCGCACCGGCGCCGCGGCTGCCCGCCGCGCGGGAGCCGGCGCGCCGTGATCCCCCGGTACTCGCTGCCGGAGATGGCGGCCCTGTTCTCCGACGAGGCGCGGCTCGGGCGCTGGCTCGAGGTCGAGGTCCTCGCGAGCGAGGCGTGGTCCGAGCTCGGGGTCGTCCCCGCCGCCCACGCGGCCGCGATCCGCGCCCGGGCGCCGCGCGCGGACACCGCGCTCGTCGAGGCCGTCGCGGCGCGCGAGGCCGTGACGGACCACGACGTCGCCGCCTTCGTCGACGTCGTCCAGGAGGCGATCGGCGCGCCGGAGGGCTCCTGGCTCCACCACGGCCTCACGTCCTCCGACGTCGTCGACACCGCACTCAGCGCGACGCTCGCCGCCGCCGCGGACCTGCTGATCGAGGCCTCCGGCGCGCTCGTCGCGGTGCTGAAGCGGCGCGCGCTCGAGCACGCGACGACGCCGATGCTCGGCCGCACGCACGGCATGCACGCGGAGCCGACGACCTTCGGCGTGAAGCTCGCGCTCTACTGCCTCCAGGCCGACCGCGACCGCGAGCGGCTCCGGCGCGCACGCGCGGCGATCGCGGTCGGCAAGCTCTCGGGCGCGGTCGGCACCTACTCGAACATCGACCCGGCCGTCGAGGCGAGCGTGTGCGCCGCGCTCGGCCTCACGCCGGTCCCCGCGACCCAGGTGCTCGCGCGCGACCGGCACGCGGAGTACCTCTACGCGTGCGCGGCGGTCGGGACGACGATCGAGGCGCTCGGGACCGAGCTCCGGCATCTCCAGCGCAGCGAGGTCGCGGAGACCGAGGAGGCTTTCGGCGCGGGTCAGAAGGGCTCGTCCGCGATGCCCCACAAGCGCAACCCGATCACGAGCGAACGCCTCGTCGGCATGGCCCGGGTGCTGCGCGGCTACCTCGTCGCGGGGCTCGAGGACGTCGCGCTCTGGCACGAGCGGGACATCTCGCACAGCTCGGTCGAGCGCGTCGTGCTCCCGGACGCGAGCCTCCTCGCCTACTACTGCCTGCGCCGCGCGGCCCGCCTCGTGGACGGCCTCGTGGTGCGCGCCGAGACCATGCGCGAGAACCTGCTCGTCGGCTCCCTCGGTCTCGTGTTCTCCCAGCCGGTGCTCCTCGCGCTCGTCGCCGCGGGCTGCACGCGGGACGACGCGTACCGGATCGTCCAGTCCGACGCGCGCGCCGCGTACGAGCGGCGCCGGCCGTTCCGCGAGGTGCTCGAGGCGGACCCCCGCCTCGCCGCGGCGCTCGGCGCCGGCCGGGTCCCCGCGGTGCTCGACGAGGCCTTCGACCTCGACCGGGCGCTGCGGCACGCGCACCGTACGATCGACGCACTCGAGGAGGTCCGCCCATGACCGTCGCGCCCACGTACTCCGGCAAGGTCCGAGACGTCTACGACCTCGGCGACGGCCTGTTGCTCATGGTCGCGTCGGACCGGATCTCGGCCTTCGACCGCGTCTTCGCCGAGACCGTGCCGGACAAGGGACGTGTGCTCACCGCGATGACCGCGTTCTGGACCGAGGAGCTCTCGGCGATCGCGCCCACGCACCTCGTCACGGCCGACCCGGCCGCGCTGCCCGTGCTCGCGTCGGAGATCCCGGACGCCGCCGGGCGCGCGATGCTCGTCCGGCGCGCCGAGATGCTGCCGATCGAGTGCATCGTCCGCGGCTACATCACGGGCTCCGCGTGGAAGGAGTACCGGAGCGCCGGGACGATGCACGGGACCGCGCTGCCCGCCGGCCTCGAGGAGTCCTCGCAGCTCCCCGAGCCGGTGTTCACCCCGTCGACGAAGGCGGTCGAGGGCCACGACGTGAACATCTCGTTCGACGAGGCCGCCGAACTCGTCGGCGCGCCGCTCGCGGCGCGTGCCCGCGAGCTCTCGCTCGCCGCGTACGCGCGCGGGGCGGCCCGCGCGCTCGAGCGCGGGATCGTGATCGCGGACACGAAGTTCGAGCTCGGCATCGTCGACGGCGAGCTCACGATCTGCGACGAGATCCTCACCCCGGACTCGTCGAGGTTCTGGCCGGCCGATCGCTGGGCCCCCGGGTCGACGCCGCCCTCGTTCGACAAGCAGCCGGTGCGGGACTGGGCGGAGTCGACGGGCTGGGACAAGGAGTCCGATCCGCCGCCGGTCCCCGGCGAGGTGATCGAGGCGACGCGCGACCGCTACGTCGCCGCGTACGAGCAGATCTCCGGGAGGAGCTTCGCGAGCTGGTGGGGCGTGACGCGCCCCGGGACGGCGCGCGACGGGTCGGGCTCGTGAGGTTCGACGTGCACGTCGAGGTGCGCGGGCTCGAGGGCATCGCGGACCCCGAGGGTCAGACGATCGAGCGCGCGCTCCCCGCGCTCGGCTTTCGCGGAGTCGACTCGGTCCACGTGGGCAAGGTCGTCCGCTTCGTCCTCGACGCGCCGGACGGCGAGTCCGCGCGGGCGACGGCAGAGGAGATGTGCGCCCGCCTGCTCGCGAACCCGGTGATCGAGCGCGCCGAGGTGACGGTCGTCCCGGCGGCCGCGCCGCAGCCGGTGGCCGGCTCGTGAGCGCGGTCGCGGTCGTCGTCTTCCCGGGGTCAAACTGCGAGCACGACGTCGTCCGGGCGCTTCGCGGCCTCGGCGGCGACGCCCGCCTCGTCTGGCACGGCGACGAGTCGCTCGGCGACGCGAGCGCCGTCGTTCTTCCTGGCGGGTTCGCGCACGGCGACTACCTCCGCCCCGGAGCGATCGCCCGCTTCTCGCCGATCATGGCCGCCGTCGCCGAGTTCGCGGCGGGCGGTGGGCCGGTCGTCGGCATATGCAACGGCTTCCAGGTCCTCACCGAGGCGGGCCTGCTCCCCGGCGCGTTGCGCCGCAACACCGGCCTGCGGTTCGTCTGCGAGACCGTGACGTGCACGGTCGTGTCGTCGCGCTCGGTGCTCACCTCGGGGGTCGCGCCGGGGACGCGGCTCGCGCTGCCGATCAACCACGGCGAGGGAAACTTCACGTGCGACCCGGCGACCCTCGCCGAGCTCGAGTCCTCCGGACAGGTCGTGCTCCGCTACGAGGGCAACCCGAACGGCTCGGTCGCCGCGGTCGCAGGTGTCGCGAACGCGCAGGGGAACGTGGTCGGCCTCATGCCGCACCCCGAACGCGCGAGCGCGGGCTTGCTCGGCTCCGACGACGGCCTCGTCCTGCTCCGCTCGCTCCTCGACAGCGCCGCGGACGGGGCGCTGTCGGGCCGTTCCCGCGGCGCCGCGGCCCGCTAGGAGCCGGAGCTCTTTTGGACGCCGGCGCGCCGCAGGACGTCGACGGGGACGCCGATCTCGCGCCAGGTCGAGTAGTCGATGCCCTTGCGCGCGCCGTACTCCGCAGCGGCCTCGACGAAACCCGTCTCGAGCTCGGAGAGGTCCTCGCCCCCGTCGCCGCTCGCGAGCCGCGCCTCGATGCTCTTGCGCTGCTGTACGAGGTGGAGCCGCTTCAGCGGGTCCGCGTCGCGCAGCTTGTCCTCGATGTCCGTGAGCTGCTTGCGGAGCGAGTCGGCGGACGGCCGGCGCCCGCGGCGCGGCTTGTTCCGCTCGAGCGCCTCGAGGTACCGGCGGACGGCGAGGCCCTGGGCGCGCCCCGATGCGAGCGCTGCCTTGTGCTCCGTCGTCATTCCCGAGCGCTTTCGAGTCGTCGCCATACCGCCAGTATGACGCAAATGAGCGCGCGTAGTAAAGGCGTATGCACGGCTGGCCGACGCACTCTTGCAATTTCGATCGATCCCAGGGGATATGAGAGTGACAATACGTAGAATTGCCCCAGAAGGGGCGCACCGCTCACTCGGCCTCACCGACGACGAGTTCGGGCAGATCATCGGCGTGCTCGGGCGCGCGCCGACCGACGTCGAGATCGCGATGTACTCCGTCATGTGGAGCGAGCACTGCTCGTACAAGTCGTCGCGAGTCCACCTCGGACGGCTGCCGACCACGGGAGCGCACGTGATCGTCGGTCCTGGTGAGAACGCGGGCGTCGTCGACGTGGGCGACGGCGTCGCGGTCGCGGTCCGGATCGAGAGCCACAACCACCCGTCGGCGATCGAGCCCTATCAGGGCGCCGCCACCGGCGTCGGCGGCATCCTCCGGGACATCTTCACGATGGGCGCGCGCCCGATTGCGCTCATGGATCCGTTGTTCATTGGGTCGCTGTCCGACCCTCGAAGTCGGTACATCCTCGACGGCGTCGTTCGCGGAATCTCCGGCTACGGAAACTCGGTCGGCGTGCCCACGGTTGGAGGGCAGATCACCTTCGACGACACGTACGCGGGCAACCCGCTCGTCAACGTCTTCTGCCTCGGCCTCATGCACGTCGACCACCTCGTCCTCGGCCGAGCGACGGGCGTCGGGAACCTCGCGGTACTGCTCGGCTCGCGGACCGGCCGGGACGGCATCGGCGGGGTGAGCGTGCTCGCGTCCGCCGCGTTCGGGGAGACCGGTGCCGGCGCCGACGCCGCGAAGCGCCCGAGCGTGCAGGTGGGCGACCCGTACGAGGAGAAGCGCCTGATCGAGGCCTGCCTCCAGCTGCTCGACGAGCACCTCGTCGTCGGCATCCAGGACCTCGGCGGCGCGGGGCTCGCGTGCGCGACGAGCGAGACGGCGGCGCGCGGCGGGCTCGGGATGGACGTCGACGTCACGGCCGTGCCGCGCCGGGAGCCCGCGATGTCCGCGGTGGAGGTCATGACGAGCGAGAGCCAGGAGCGGATGCTCGCGATCGTCGACCCCGCCGCCCTCGATCGCGTGGTCGAGGTCTGCAGCCGCTGGGAGGTCACTGCGACGGTCGTCGGCCGGGTGGGCCCGTGCGACGCGGACGGCGTCGGCCGCCTGCGGATCCGCGACGGCGACGGAGGGGAGATCCTCGCGGAGGTGCCCGCGGCGTCGCTCGCGGACGACGCCCCCCGCTACCGGCGGCCGCTCTCGCCGCCCGCGGACCTCGCCGAGCGGCGTCTCAGGGACCCGAGCCTGCTCGACGCGCCGGCGGACTGCGGCGCGGACCTCCTCGCGCTCCTCGTCGACGCGTCGTGGATCTACCGCCAATACGACCATCAGCTCTTCTTGAACACGGTGCTCGGCCCCGGTGAGGGCGACGCCGCGCTGCTGCGCTGCTCGTCGCCCGGCATCGAGTGGACGGGAAAGGCGCTCGCTATGAGCGCCGACGCGAACCCGGGCTGGTGCCTCGTCGACCCGAGGCTCGGGACCGCGGCGACAGTCGCCGAGTCCGCGCTCAACGTGGCGTGCACCGGCGCGCGGCCGATCGCGCTCGTGAACTGCCTGAACTTCGGCAATCCCGAGCACCCCGAGGTGATGTGGCAGCTGTCGGAGGCGATCGACGGCATGACCGAGGCGTGCGAGGCGCTCGCGATCCCCGTCGTCGGCGGGAACGTCTCGCTCTACAACGCCTCCGAGGGGCGGGACATCGACCCGACGCCGGTCGTCGCGGTCGTCGGTCTCCTCGATCATCTCGAGCGACGCCCCCCGGCGATCTCGTGGTGCGCGGGCGACACGATCGTGATGCTCGGACGGACGGTCGCGTCGCTCGGCGGGTCCCGGTGGGCGCGTGCGCTGCGCGGGCACGTGGACGGCGAGCTCGCGCCGCTCGACCTCGTGGCGCACGCACGGCTCGTCGACCTCGTGGCGTCGCTCGTCGCCGCGGAGGCCGGCGCGGAGGGCGCGCCCGGGCTCGTCTCGGGACTGCACGACGTCTCCGACGGCGGGCTCGCGGTCGCGCTCGCGGAGCTCGCGGTTGCCTCGGGGGTCGGGTGCACGGTGCGCGGGGTCGCGTCGCACGCGGAGCTGTTCGCGGAGTCCCCCTCGCGCGTGCTCGTCGCGACGCCGAGGCCCGAGCAGCTCGTGGCCGCGGCGTACGCGGCGGGCGTCGAGGCCGCGCCGGTCGGTGTCGCCGGCGGTGAGCGCCTCGTCGTCGAGGGGCTCGTCGACCTCTCGCTCGGCGAGATCGCGGACGCGCGGCGCGCGCACCTCGAGGGGGCGATCGAGGCGCCGGCGTCCGGCGGCTGACGCGGCACGACGCGCGTTCCGCGCGCACTGGCGCCGGTCGCAGGCCCGTCGGGGGCGGCAGGCGCTCCGGCGGGCTCCGGACCGGACTTACTGAGCTGGTAGGCATTTTCGGGGGTTCCGTGAACTGTTCTTCCAGCTCAAGGACTTGAAGGGGGTCTCCCGGCCCGAAAAGCTGTAGGCACACGAGTAGTTGACTCTAGCTGGATGATGTGCTGATCTTGTAGGCGTGTACCTGCGTGAGACCCGCCGGACGAACAAGGACGGCTCGGTCGTCGCGTACCTGCAGCTCGCGCACAACGAGCGGCACCCCGAGACGGGGTCTCCCGTCGCGAAGGTCATCCACAACTTCGGCCGTGCGGACCGGATCGACCGCGAGGCGTTGCGCCGACTCGTCTCCTCGATCAGCCGCTTCTTAGAACCAGCAGAGGCAGTTGCCGCGCTCGAAGGAGATGGTGGGGTCGAGATTGTCGATGCGAGGCGCTTCGGAGGCGCCTACGTGCTCGATCAGACCTGGCAGCGCCTCGGGATCGCGCGCGCGCTGACGACAGCGGCGAAGGACCGCCGGATCGACGAGGCGCTCGTCGAGCGGATCTTGTTCGCGCTCATGGCGAACCGCTGCCTCGAGCCGTCGTCCAAGCTCGCCGCGACACGCTGGGTTCACGAACGCGTCGCGATCGTGGACTGCCCATCGTTCGACGATCAGGCGGCCTACGCGGCGATGGACTTCCTTCTCGACGCGCTGCCCGAGATCGCGCGAGGGATCTTCGACCGCACGGCGACGTTGCTCAACCTGTCCTGCGACGTGATCTTCGTCGACACCTCGTCGACCTACTGGGAAGTCGATGTCGCAGACGCAGAGATCGAGCTCGCGACCGCTCGAGCCGAGACGAGGGCCAAGGAGCACGACGAGAACTCTCCCGGTCCGGACGAGCTCGCGTCTCGCCAGTTCTCCAAGCATTCAAAAGATCACAGGCAAGACCTGCCCCAGGTCGTGATCGCGATGGCCGTGACCGCCGAAGGCGTCCCGATCCGCTGCTGGACCTTCCCCGGAACGATGTCTGACAAGCTCGTGATCCGCAAGATCAAGGACGACCTCGGCAGCTGGATGCTCAACCGGGTCGTGTGGGTCGGGGACTCCGGCTTCAACTCCGCTGCGAACCGGGCGTATCTGAGCCGCGGCGGTGGTCACTACATCGTTGCCGAGAGGCTCCGCAACGCGAGCACCGAGACCAAGGCAGCGCTCAGCCGGCAGGGCCGCTACCACGTCGTCGCGGGGAACCTCCAGGTGAAGGAGGTCCGCGTCGGGCAAGGTGCAAGAAGCCAGCGCTTCGTCGTCTGCGTGAACCCTGACGCGAAGGCCCGCGACGAGATCGTGCGTGCGAACCTGGTCGCGTACTTGGAGAAGAGGATCTCGGGATCCGACGACTGGACGATCCAGCGCCGTGACGAGCTCGTCGGTGAGCTTCGCACCACGCCTGGTATCGCTCGGTTCCTGCGGCGCACGAAGGACCACAAGCTGCGTATCGACAAGGCCGCTATAGACCGAGATGCCCACTTCGACGGCAAGTGGTGCATCCGGACCTCGGACGACAGCCTCACCCCGACCGATCTCGCGAAGGCCTACAAGCAGCTCTACCAGGTCGAACGTGGTTGGAGAGATCTCAAGAGCTCGTTGCGACTGCGCCCGGTGTTCCACTTCCGCGAAGACCGCATCCGCTCCCACATCCAGCTCTGCTGGCTCGCGCTCCTTCTCATCCGGGTGATCGAGAACGGATGCGACGACACCTGGCGCAACGTGCGCCACGAGCTCGACCGGATGCACCTCGTCACGCTCGAGACGACCGAAGGTCGCATCGCGAAGCGGTCCACGACGACCAAGGGTCAGCGCGAGATCCTCGCCGCTCTCGAGATCCGCGAGCCGGCCCAGATCCTCGACTACGAGCTCCCTCTAACGCCAGCTGAGTAACCCCAGCTCAGCCGGTCCGCGTAGTAACACGACCCCTTGAGCCCCTCGTGGCCATTCTCCCTGGTGGCAGCCACTTTATGACTCCCGTGACTGCCTACCAGGTCAGTAAGTCCGGCCGGACGGCGAGCTCGGGCCTCCCCGGGCTCACCGGTGGACGCGTCGCCCCTTGTCCGGCAATGTGTAACTTGACGTACCCAAGTGAAGACACACCTTGGCTACACTTCGTTGCGTGGGGGACGAGGATGATGACCAGATCCGCGACCCAGTGCCAGCAGACGAGGAAATCGTGACGCAGTATGGTGCCACGTCGGCTGTCGATCCAATCTTTCGAGACACGCCACGGCCCAAAGACAGGGGAGGTCTGTCGCTGCTCCGAGGTCACCTCACAGCTGAAGAGGCCTGCCGAGAGGTTCGGGGTTACACCGATCCCGATCCGAATCGGGATCGGGCCCGGTACGCTACAGCTGGTAGCCTCCGTGACAAGGGCTTTCGCGTTTGGCAGAACAACCCAGTTCACAATCCGAACCACATCCGATGCGAACCGGTTGAGGGAGAGGCCTGGACGGCCGACTACTCGGGCGCCTTTAATGTGTGCTTTGATGAGGCGTTAGGGAGCCACGATGTCTGATCAGATCCAGTTCGCGTTGGGCCACGCACCCTGGCAACCTTCGATGCACTCGCGCCTGCTTGAGGTCTTCCGGGAATACGATCGCCCTTTGCGAGGGGTGATCGAACAAGAAGGCAACTACTTCATGTTCGAGTGCATCGCGGGAGAGCTGGAACGGACGAGCTACTGGCTCTACTTTCGCCTT
>DATLRJ010000158.1:0-18348 GCA_035534715.1 Acidimicrobiales bacterium | reverse complement strand
GTCGACCGCTGCGCTGATCGCTGGCTTGCCCACGGCCAGCCTCTCCGCGACGCGCGACGCCCTTTCGTCCCCGCACGCGATCGCCGAAAGCACCCGGTAGTGGGCGAGGCTCAGCTCGCCCGACGCGCGCTCGAGGACGCGGGACACACGCGCGACCGCGCGCACGGCGTCCACCGCGTCCACGGCGCGCACGGCGTCCACGGCGTCCACGGCGTCCACGGCGCGCACGGCGTCCACGGCGTCCACCGCGCGCACGGCGTCCACGGCGCCGGGATCGGGGTCTGTCGTCACCCCGGAGAGGATAGCGAGATAGTTCGCCCATCGAACTAGATCGCCACCCGGTGATCCCGCTCGTCCGGCGGCGCTCAGGTCTCCGGTCGCGGGTGCGGTGCGCGGACGCGCTCGAGCGCGTCGACGAGTGCCTCGTCCGCGACAGCGATCGCCTCGTCGATCGAGAACCAGCGCACGTCCTGGCTCTCCCCCGGTGGCGGCGCGGGCTCGACGTCGTCGCTCACGAGGAGGTAGCGGAGGTCGAGGTGGACGTGACCGCCGGGAGCGGGGTGCGCGTCGAGGTGGAAGAGCCGGGGATCGCCGTCCGGGTGTCGAAGCGGGAGCCCCGTCTCCTCGACCGCCTCGCGCAGCGCGGCGTCCGCGGGGGACTCCCCCGGCTCGAGGTGGCCGCCCGGCTGGATCCAGCGACCGACGCGCTTGTGTACATGGAGCACCGTGCCACGGGGACCGATGACGATCGCGGAGCCGGTGACATGCACGCGATCCGCGTACCGGTCGAGCGGATCACCGAGACGGTCGAGCTCGCGACGGATCTGCGCGCGCGAGCGCTCCTCGCGTGCGGAGCGCGCGTCGAACCGCTCGATGTCCGCCCGCCACCCCCCTGAGCCCTCGTCCGGCGCCGGCATCACTCGGCGAGCAGGGCGCGCCGCGCCGCGTCGATGGCCGAGCGCTCCTCGTGGTCCGGCTCGGGCAGGCGCAGGTCGAGCTCACCGACGGCGTGCACGAGGAGACCACCGACGAGGGCACGCATGAGGTACTTGTGATCCGCCGGGACCACGTACCACGGCGCCCATATCGTCGACGTCATCAGGAGCAGCGCTTCGTACGCACGCTGGTAGTCGTCGAAGTACGTGCGCTCGACGAGATCGGCGCCCGAGAACTTCCACTGCTTCGAGGGGTCGTCGAGGCGCTCGAGCAGGCGGCGCCGCTGTTCGGCCTTCGAGACGTGGAGGAAGATCTTCACCACGCGCGTCCCGTTGCGGTGGAGGTGCCGCTCGAACGCGTTGATGTCCTCGTACCGGCGCGTCCACAGCTCGTCCGCGTGCCCAGCCTCGGGCGGCAGCCGTAGGCCGGGCACGCGCTCGGGGTGGACCCGCGCGACGAGCACGTCCTCGTAGTAGGACCGGTTGAAGATCCCGATCCGGCCACGCGCGGGGAGGGCCTTCGCGCACCGCCACAAGAAGTCGTGGCCGAGCTCCTCGACCGACGGCGCCGCGAACGACACGACGGCGCACCCCTGCGGGTTGACCCCCGACATGACGTGCTTGATCGTTCCGTCCTTGCCACCGGCGTCGAGCGCCTGGACGACGACGAGCAGCGCGTAGCGATCAGACGCGTAGAGCAGCTCCTGCGCGGACGCGAGCTCGGTCCGGAACGACTCGAGGTCGCTCTCGGCGAGGCCGCGCGGGTGTGTGCCGTCGCCCTCGGACCACCAGCGCGCCACGGTCTCGCGCGTGTCGCGGCGATCGAGGTGAGCAGGCTCGCCAGGATGCACGAGTAGCTCGTCGATGACTCTCGCGTGCAGCTTCACGAGGCGACCTCCCTGGGTCCCAATTCCGCGTGCGGACCCCGTGCTGCAGCCGTCGTAGCGCACGCGACGACTCCAGTGACCCTATGGCCTCACGCGCTCCGGCCTCGAGCGTCCCGGAGCGGCCGGAGCCCGGAGACAGTACCTCGCGCTAGCGAGAACGCGACAGGATCGCGTCGCGCGCCGGGGCGGCCGCGAACTCCTCGCGCAGGCGCCACTCCATGGCATCGGGCACGAGCGGACGGGCGAAGTAGTACCCCTGGGCGAGGTCGCAGCCGAACTCGCCCAGCGCGCGGGCAACCTCGGCATGCTCCACCCCCTCGGCGATCGTGCGCAGGCCGAGTGCCTGCGCAAGTCGGACGACCGTGCATGCGATGGCGGCCTTCTCGGGATCCTTGTCGAGCCCGTCGATGAACGACTTGTCGATCTTCAGCACGTCGACCGGCAGCCGCCGGAGCGACGCGAGCGACGAGTACCCCGTGCCGAAGTCGTCGATCGCGATGCGGACCCCGAGCTTCTTCAGCTGCTCGATGCGCTGGATCGTGACTCCCGCGTCGCTCATGAGCACGGACTCGGTGACCTCGAAGACGAGGCCCCAAGGGTCGATGCCGGCTCCCGCGATGACCTCGGCGACCTCGTCGACGAGCGACGGGTCGTGCAGCTCGCGCGGTGAGAGGTTGACGCCGATCGTGAGCCGCGCGGCACCTGGGATCCTCTCGATCCACTCGCGACGTTGACGGCACGCCTCGCGCAGCACCCAACGGCCCACCGCCGCGATGATCCCGCTCTCCTCCGCGAGTGGGATGAACTCCGCAGGCGGGACGAGCCCGCGCTCGGGGTGCATCCACCGCACAAGGGCCTCCATGCCGACGGTCTCCCCGCTCCCGAGCGCGACGACCGGCTGGTAGTGCAGGAGCAGCTCGTCCCGCTCGATCGCGCGATGCAGGGCGTTCACGGTCTCGAGGCGGCGAGTCGCCCGTGAGCGCATGTCCTCGTTGAACACCTCGTGACTTCCTCGCGCCGTCTCCTTGGCCCGGTACAGCGCCGCGTCTGCGTCCCTCAAAAGCGCGTGCGCGGTCTGCTGCGCACCGCTCGAGAGCGCGATCCCGATGCTCGTCGTCACGAACACCTCCCCACCGTCGAGGGCTATGGGGGTCGCGAGCGCGGCGGAGATCCGGTCGGCGACGAGGATCGCCTCCTCGACCGACCCGACGTCCTCGCAGAGCACGACGAACTCGTCGCCCCCAAACCGGGCGATCGTGTCGCCCTCGCGCACCGCCGCGCTCAGCCGTGACGCGGTCGCGACGAGGAGGCGGTCGCCCGCTTCGTGGCCGAGGCTGTCGTTCACGAGCTTGAACCTGTCGAGATCGAGGAAGAGCACCGCGAGGTCAGCCTGCCGCTTCGCCCGCGCGAGCGCTGTCGTGAGACGGTCGAGGAGAAGGATCCTGTTCGGAAGCCCGGTGAGGTTGTCATGGAGCGCGTTGTGCGTGAGCAGCTCCTCCGCCCGCTGCCGCTCGATGACGCGACCCAGCTGGGCGCCGATCTGGCTCATGACCTCGACGAAGGTCTCGTCCGGATCGATTGCGCCGGTCGCGAAGAACTCGAGGACCGCGACGACGTCGCGCCCGGCAAGGACGGGCAGCTCGAACGAGGAGGTGAGCCCAGCGGTGCGCGCGAGCCCGTATCTCGAGGGACGGCCCGGTGCGGCGATGTCCGAGGTCCAGGTCGCGCGGCCCGTGCGCACCGCGGCGCTCGTCGCTCCCGACGGGTCCGCGACGAGCGCCCGGCGCCACGCGCGCCGGAACGCCCTCGCGCTCGGGTCGGCGAGGTGCCAGACGCATGTGGGCGTGAGACGCGTCTGCTCGTCGCTCGCGACGAGCATGACGTGACCGATCTCCCAGCCCGTGTGCGTGCAGATTCGCGCGAGCGCGACCTGGATCGCCTCACGCGCGTCGGTCGCTTCGTTCGACGCGAGCGCTACGGACTCGAGCAGCTGCACGAGAGCGACGCCGCGCGCGAGATCAGCCTCCGCGCGGCGACGGTCCGTGATGTCGCGCAAGATGCCGGTGACGAACGACTCCTCACCGCCGTGCCAGTGGGCGAACGAGACCTCGAGCGGCACCGTGCTCCCGTCCTTGCGCCGGCCTTCTGCCTCGATCGTCGCACCCTGCCTGCTCGACGTCGCCGGTAGGGCGCTCGTCGCACCGCCGCCGGCGTCGAGCTCCTCACCTGGAGCACCGGTGCGCACGCCCGGGAGAAGGTCGGCGAGCGGCCTCCCAGAGACCTCCTCTTCGCGATAGCCGAAGATCGCGCTCGCGGCGCTGTTCCAACCGACGATCGATCCGTCCGCCCCGACCGACACGATCGCGTCGTTGGCCGACTCGGTGACGGCGCGGAACTTCAGCTCCGACTGGCGAAGGGCCGCCTCGATGAGCTTGCGCTCCCGGATCTCGTTGAACACGACCACGCGCGCGACGGTGCTTCCCGCGCCCGCGGAGACCGTGTATGCGACGGGGAACGCGGCGCCGTCGGACGCGATGAACTGGTCGTCCGAGCGATGAAGGCCGCTCGGGGGCACGGGAGCGCAGGCGAAGCAGGTGCCGCTCTCGCCAACGGGCACGTGGTGGCTCGCGTGGACGTCCCGGCCGATAGCGCCCTCCATGTCGACGCGGAGCATCCGCGCGCCGGCCGCGTTCAGGTAGACGCAGCGCCCGACATCGTCGGTCGCATAGACCCCCTCGCCCGCGACGTCGAGAACTTGCCGGTACAGCTCGGCACGATCCGTCGGCCCACGGTTGCCCGTCGGCTCCATGACCTGGGTAACGACATGGACGTCACGCGACTTGAGCGCAGTCGACCCACACCTGTGAGGCGACTCGAGCGCGGTCCGCTCACCCCGTCGGGAGCCGCGCGAGCATCCCGCCGTCGACGACCACGGTCGTGCCGTTGACAAAACGCGCCTCGGGCGATGCGAGGAAGGCGACGACCGCTGCCACGTCTGCTGGCTCGGCGAGCCACCCGAGGTGGACCGGGTCCTTCAACAGCCCGAGCTCGGTCGTGCTCGCGCCGAGGCCGAGTGCTCCCGTGTAGCTCGACGGGGTGTCGACGGCACCGGGCGCGACCGCGACGACCCGCACCCCCGACGGCGCGAGGTCGACGGCCATCTGCCGGGTGAGCGCGACGATCGCGCCCTTCGAGGCCGCGTAGGGTGCGCTCTCGGGAAGCGCCGCGAATGCGTGGACCGAGGCCATGTTGACGATGACCGCGTCGCTCGCTGCGGCCAGGTGGGTGAGGCACGCACGGCTCATGAGGTACACGGATTTCACGTTTATCGCGAAGACGCGGTCCCACAGCTCCTCTCCGACGTGCGCGATCCCGGTCGAGAACGGGCTGATCCCTGCGATATTGCATACGACGCGCAACCGACCGGTGCGACCCGCGAGCTCCGCAACCTCGTGGCAGTCGGCGTCGTGGCTGACGTCCGCCGTGCACGCGGTCGCTGCGTGACCGCGTGCGCGTATCTCCGCCGCGGTACGGGTCGCCGAGTCGGCGACCCGGTCGACGCAGATGACGTGCGCCCCACCGGCGGCGAGGCGGGTCGCGGTCGCCTTCCCGATCCCCTGGCCCGCGCCCGTGACGACCGCGACGTCGGCGCTCATGCTTCCCGCTCCCACGCGTCCGCGACGTGTCGCTCGACGCGCCCGCTCCCCACGTCGAGCTGCACAGTCGTCTCACCCTCGCCTCGATGCCCGAGCGGCGCGGCGCAGGCCCGCCCGGCGCCCGCCGGCCCGCGATCGGGCGCGAGCGCTGAGCCGTGGGGCACGGGGTCATCGTAGATCGGGCGCGGCGCGGCGCGTGCGGAGGCGGCGTGTGCGGAGGCGGCGGCGGCGGAGCGCGACGACGAGCGGCGCACCGACGAGACCGAGCGCGGCTGCACCCGCGCTCGCGAGCCCGACGCTGAACGCGCTCGGCCAGTAGCGCAGCTCCACCACGTGGTGACCGGGCGGGACACTCGCGTCCAGCATCACGTGGTCCCACACGTGGAGCGCGAGCGGGCGACCGTCGATCGTCGCACTCCACCCGGGCTCCGCCGTGACCCGGAGCCGGAGCACCGACGCCTGCGTTGGGTCGACGGCGACCCGCCACGACGAGGGGCCGGGCTGCGTCGCGTCCGCGGCCGTCACCGGCCGCGCGTGCCCCGGCGAGGACGCCGACGGCACGAGGGTCGCGCGCGACGCGCCGGGGACAGCGTAGAGGCCCTCACCACCGACGACCGCGACGCGGGTCGTGCCCGCAGGTCCGGGGTCGCCCCGGGGCTCGAGGATGTACGAGACGCCGTAGAGGCGGGCGAGCGCGAGCGACGTGATGCTCGGGCAGAACAGCCCCGGCGGGACGAGCACGCCCGTGCTCGTCCCCGTCGCTTCTCCGTAGGAGACGTGGTAGGCGAGAGGGACGATGGGGTCGTAGGCCGCGAACTCGTGGACGGCGAAGTCGACGTTCACGTCGGGGAGGATCCCGGTCGACGGAAAGGCGTTCGTCCCCGGGCAGTAGCCGATGCCTACGAGCGACGAGCCGACGTCGCGCTGGAGCGCGCGCACCGAGCTGGTGGCGACGAACGGCGTCGGGCTCGACGACCATATGCCTGCGCCGGAAGTCACGAGGAAGCTGGACTCGACGATGAGGAGGACCAACGCGCCTCGTCGACGCGCGCTGTCGCCGCCGTGGCGTGCGATGGCGGTGACGGCGGCGAGCGCGACGAGACCGATGGCGGGCCACGCGAAGCTGCCTGCCCGCACGCCGCCCTGCGCCGGCGTGAGATGCTCCGAGCCCGTGAGGAGGCGGGCTCCGAGATAGGCGAGGACGAGCGCGAGGAGCGCGATGGCCACGACAAGGCTCCGAAGCGAGGCGCGCTCGCCCCCGGGTCGGACGAGGGCGTCGCACCCGACGCCAGCGAGGACGGCCAGCGCGAAGTCGAGCATCGGCGCCGCGAGCACGATCCGGAACACGTCCGCATAGGGGATCCGGCCGAGCAGCCCGACGACCGGGCTCGCGAAGAGCACGACGGTGACGCCCGCCGCGAGGACGAACATCGCCCGGACCTCGGGCCGGCGGCGCGCGACCGGAAGCGCGAGAAGCGCGAAGCCGACCCCGATGACGCCGACGTAGAGCATCGAGACGTAGAGGTTGTCCGGGCCGACGATCGACCCGAGCGCCGTCGGCAGGCCGTCGTAGCTAGCGAAGAGCAGATGCGTGAGATCGTGCAGAGGCAGGCCCGACACCTTCGGCCCCGTGGAACGCGACGACCGGAGCACGACCTCGGCCGCTGGCAGGTACACAGGGGCCGCGAGGGCGAGCGACGCGAGCAGCGCGACCAGATGGTCGGTACATGCGCGCGCGGCGACCGTTCGCCCGGTGCTCCGTCGCAACGGCACCGCGACGACACCGACGAAGACCGCGAGGGACCCGACGACGACGACGGCGATCTGCGGCTCTCCCGCGAGGAGCGCGAGCGCGAGCGCGAGCGCGAGCAACGACACGTCACGCGCTCTGTGCCTGCCTCGGAGGACGAGCACCGACGCCGCGAAGATCCAGCCCGCCCAGGCCATGACATTGGACTCGTACCAGCCGAGCCAGATCGTGAACGCGCCGCTCAGCTCGTATGTCGTCCCGGCGACGAGTGACGCGAGCCTCCCGAGACCGAGCACGCGGCCGAACACGTACCCGCCACTTCCTGCGAGCAGGAGCGCGGACACGACGGTGGCGGTATGTGCGAGGCGTAGGGGGAAGAGGTAACCGACCGCGACTGTCGCGCTGAACGGCGCGGACTCGAAGTTGAACGCGAGCGGCGTCCCGAGAAGGTTGTAGGGGTTCCACAGCGGAAGCTGGCCAGCGTGCACCTCGGTCCAGGCGAGCGACTGCCAGGGGATGAACTCCTCGATCTCGTCGGACCCGACGACGTTGTGGACGCTCGCGTGGACGTGCTGGGTGATCCCGTACTGGCCGAGCAGGTCGTAGGGGCCGAGGGACGCGCCGTGGTGGAGCGCAGGCCCGAGGTAGGCCGCCGTGACGACGATGAGCCAGACGAGCGGCAGCACCTCGCGAGCAGCGGCATGTCGAGCGAGCACCAGGGCTAGCCGCGAGGGCGGCCTCGGCCGGGCGTGGAGTCGGGTCACACGCCGGCCGTCACCGGAGCCGCGCCGACGCGGGCGCCGGCGGACGTCCTGGTCACGCCCGAAAGGTACATCACCGGTCGTGGACGGGGCTCCCACGGTCGGCGTCGACGGCCTCTGGGCCATGATGTCGACGGCCTCTGGGCCATGATGGAGTGGTGCCGGGAGCCGCGGGATCTCGTCGTCGGCCACGCAGTGCTGCGGCACACGCCCTCGCTGCGCCACACGCCCTCGCTGCGGCCCTCGCCCTCGCCCTCGCCCTCGCCCTCGCCGCGGCGCTCGCGCTCGCGGTCGTGCCGATCGGTGCCGCGAGCGCGCCTACCCGTGCCGCGAGCGCGGGTGCTCGCGCGGTGCAGGGCGGGCGGCCGGGCGCGGACTCGCGCCGGCCAGCGACGGTAGGACGAGGCGCGCCACTCCTGTGGCGCGCCTGCGACACCCGCTTTCGCTGCGCTCGCCTCTCCGTGCCCGTCGACTACGCCGCGCCCGCGCGAGGACGTCTCGCCCTGTCGGTCGTCGAGCTTCCCGCGACGGGTCCGCATCCGGTGGGGGACCTCGTGATGAATCCCGGCGGGCCGGGAGCATCTGGAGTGCAGTTCCTCGAGCAGACGACCTTCCCCACTGCACTTCGCCGATCGTTCACCCTCGTGAGCTTCGATCCGCGCGGCGTCGGTGCGAGCGATCCCGTCAGGTGCGTGGACGCCGCGGGGATCCGTCGGCTCGTCGCTCTCGACCCAGCGCCGGCGACTCCCTCGACGATCGCCGGTGTGGCCAGGGCCGCGCGCGCCTTCGACGCCGCGTGCGCCGCGCACACGCCGCGGCTGCTCCTCGAGAACGTCGGCAGCGCGGCGACGGTCGAGGACATGGATGCGCTGCGCGCCGCCCTCGGGGAGGCGCGGCTCGACTATCTGGGCTTCTCCTACGGGACCTACCTCGGAGAGCTCTACGCCGAGAGGTACCCGACGCACGTGCGCGCGATGGTGCTCGACGGCGCGCTCGACCCCGCGCTTTCGAGCACCGCGAGCGACCTCCAGCAAGCCGTGGGCTTCGAGAGCGATCTGAGGGACTTCTTCTCGTGGTGCGCGACCACGACGACCTGCACGCGAGAGCTCCCCGCGGGCGCGAGGACCGCGTATGGCGAGCTCGATGCGGGCCTTCGCGCCGGACGGCGCCTCGACGCCACGCTGAAGGCGAGGTACGGGGGCGTCCAGCGGGTGACACTCGGCGTGTTCGAGACCGCGGTCGCGGGCGCCCTGTACTCGGACCAGACGTGGCCCGTCCTTGCCCAGGCGATGCAGCAGGCCCTCGCTGGCAGCGGGTCGATCCTCGCTGCGATCGCCTACAGCTACGAGGGCCTGATGCCAAACGGGCAGTTCTCGAACCAGCTTGCCGCGAACACCGCGGTCAACTGCCTAGACCGACCCTCCCCGACCTCGCTTTCGACCTACGAGCGGCTCGCGGCCGAGATGGCACGCGTCGCCCCCGACTTCGGAGCGAGCTCCGCGTGGGGTTCGCTCCCCTGCGCGTACTGGCCCGTCCCGGCCGAGGGCACGCCGGCACCGATCCACGCGCCAGGGAGCCCGCCGATCCTCGTCATCGGCTCGACGGGCGACCCCGCGACCCCCTACGTCTGGGCAGAGGCGGTCGCTCGCGAGCTCGACCGGGCCGTGCTGCTGACGCGCACGGGACCCGGACACACCGGCTACCTCTTCAGCGCCTGCATCCAGAAGTGGACGAACCGCTACCTCACGACGCTCGCGATGCCTCCGCCCGCGACGAGGTGCGCAAGCAGCTCGTGACCGTGCCCCGTCTGGCGCGTCGGCGGGAGTGGGCATCCTCACCGCTCACTGCGCGCGCCACGACGTGCCGGTGCGTCGTCCGTCGCGCGCAGCGATCGGTCCGCGTCGTCGCCTCCTACGGCCCGGCAGGCTCCTCCGGCCAGCCCGCGACGACGTCGACCGAGCCGTCGTCGCGGACGAGGCGTGCCGGGAGTGCGGCGCGCTCCAGCCACGCGAGCGCCTCCTCGCCGAGCACGATCGCCGCGGTGCTGGCCGCGTTGGCGACGAGACAGGTGCTCGCGACGACCGACACGAGCGACCACGAGGTGCCTGCGACGTCTCCGGTCCGCGGATCGACGATGTGATGGAGCGCCCGGTTGCCCCGACGCCACGTCCGCACGCCCGTGCCCGAGCTCGCGAGCCCGCCAGAGAAGATCGCCACGACCCGCTCCGTGCGCTCGGGAGCGGTCGAGGAATCACCGGCGAGACCGATGAGCCACCCTCCGTCAGGCGCGTCGCCCGCGACCGCGATGTCCCCGCCGAGATTGACGAGCACCCCTGTGCTCGTCGCGGCGGCGATCGCGCACGCGGCGCGATCTGCCGCGAACGCCTTCGCTGAGGACCCGAGGTCGATGCGCACGCCCGCGGGCACGCGGAGCAGGCGGCGCTCGTCGTCGAGCTCGATGCACCGCCATCCCGGAGCGGGGACGAGCGGCCGGTCGATGGCGGGACCGTCCCGTTCGAGCGCGTCGAAGTCCCGGTCGTAGCCGATCGACTCGACCACGGTCCCTACCGTGGGGTCGACAAGACCGGCCGTGAAGCGCGCGACCGTGAGCGACGCGGAGAGCAGCTCCGCGAGGAGCGGGGACACCACGACCGGTGCACCCTCCGCCGCGTGCACGGCTGCGATCTCGGAGTCCGGGCGGAACCGGCTACATGCGCGGTCGAGTGCGTCGACCTCGGCGCGAAGCTCGCGCTCCGCGGCGTCCGATGCCGACGGGTCGACGGTCAGCACCGAGATCGTCGTTCCGATCGCCCGGAACGTGCGCGCCGGCCCGACGCCGGCGGCCGTGTGTGCTGAGGACTCATCGCCCATCGCCGGGACCGCGCAATCTCCCGCGAAGCGACCGATCGCGCTGTCGTCGGGCGAGCGCCGCGTGCCCGCCCGATGAGCAGAGCTCGGCTGCGCCACCCTGCATCGCTGTCGCCGAGCCCGCATGGCTGCGACCGACCGCGCGTCGCCACGACCCTCGCTGACGAGATCGGCGCGGCTCCCTCCACCTATCGCCCACTTGTCACCTCGCCACGGGCCGGCGCACCCGTCGAGCCGCGCGTCCGTCTGCTCGCGTGGCCGCGCCGGGCGCTCGCGGCGCGCATCGCCGCGAGCGGGCCCCGGACTCGCGACGTGACCGCCGGGCCGAGCGCACCGTTCCTGATGCGGCCGTAGCGACTCGCGCGCCGCTGCCCTGCAGGCACGCGGGCTCGGTGCCTCGCTCGAGACCGCGACTGTCAGCACACGGCCCGCGCCCGATCCGCCGGGCACCCGGTCGCGCGGATTGCCACGCGCCGGGGTCGGACGCACGCGTGCGCTCGCTGTCCGTCACGAAGCGATCACCCCGCCGAGGGGTACGACGGCGGGGCGTCGAGCCGCACGCCCGCGCATGCGTGCGCGCGGGCAACTGCAGCCTGGACCCCCGTGCGGCGCCGCGCGACATCGTGAGGCCGACGCGGACGTCGAGATCGGCCGCGAGGCGTTCCGCTACCGCGTTCATCGTCGGCATCCCATGGTCACCCAGGTGGTCCTGGGCGCCGGCGCGCCCGCGCCGACGACCGCCATCGTCCGGCCCCTCGTCACGCTCCGGACCGTAGCCGAGTGGGGGTGAACGACGGTTCCGGGAGCACGCCGCGCGTGAGGTGAGCGGCTGGCTGTCGATCGCCATCCGGGGCTGTTCGCGGGCAAGCCCGGCGGCGGCGTGACCTACGCTACGCGCCGGGACGGCGCAGTCCCGCGTACCGAAAGGACACGATGGGCGACATTCAGGAGTTCTCGGGCCTCACCGCACTCGTTACCGGTGGATCGTCGGGTATCGGCCTCGCGACTGCAGTGGCGCTCGCGGCGCGGGGCGCGCGCGTCGCCGTGCTCGACCTCTCGTCGCCCCCGGAGGGCTCGGGTCTCATCGGGGTCCGCGCCGACGTGTGCGACGACGCGAGCGTCCGCGACGCCGTCGACGAGGCGATCGTCGCGCTCGGTCAGCTCGACGTGCTAGTGAACAACGCCGGCATCGGCGCGCAGGGGACTGTCGAGGAGAACACCGACGACGAATGGCGGCGGGTGTTCGATGTCAACGTCCTCGGCATGGTGCGCGTCACTCGCGCGGCTTTGCCCTCGCTGCGGCGCTCGTCCAGCGCCGCGATCGTCAACACGTGCTCGGTCGCCGCGACCGCCGGCCTCGTGCGGCGCGCGCTGTACAGCGCGACCAAGGGAGCCGTGCTCGCGCTCACGCGCGCGATGGCCGCCGACCACGTCGGTGAGGGCATCCGCGTCAACTGCGTCAACCCTGGCACGGTGGAGACGCCGTGGGTCACCCGTCTTCTCGACCAGGCAGCCGACCCCGCGGCCGAGCGCTCGGCCCTCGTGGCGCGCCAACCACACGGTCGCCTCGTCCAACCGGAGGAGGTCGCCGCTGCCATCGTCTACCTCGCGTCCCCCGCCGCCGGCTCGACGACCGGCACGGCGATCGAGGTCGACGGTGGAATGGCCGGGCTGCGCCTCCCGCCCCGCATCGGCTGACATCGGCCGGGGCTCTTCGCAACCGCAGGGCACAGATCGCCGCCGGTCGCGACCGCGCTGTCGTGTCCGAATCCCGCCAGATCCTCGGCATCCGCCGTGAAAGGATGCACGCGTGATCGACGACCCCGACCGCTGCTACGAGGCCGCCCGCTCGAGGGACCCACGCTTCGACGGCTGGTTTTTCGTCGCGGTCACCTCGACGGGCATCTACTGCCGCCCGAGCTGTCCCGCCCGGACGCCGAAGCGCGAGAACGCCCGCTTCTACCCGACCGCGGCCGCGGCACAGCGAGCGGGGTTCCGTGCGTGCCGCCGCTGCCGTCCCGACGCGACACCGGGCTCGCCCGAGTGGAACGTGCGCGCCGATGTCGTCGCGCGCGCGATGCGGCTCGTGCGCGACGGGGTCGTCGACCGGGAAGGTGTCGCTGGCCTCGCTCGGCGACTCGGCTACAGCGTGCGCCAGCTCGACCGGTTCGTCACGGCTGAGCTCGGCACCGGTCCGCTCGCGATCGCGCGCGCCCAGCGGTGCCAGACCGCGCGGATCCTGCTCGAGTGCACCGAGCTTCCGGTCGCGGAAGTCGCGTTCGCGTCCGGGTTCTCGAGCGTCCGCCAGTGCAACGACACGATCCGGCAGACATTCGCCGACACCCCGAGCGGGCTGCGCGGCAGGGCGCCGGCCCCGAGCGGGAGGCGCGGACCGGCCGCCGCCGCGACCGGTGACGGCCCGGCGTGTGCGCACGCGCAGCGCATCCGCCTCCGGCTCGCCGCGCGCCGACCGTTCGCTCCCGCGCACCTCCTCGCGTATCTCGGCACGAGGGCGGTGCCAGGCGTCGAGGAGCACACCGGCACGGCCTACCGGCGCAGCCTGCGCCTACCGCACGGGGCCGGCGTCGTCACGCTGTCTGCGACCGGTCACGGCGGGCACCTCTCGGCCTCGGTCGATGTCGATCTCCACCTCACCGACCTGCGGGATCTGACGAGCGCAGTCTCGCGTTGCCGCCAGCTCCTCGACCTCGACGCCGATCCCGTGGCCGTGGAGGACACGCTCCTGCGCGACCCCCTGATCGCGCCGCTCGTCGCGACGACGCCCGGACTGCGAGTCCCCGGGGCCGTCGACGGCTTCGAGCTCGCGGTGCGAGCTGTGATCGGCCAGCACGTGTCCGTCGCCGGCGCGCGTTCCGTCGTCCGCCGGCTCGTCAGCGCGGCGGGCGAGCCGCTGAGCGGCGTCGGCCTCGGTATCGGCGCCGGCCTCATTACTCACCTGTTCCCGACGGCTGCCGCGGTCGTCGCCGCGGCCGGCGTCGACGGCGCCTTTGCGATGCCGACGCGCCGGCGGGACGCGGTCGTCGCGCTCGCCCGCGCCGTCGAGGCCGGTGACGTCGTGCTCGACCAGGGTGCGGATCCCGGCGAGCTCCGACGCTCGCTGCTCGCGCTCCCGGGAATCGGGCCGTGGACGGCCGAGTACGTCGCGATGCGCGCCCTTCGCGATCCGGACGCGTACCTCCCGTCCGATCTCGCGGTGCGCCGCGCGCTCACGGCGCTCGGCGGCCGCAGCGACATAGTGGGAGCGGTCGCGGCTGGCAACGCGTGGCGACCGTGGCGCAGCTACGCAACCGCATACCTGTGGACGGCTCCGGGCGCGTCCGTGCCGGCCAAGCCGCCGACATCCCCGGCCGGCGCCGCGGTGAGAGGTGCTGCCGCATGACCGCGCAGATGTGCACAATGGCGGTCGAGTCACCGATCGGCCCGCTCCTGCTCGCAAGCGACGGACGGGCGCTCACGGGGATCTTCCTGCCAGGATCGCGACCGCTCGCCTCGGGCGCGGACCAGACTCCGCCCCGGGTGCTCCTCAGTTCCGCCGAGCAGCTCAGCGAGTACTTCGCTGGTGACCGCACCCGATTCGACATCCCGACCAGTCTCGACGGCACCGACTTCCAGCGGGCGGTGTGGGGCGAGCTCGCGCGCATCCCCTACGGGACGACGATCACCTACGGCGAGCTCGCCCGGCGGATCGGACGGCCGACGAGCTTCCGGGCCGTCGGCCAGGCAAACGGGCGCAATCGCATCCCGATCGTCGTGCCGTGCCACCGCGTCGTCGCGGGCGACGGAATCGGCGGGTACTCCGGCGGGCTCGAGATCAAGCGGGCACTTCTCGCGGTCGAGGGCTACCTGCTCCCCGGCTGACGGCTCTGCAAGGCGAGCGTGCAACGACCCGCGGCTCTGCAAGGCGAGCGTGCGACGACCCGCGGCCCTGCGAGGCGAGCGTGCGACGACTTGCCGAGCGCACCCCTGGCCCGCCGGCGGTGGACGCGTGGTTGTTTGCGCACGGGCGGTCGTCACGGGGCCGCGTGCCCATCTCGGGGCCGGTGCGCGCTGGTGAGCCGCAGGGCCAGTGACGAGGGCGGTCAGGGCGCCGAGAAGAGGGCTGGGAGATCCCCGCTCGCGCCGCGATCGCGACTGCCGACGTCCCCTCGTGACATGCGACGGCGGGCTCGTTCACTGTCGCGGCGGGCACGGCGACGCGGCGTTCGCCGGTGGTCATCCGCAGCCCGCTCGGCACCGCGCTCGTCGTCGCGATCGGTACGGCGTTCACGAGAGGACGGCTCGTGATCACTCACATCACCATCAGGGCCGCCGCTCGCCCCGCCGAGGCAGTAGCATGCCGAACATATGTTCGCCACGACCTGGGACGACGGGCTCACGGAGGCCCAGCTTCTCGCCGTGAGCCACGCCGACGCCCCTCTCGTCGTCGTCGCTGGAGCGGGCACGGGCAAGACGCGTACGCTCACTGCGCGCGTCGCCAGGCTGCTCGAGCGCGGGGTTGCTCCCGAGCGCGTCCTCCTTCTGACCTTCACGAGGCGGGCGGCAGACGACATGCTGTCGCGTGCCGCAGCGCTCGTCGGTCGGCCCGATCTCAGCCGGCGGCTTCGCGGCGGCACCTTCCACGCCGTCGCCCACCAGCTCGTGAGCGCGTGGGGCCACGCGCTCGGTATCTGCGACGGCTTCACAGTCCTCGACCTCGCCGATGCGACCGACGTCATGGACATGCTCCGCGAGGAGCACGGGCTCACTGGTTCCGATATGCGGCTACCCACGCCCAGCACCCTCGTCGACGTCTACTCGCGTTGCGTGAACACGACGCGGACCGTCGCCGAGGTCGTGTCGACCGATTTCCCCTGGTGCGAGCCGCACGTCGACGCGATCGGCGCGCTGTGCCGGGCGTACGTCGAGCGCAAGCGTTCACGCTCGCAGCTCGACTTCGACGACCTCCTCCTGTACCTGCGTGCAGCGCTGAGCGACCCGGCCATCGGAGCCGAGATCGCTGGGATGTTCGACTACGTGCTCGTCGACGAGTACCAGGACGTGAACTCGCTCCAGGTCGACATCGTGCGAGCACTGCGCCCGGCGGGCCGCGGCCTCACGGTCGTCGGCGACGACGCGCAGGCCATCTACGGCTTTCGCGGCGCGAGCCCCGCGCACCTGCACGCGCTCGCCGGCGCGCTGACCGACGCGACGGTGGTCCAGCTCGAGGAGAACTTCCGCTCGGTGCAACCGATCCTCGACGTCGCCAACCACGTCCGGCCCGAGCTCGGGCAGGGCGACGGGGCCGACCCGGGGCCCACTGCGATCCGGCGCCTCGTGCTCGAGGCGCGGCGAGAGGGCGGGCTCCGGCCGAGCCTCCTCCACTGCCACGACGCCTCATCCGAGGCGCGCGCCGTCGTCGATCACGTCCTCGAGCTCCACGAGAGCGGCGTGCGGCTTCGCGACGAGGCCGTTCTCGTGCGGGCGGCCCACCACAGCGACCTCATCGAGCTCGAGCTCTCGGCACGTCGCGTCCCCTACCGCAAGTACGGCGGGCTGCGCTTCCTCGAGACCGCGCACGTGAAGGACTTCGTCGCTGCGGGCCGCCTCCTCGACAACCCCGCCGACGACGTCGCGTGGTACCGCGTGCTCCGCGTGCACGAAGGCATCGGTCCCGCTCGCGCCCGGCATCTGCTCCGAACCCTGCCGCCCCGGCGACCCTCTGGTCCCGAGTCCTGCGCAGAGACTGTCGCCGCTGCGCCGGCGTCGGCGCGCATCGCGCTCGGCGCGACCATGGAGGCACTCGCCCGCGCTCGCGAGATCGAAGGAGCCGCCGCCCGCGGGGATGCGATCCTCGCGATGCTCCGCCCGCTCGTGTCGTCGCGCTACACCGACGCGGCAGCTCGGTTACGCGATCTCGAGCGCCTGGCCTCGGCAGCCGCTACGGCCGGCGACTTCGGATCCTGGCTCGCCGAGCTCACCCTCGACCCACCCGAGTCGACCTCGGACTTCGCGGGTCCGCCACGCATCGACGAGGACTTCGTCGTGGTCTCGACGATCCACTCGGCAAAGGGGCTCGAGTGGCGAGCGGTTCACGTGCCGCATCTCGTCGACGGCGCGTTCCCGTCAGACATGGCGCTCCGGTCGAGCGCGGGCCTCGCCGAGGAGCTGCGGCTGTTCTACGTCGCGCTCACCCGGGCGCGCGACGAGCTCCACCTGTACGCGCCAGTGCGCATGCCGCACCATCGGCGTGCGGCCGACGACCGCCATGTCCTCACTCAGCACAGCCGCTTCATCGACAGCGGGCTCCTCGCCCTGCTCGCTGTCGGGGAGCAAGGCGCTCCCCGCGCTCGGTTGGCGCCGGGCGTCGATCAACAGACCGGCGAGATCCGACTGCAGCGCGCGGAGGTAGCAGCTGCGCTCGACCTCGGCTCCCTGTTCGGCTAGCAGACTGTCGGCGCGAGGATCCGGTGGCGATCTCCGTACGTGCAGCGCGGGCCTTGGCCTGCACGCGCGCGTCCGCCGCCGTGCAGGCGACCCCCGGTCACACCGAGCAGCGGTTGGGCCCGAGCTCGAGACCCGCCCGCACCGACGCGGCGATGCTCCTCCCGGCGGCGTTGGCGCGGATGATCGCCTCGTAGTTGGGAGGGCGCGGCGTCGAGCGCTCCGTCGCCCACGCGACGAACTCCTGCTCTGGCCACGAAAGCGCGGCGAGCTCGCGACGCAGCGCCCCGAGCGCGATCTCGACGGGCTCGTCCGGTCGGACAGCGACTGAGGCGCCGTAGTGCGCGGGGAGGACGAGCACCTCGTCCCCGAGCACGAGGATCCTCTCGGTGAGCGAGCGGTACAGGTTGCGCGCGAACTCCGCTGCGCGCTCGGCGAGATCCGGGCGGCCCACGCCGTCGACGAACAGCGTGTCGCCGGTGAGGACGGCCCGGTCACCGACCACGTACGCCGTCGACCCTCGGGTGTGGCCGGGCGTGAGGACGGTGACCGCCCCGAGCGAGACGCCACCGGGGAGGTCGAAGCGCTGACCGTCGGCGATCGGCTCGTACGCGAACCCGAAGTCGTCGGCAGGGTTCAGGTGGAGCGTCGCCCCGACGGTCTCCGCGAGCGCCCGTGCACCGCTCAGGTGGTCCGCGTGCAGGTGCGTGTCGAGCACCCGGGTGATCCGCCACTCGTGCTCCGCCGCGATCGCGAGATAGTGATCGAGGTCGAGCGACGGGTCGACGACGAACGCCTCTCCGCCCGATCCGAGTAGGTACGACAGGCAGCCCTTGCCCCGCCTTCGAACCTGCACGGCGACGACGCCACCGAGATCGAACGTCACCGAGTCATAGACAGTGCCCCACGCGGCCATCCCGCCTGCGAGGTTGGCGACACGCCGGCCCGTGCGCGCGAGCGCAGTCGCTGCTATCGACGACCGGCCGCCGGACGCGCACACGGTCACGATCTCTCGCTCCTCTGGCACTTCCGCAAGTCGCGCCTCCAGCT
>DATLRJ010000157.1:0-3693 GCA_035534715.1 Acidimicrobiales bacterium | reverse complement strand
CCGAGAGCGCCGAGCATCGAGTCCGCCGCGCGCTGCTGTGCCCGTGCCGCGCCAAGCTGCCCGGGCGTCTCCGCGCTCGCGTGGACGAACGCGAGCAGCGCCCGTGCCGTCGCCTCGAGGACCGCGTCGACGCCCTCGGCCGAGCGCATCGCTCGCTCGGCGAACGCGAACGCGTCGTCGAGCTCGAGGGTGTAGAGGAAGGAGACGGCGAGCTCGATGCACAGCGCGGCCTCGGCACCCCCTGCACTGGGCTGCTCGGCGAGCGCGGCGAGCAGCCGGGCGCGCGCTTCGGGAAAGCGGCCGAGGCCGTGCTCGACGCCCGCGCACGCAGCGACGAGCTCGAGGCGCCCGGGTTCGTCTCGCGGCACGAGCTCGAGCGCCGCAGTCAACTCCCGGTACCCGACGTCGAGCTGGCCGAGCAGGCAGTGCACGCGAGCTCCGCTCGACAGCACCGAGAGTCGCATCACGGTCGTGTCGGCCCGGCACGGCACGATCGTGGAGGCGACCTCGAGCCAGGCCGCGGCGCTCGCGGGCGCGTGGGCGGCGACGTCGTTCGCCGCTTCGACGAGCACCTCCGCAGCCTCGAGATCGCCGGGGCGGGCAGACCGGGCGACGTGGTGGGCGACGGCCGCGGGCGGCTCGCCGCGCGCCACGAGGGCTCGGGCGACGCGACCGTGGGCGGCCGAGCGCCAGGCGGGGCCGGACGCCTCGTACAGGGCGCTCCGCACGACCGGATGGCGGAACGTGAATCGCCGGGCGCCGTCGTCTGGACGCACGACGCCCGCCGTCACGAGGTCGTCGAGCGCCCGCTCGGCGTCGTCCGGTCCGAGCTCAGCGCAGCGAGCGGCGAGGTCTGTCTCGAACGGGTCGCCGACGACAGCCGCCGCGCGCGCGAGTAGACGAGCATCGCTGCCGAGCGAGGCGACCTCGTGACCTATCGCCCGCACGACCGCGGCGGGCACGGGGGCGTCGCCGCTGCTCCGGGAGGCGAGCCCGCCCGATGCGCGCCCTCCCGCCGCGCGCTGGGCGAGCGCCTGCGCGTAGAAGGGGTTGCCGCCGCTCTCACGGCAGATCGAGGCGAGACGCGCACTCCCGATCCCCGCGCCGAGGAGCTCGCCGACCGCATCCTCCCCAAGCCCCTCGAGACACAGCCAGATCCCGGGTTGGTCTCTCGAGGCGATATGGAGAGCCTGCTCGAGGGTCGGTGCCTGCCCGGGGCGCCACGTGAGGACGAGCGTGACGCTGCCCGCAGGAGGATGACGAAGCAGGAACGAGACGAGGTCGACCGAGGCCCGGTCGGCCCAGTGCAAGTCGTCGAGGACGAGCAGGACCGATCCGGTCGCCGCGAGCCGTTCGACGAGGCGGCGAAGCTCACGGTAGGCGGCGTAGCGCCGGTCGTCGGTCGCGGGCGCGCCGTCTCGTCGCTGGCCGGAGAGCGCAGGGAACAGCCGCGAGAGCTCGCCGGCGTGGCCCCCGAGCAGCTCCGCGAGGCGCGACTCGCCGAGTGCGGCGAGATGGTCGTCGAAGGCGTCGATCACGATCCCGAAAGGCACATCGCTCTCGAGCTCGGTGCCTCGCCCCCGAAGGACCACAGCGCCGCGCCTCGTCGCGACGTCGCAGAGCTCCGCGACGAGGCGAGTCTTTCCGATCCCGGGTTCGCCGGTCACGGCGGCCCACCCGCCGCGGCGATCCTCTGCGACGTCGAGCAGGCCGAGAAGCGCGCCGAGCTCCTCGGCCCGGCCGATCAATCGGCTCACGGTGCCGCTCCCGTCCGTCAGACCCACGCCGCCGGCTACGCCCCGGCGACTGCTCCCCCGGCGCGGCCGGGTCGACACGCTGTCTAGTGGCGATCTCTGCCGATGTCCAGGGATCGCAGCGTGGTGCATGGCGCGACGACGCCCCGCCCCGGCGGTGCCGGGAGTGCGCTCGAGTCGCTAGAGCGGGACGACGATGACGTCGACGCCCGTCGCGACCGCGTCGAGGTCGAGCCAGGCCTTGTTCGTCGTGACGACCGAGGTGTCGAGCCGCCGCGCGAGCGCGAGGCACGCCCGGTCGCCGAGCGACAGGCCGCTGTCGCGGGTCGCGAGGCGGAGCGCGCCCACGGTCCACGCGTCGGCCTCGGTGAACGCCATGACCTCGACGGTCTCGGGAAGGACGGGGAGGCCGCTCGTCACGAAGCGGGGCTCCTCGCTTCTCGACAGCGCAGCCGCCGCCCTCTCGAGCACCGTCGCGACGTCGCGGCGTACGTCCGCGAGGCGCGAGCACACCTCGGCGAGATTGACCGCGGACATCACGGCGCCGTCGACGACGAGATCTTCGACGGCGCTCGCCGCCGGCTCGTCGAGCAGGTACGCGAGCCAGGCCGAGGCGTCGAGGACGATGCTCAACGCGAGGAGCCCAAGCCGTGCGAGGTCTGCGCGAGCTCCCGGCGGGCTGCGGACGCGGCGTCGGCGTCCCCCGCCGCCTCGGCCTGGTCGAGGCGCGCCTCGGCGGTGCGCTCGGCCTCGAGCTCCGCGATGGGGTCGCGACCCGTCGGCACGAGGTGACGCCACGCGCCGCGCAGCCGGGCGATGTGCGAGCGCTGGTCCTCGAGGACCAGCCTGTTGCCGTCGGAGACGTAGGCGACGAGCGTCGCGCCCGGCTCCATGTTCAGCACTCTCCTGAACTCCGCCGGTATGACGATGCGGCCGTGCGGGCCGACATGCACCTGTACGTGTGTCATGCGTGCAGCTCGCTTCCCCTAGATCCGCTGGCGCCACGGTGCCCCCGGCCGGCGCGGTCCCGGCCCGGCGCGACCGCGCCGACCCCGCGAACCACGTGCGACCGGAGGCTTCCCCTCCGTACAAGGTGAATTGTAGATCAATTGGATGTGACGAGGTGCACCGACAGTGCACGTTACTGCGTGGGGTATGTCGAGGCCAGAGGCGACGGGTCTAGGTCGGCTTGCCCTCCGTATCGACACGGACAGTGGCGAACGAACGCAGATCGCGCGACGAGGCGCCGACGGCGATCTCGTACTCCCCTGCCTCCACGGTCCACGCATGGCGATCGGCATCCCAGAACGCGAAGCACGACGCGTCGAGCACGAACCGCGCGCGCTCGAGATGTCGCCGGCGCCCCCCACCGAGAAGGAGAACCGCGCCTTTGGGCCAGCGGGGGTAACTGTTGGATACCTCGCCCCGGAGGCCCGCGACCTGCTCGGGCGCGCCGAGCGGCTCGCGTCCGAGTCCGACGCCGTCGTCGTGGTCGTCGGGACCAACGAGGACTGGGAGAGCGAGGGCTTCGACCGCGAGTCGATGTCGCTTCCCGGCGCGCAAGACGAGCTCATCGCTCGCGTCGCGGGCGCCCACCCAGAGGTCGTCGTCGTCGTGAACGCGGGCTCGCCCGTCGCGATGCCGTGGGCGGCCGAGGTCGGCGCGATCCTCCAGCTCTGGTTTCCGGGCCAGGAGGCGGGCAACGCCCTCGCAGACGTGCTCTTCGGCGACGTCAACCCGTCTGCGCGCCTTCCGGTCACGGTCCCCGAGAGTCTCGCCGACAGCGGCGCGGCCGCGGGGTACCCAGCGGTGCACGGCCGGCTCGCCTATGGCGAGGGTGTCAACGTCGGGTACCGGCACTTCGACGCGACGGGCATCGAGCCGCGCTTCTGCTTCGGCCACGGGCTCAGCTACACGAGCTTCTCCTACGGTCCCGTCG
>DATLRJ010000156.1:0-8119 GCA_035534715.1 Acidimicrobiales bacterium | reverse complement strand
GACCGGGTGATCTCGCTCGTCGCGCCACCCATGACCCCCGCGAGCCCGACGGGTAGGCCCTCCGCGTCACAGATCACGAGGTCCTCGACCTCGATCTCCCGACCGAGAGCGTCCCTGTGGAGCCCGAGCGTCCGCTCGGTGCCGTCGAGGGTCACGAGCCGCTCACCCGACCTAGCGAAGCGCACCGCGATCCCGTGGCCGCCTAGCCGGTCGAGATCGTAGGGGTGGGTTGGCTGACCGAGCTCGAGCATGACGTAGTTGGACGCATCGACGACGGCGTTGATCGGTCGCATTCCGGCGAGCACGAGGCGGCGCGCGACCTCGGCAGGTGACGGCACGACGGCGACACCGGTGAGGACGCGCGCCAGCAGATGGGGGCACGCGGCCGGCGCGTCCACGGCGACCGAGCCGAGCGACCCGGCAGGGGGACCAGCGGTCGCCGCCGGCCGGACGTCGACACTGAAGGGGAGCGAGAGCCACGCCGCGAGGTCACGCGCGACGCCGAGCACCGACAGGCAGTCCGGTCGATTCGGCTCGATCGCGAGGTCGAAGACCGCGTCGGGCACAATACCGAGGTACTCCGCGAGGGGCGCGCCGAGCTCCATCGCAGGAGGGAGCGGCGCGTCGGGCTCTCCCGTGGACGCGAGCACGAGCAGACCGGACGCGTCGTCGTCCAGCCCGAGCTCGCGCCCGGAGCACAGCATCCCGTCCGAGACGACCCCGCGCATCTTCCGCCGGGCGATGACGAACCCGCCCGGGAGCTCGGCCCCGACGGTCGCGAGGGGCACGACGTCACCAACGGCGAAGTTGGACGCCCCGCAGACGATCTCGCTCGGCTCGGCGCCTCCCGCGTCGACTAGCACCTGGCGGATGCGGTCGGCACCATCGATCGAGCGGATCTCGAGCACCCGCGCGAGCACGACGCCGCCGAGTCCCTCGCCGACGTGCTCCACGCCCTCGACGACGAGGCCGAGCGAGTCGAGGGCGCGCCCGATCGCGCGGACCGCGTCGCGGTCGGCGGCGTCGGTCTCGAGTCGGATGAAGTCTCTCAGCCATGACAGTGGGACGCGCACAGCACTCCTTCATCGCCGGGCGCACGTCTCGTGCGTCCGCAGCGGTCGAGCGTCAGAACTGCGGTCAGAACTGCGTGAGGAATCGGACGTCGTTCTCGATGAGGCTCCGGATGTCCTCGATCTCGTGACGCATCATCGCGAGACGGTCGATGCCGAATCCGAACGCGAACCCGCTCCATCGTCCGGGATCGACACCGGTCGCCTCGAGCACGGCGGGGTGGATCATCCCGCAGCCCCCGAGCTCGATCCAGCCCGTCTGGCTGCACGTCCGACAGCCCTCCCCGCGGCAGATCGTGCACGTGATCTCGAACTCCGCAGACGGCTCGGTGAAGGGGAAGTACGCGGGGCGCAGCCGGGAGCCGATGCCGCTACCGAAGATCGCCGAGACGAACGTCTCGATCGTCCCCGCGAGGTCGCCGAAAGTCACGCCACGGTCGACGGCGATGCCCTCGATCTGGTGGAACACTGGGAGATGTCTCGCGTCCGCCGTGTCACGCCGGTAGACACGGCCCGGCGCGACCGCGTAGAGCGGGAGCACGCCCCGCTCGAGCAGGCGGATCTGGACGGGCGAGGTCTGGGTGCGAAGCAGGTGCGACTCGTGGTCGCCGGTCGCGAGATAGAAGCTGTCCTGGTTCGAGCGCGCGGCGTGGTCGCGCGGCATGTTGAGCGCCGTGAAGTTGTACCACTCCGTCTCGACCTCCGGGCCGTCGGCGACTTCGTAGCCCATCCCGACGAAGACGTCCTCGAGCTCCTCGCGCACCTGCGTGACGAGGTGGATGTGGCCCGGGCGGTGCGCGCCTAGCACCTCGGTGAGGTCGAGCCGGTCGAGCGCGGTCCGCTCGTGCCGCTCGCTCGCCGCGAGCGCGGCCCGACGACGAGCGACGAGTTCCTCGATGTCACGGACGACCTCGTTCAGCGCGAGCCCGACGGTGCGCCGGTCGTCGGGCGCGAGGTGGGCGAGCTCGCGCTTCCACTCGGCCAGCGGCGAGCGCTTCCCCGTGAGCCCCGGGAGCGCGTCGTCGAGCGCGGCGCGGCTTGCGGCGGCAGTCACGCGGCCCGCCGCGTCGCGCCCGAACGCGGCGATCTCGTCGACGAGCGCCGCAGTCGTCCCCGGCACGTCGCTCATCGTACGGGCCGCGCGGGGACCGGCTCGCCGAGCGCGCCCCGAGAGGTCGCACCCGTCGCGTGCCGACGGCGCCGTGCGAGCTCGAAGCAGACGACCGTCGCCGCCATCGCGACGTTGAGCGACTCCGCACCGCCGTACATCGGGATCGACAGCCAGGCGTCGAGCGACGAGGCAATCGTGGCGTCGAGCCCGTGCGCCTCGTTGCCGAGCACGACGGCCACGCGGTCGCCGAGCGGTGCGGTCGCGTAGTCGACGCCACCGCGCACGACCGTCGCCGCGCGTACGTAGCCGGCCCGGCCGAGCGCGTCGAGGACGTCTGGTGCCGGAAGGTCGAGCACGACCGGCACGTGGAAGAGCGACCCCGCCGAGGCGCGGACGCACTTCGGGTTGTAGAGGTCCGCGCTCGTGTCACAGCAGACGACGCCGGCCGCGCCGGCAGCGTCCGCGGCGCGCACGATCGCTCCGAGGTTACCTGGATCGCGCACGTCGACGCAGACGACGACCGGCTCGCCGGGTGCCGCCGACTCGAGAACCGCGCCGAGGGGCCGGTGCACGTCGCCGACGACACCGACGACCGGCTGGGGGGTGACAGCATCCGCGACGCGCTCGAGGACGCCGCGCTGGAGCGCGAAGACCCGGACGCCCGACACCCGCGCGCGCTCCACGAGCGCGGCTGCCGCTCCCGAAAGGGCCGCGTCCGGGCTGTAGTAGAGCGCCTCGACGGGAGCGTGCGCGTCGAGCGCTGCCGACAGCACCTTCACGCCCTCCGCGACGAACGCATGCTCGGACCGCCGGGTCGTGCGCTGGCGGAGCAAGCGCCGGAGCCGCTGCACCCGTTGGTGGCGCGGCCCGAGGGCCGGGTCACTCAGGAGGCGGCCTCCGCTGCCTCCGCGTCACCGTCGGCCGCCGCGTCGACGCGGTCCGCCTCGTCCTCCGCCGCGGCGACCTCGGCCTCGTCCGGCATCTCGCCGGCGAGGGCCTCCCGGGCGACGGCGACGATCTTGCCGAAGGCGTTCGGGTCACGGACCGCGACGTCCGCGAGGATCTTGCGGTCGACTGTCACCCCTGCGCGGTGCAGGCCGGCGATGAGGCGCGAGTAGCTCATGCCCTCGATCCGGGCCGCCGCGTTGATGCGCTGGATCCACAGCTTGCGGAAGTCGCCCTTGCGTGCGCGGCGGTCGCGGTATGCGTACTGGAGCGAGTGCATGACCTGCTCGTTCGCCGCGCGGTACGACCGGGACTTGTTCCCGTAGTAGCCCTTTGCTCGCTCGAGTACTGCACGGTGCTTCTTCCTGCCATGGACGGCGCGCTTCACCCTGGCCATGGGTGCTCCTTTCGACGAGTTCTACCATGCGTCGCTCCGGTCGAGCCGGGCGCCGCGAGCTGACGTGCGAGCGCCGCGAGACGCTCTCTCCGGCATCCGTCCGGCCAAGCCGGAAAGGTTGCCGCCGATCCTCAGATGCCGAGCAGCCGCCTCACCTGGCGGCGGTCGCCGCTCGAGACCTCGACCGAACGGCCCAGCCGGCGCGTACGCACGGAGGACTTCTTCTCGAGGAGGTGGCCGCGATTTGCCTGACGGCGCAGGATCTTGCCGCTCCCTGTGACCTTGAATCGCGCGGCAGCCCCGCGGTCGGTCTTCATCTTCGGCATCGTCTCAGCTCTCTTCTCTGCTCTGACCCTCGTCGTGTGCCGCGGGGGTCCCCGCGGCCTCGCTTCCACCCGCGGGCGCTGCCGCGTCCGCGCCCGCCGGCGCTCCACCACTCGCCGCGCCCGCCAGCGCTCCACCACTCGCCGCGCCCGCGCCCACTGGCGGCTCGTCGCCTGCGTGCGTACCTCGAGCCGCCTGCGACTGGCGGGCCCGCTTGTCCGGTGCGAGGACCATCACCATATTGCGCCCGTCGAGGCGTGCCTCCGACTCGACCTTCGCCGTGCCGTCGACCTGCTCCGCGATCCGGTCGAGGATGCGCTTTCCGAGCTCGGGGTGGAACACCTCCCGGCCGCGGAACATGATCGTGATCTTCACCTTGTGGCCCTCGCCGAGGAAGCGGGTGACCTGCCGGGTCTTGGTGTCGAAGTCCCCCTGGCCGATCTTCGGCCGGTACTTCATCTCCTTGATCCCGACATTGCTCGCCTTGCGGCGTGACTCCTTCGCCCGCTGGGCCTCATCGAACTTGAACTTCCCGTAGTCCATGATCCGGCAGACGGGCGGCGACGCGAGCGGCGCTACCTCGACGAGGTCGAGGTCCATCTGCCGAGCGATCGAGAGCGCCTCGGGAAGCAGCTTGATCCCGAGTTGATTGCCGTCGGGATCGACGAGACGGACCTCACGAGCCCGGATACGGTCGTTCATGCGGGGCTCGTTGATGGTGGGGGCGGTGGAGATCTGGCATCACTCCTCTCGGCGGGGCCGCACACGGAGGGTTCCGCCGTGCACGGGAACGCGACGCCTTGCGGCTCGACCACCGAGTACCCGGTGCACGCTCCTGCCGGCTCTCGCCGGCCGCCCCGAGGGCGTGGATTGCGGTGACCGGGTGGGAGTCGCGCGCTGCACGGCCCCGCTTTCCCCTATCAGTTTTGACCTACGATAGCAGCCGTGAGCAGCCTCTGGACACCCGACGGCGAGCACCGCGTCGAGCGCGAGCCCGACGGCGCGGTGAGCGGCCGAGCGCGGTCTGCCACGCAGGCGCCCGACGAGGTCGCGTCGGATCTCGACGAGGAGCGCGATCGAGAGGAGATCGCCGACCTCGAGCGCCAGCTCGCCGAGGCCCCGCCCGAGGACGTGATCGCCAACCACTGCTACGGCATGTTCCAGCTCGCGGCGCTCCACCTCGGTCAGCGCCCGCCCCAGCTGGACGGCGCCCGGCTCGCGATCGACGCCTTTGCCGCGGTGGTCGAGACGCTCGGGGATCGGCTCGGATCCTCCACCGGGACGCTCCGGGACGGGTTGGCGCAGATCCGGCTCGCGTTCGTGCAGATCGCGGGCGCCGGTCACGCGGACTCGGACTCGGACGACCGGGCCGCACCCGAGCGCTGAAGGTGCTCACGCCCGGTCCGCCCATCGCGAGAACCTGAACGTCGGCCGCTCGCCCCGCTCGACCGCGACGAACTCCCGGAGCCCCGCCCGCATCGCCCGCGCGTGCTCCTCGCCGATCGATGCGACGAGCCGCGCCTCGGCCGCGAGCCTCGCCTCGCGAGCGATTCCCGCGGCTCGCTGCCCCTCGGGAGTCAGCGCGAGCTCGACGCGACGGCGGTCCGACTCGTCGACCGTGCGCCGCACGAAGGCCCGCTCGACCATCGAGTCGATCGTCTTTCCGATCGCCTGCTTGCTGACGTCGAGCCGAGCGGCGATCTCGCCGATCGTGTCGGCGCCATTCGAGAGCAGCGCGAGCAGCAGCACGTCGCCCGGCCGGATGTCGGTGACTCCGGCGACACCGAGCGCTTCGCGCACCGAGAGGCTGACCGCCCGAGCGGCCTCGCGAAGCAGCAGCGACCACGGCTCTTCGGCTGCCGGCACGCAGTCGGCAGCTGCCGGTCCCCGCCCGTCGCTCACGCGCCGAGAATACCGTACGATTGACAACGTGATTGTTAGACAACATTATTGACGATATGGACGCAGTACGCGCTCCCCTCCCGATCCGGCGCCGCGCCGAGCCACCGACCGGGGGGCGGCGGCGTGTGGGCGCGACAGCCAGCGCGATGTCCGCGGTGATCCTCGGCACCGCGGCACTCGTGGGAGCTCGCGCGGGCGTCATCGGTGGCGTGTCCGCCGCGGGTGCGGCGCGGACCGTCCGAGCGGCGGGCGCGGGCACGTTCGCGGCGGCATGCGCGCGCTCCTCGCGGGCGTCGACGACGACGGTGCGGCTCACGGTCGGCGGCGCCCTGCGCACGGTCGTCGTCCACGCCCCTGCACGTCGAGCCGGCTCCCCGGCCCGCCCGCTCGCGCTCAACCTCCACGGAAGCGGCTCGAGCCCTGCCGGCGAGGAGGCGTTCACCGACATGGACGCGACGGCGGACGCGTATGGCTTCGTCGTCGCGTACCCGCAGGGAGCGATCCACACCTCGACGCTCGGCGTCGCGGGCTTCGACTGGAACGTCCCCGGCGAGCCGCTCGTCGGCGGCACGCCGGTGCCGCGCGGCACCCCGGACGACGTCGCCTTCCTCACGGCGCTACCCGGCCGACTCGCCTCGCGCTACTGCATCGATCGGTCGCGCGTCTACGTGACCGGCTTCTCGGGCGGCGCACGCATGGCGAGCGCGCTCGCCTGCGACGCGACGTCGGAGTTCGCGGCGTTCGCCATGGTGAGCGGCCTGCAGTATCCCGCGCGCTGCCCGAGTCGCACCGCCGTTCCGATCCTCGCGTTCCACGGGACGGCGGACCCGGTCGACCCATATGACGGACGCGGCGGCCAGCGCTACTGGACCTCCGGGGTCGTCGATGCCGCCGCGGCGTGGGCGCGTCACGACGGCTGCCGATCCACCACGGTGAGCCGCCCCGAGCACGACGCGACACTCGAGCGCGACGGCTCGTGCCGCCCACCGGGCGAGGTCGCGCTCTACACGCTCGCCGGCGCCGGCCACACGTGGCCCGGCGGACCGAGGCTCTCCCGCCTGCTCCGAGCCTATCTCGGGAGTACCTCGCGAGACGTCGACGCGAACGCGCTCATCTGGGAGTTCTTCGCCACGTACCGGCTCGACGGCGGGCGTGGCTAGCTGTCGAGGTCCCGCTCTACCCGAGCGGTCCCGGTCACGACGACGTCACGCGCCTCGAGCCGTCCCGCGTGGCCCGGCGCGAGCGAGAAGCGCACGGCGGCGCCGACGTCGACGTGCCGGCTGCCGTCAGCGATCGCGGTGCAATGGAACGGGTGGCGCCTGCGATCAGCCGCGACGACCTCACCGAGGCCGCGCTCGTCGTCGAACTGGACCACGGTGCCGTCGTAGGCACGGAGCGTCGGGAGGTAGACCAGGTGCGCGGTCACGATGGCACGGGAGAACGCGTCGGGCCGGGATGGTCGGGGAGCACCCGCTACCGCACGATCTTGAGCAGTGGGAGCTCGAGGATGTCGGTTGCGCCCCGGTCCTTCAGCTCCGGAATGAGGACGTTGATCGTCGACTTCGGCACGACGGTCTCGAGCGCGTAGCCGCCTCCGCCGAACAGCTCGGCGACCGTCGGCGACCGCATCGACGGCAGCACGGCGATGACGCGCTCGAGATCGGCGCGCGCGACGTTTAGCTTCACGAGGACGTTGCCCCTCGCCTCGAGCGCCCCCTGGAGGAGCGTGAGGATCTGGCCCATCGCATGGGCCTTCACGGGGTCCGCTACGGCACCGGGGTACGCGACGAGCTCGGTGTAGGACTCGAGGATCGTCGCGACGACCCTCAGCCCGGCCGCCCGGATCGCGCGGCCCGTCTCGGTGATCTCGACGACAGCGTCCGCGATCTCGGGGATCTTCGCCTCCGTCGCGCCGTGGGAGAGGCGCACGTCGGCCGACACGCCGTGCTCCGAGAGGTAGCGCCGGGTGAGGCCTGGATACTCGGTCGACACTCGCACCCCGTCGGGCAGGTCCGATACCGACGTCCACGGCGCGTCCTCGGCGACGGCGAGCACGACGCGGATCGGATGGCTGGTCATCTTCGAGTACTTGAGCTGGCCGAGCGAGACGACGTCCGCGCCCGTCTCCTCGATCCAGTCCCGTCCCGTGATCCCGAGGTCGAAGATCCCCTCGGACACATAGACCGGTATCTCCTGCGGGCGGAGTATCCGGACCTCCTCGACCCGCGGGTCGTCTATGGCGGCGCGATAGTCGACGTCGGAGCTGCGCAGCACGGCGAGGTCGGCGGCGGTGAACAGCTCGAGCGTCGGGCGCTCGAGGGATCCCTTCGGCAGGACGAGTCGGAGCATCCGCCTAGCGTGACCCGCGCG
>DATLRJ010000155.1:0-9060 GCA_035534715.1 Acidimicrobiales bacterium | reverse complement strand
GCCCGCTCGTACTGGCTGATGGATCCGAGCACCTGGCGCACGAGCACTCGCGTGGCGTCGTCGGAGTCGATGTCCGGCTCGCTCACGCTCAGCACCTCGGCGCCGGCCTGTCGCATCCTCGCCATGAGCGTCTCTTGCAGCAGCAGGTCCCGCGCCAGGCGGTCGAGCCGGTAGACGACGAGCCCAGCAACCTCACCACGCTCTACGAGCGCCAGGGCCTCGGCCAGCTCGACGCGCGTGTCCAACCCGTTCGATCCCGACTGGCCCTCGTCGGAGAACACCCGCACGAGCCGCAGCCCGTGGTCCTTGCAGTACCGCTCGATCGCTCCGCGCTGGACGTCGAGACCGAACCCGTCGACCTGCTCAGCAGTAGAGACCCTCGTGTACCCGAGCACCTTGCGAGCCGCCATCGTCCGCCCCTTCCGTTACTAATACTGTAGCTATAGTAACACAGCAGGTGAGACGGGCCAAGCAATAGTTGTGCGCTGGCCCTAGACGCCGATGTTGGAAGCGGAGAGACTTGGCTCATCCCTTGTCGGAAGCCGGTTCGGTCGAGTAGGTGGGTTCTGGTCGCGCTGGTTATGACCGGCGCTGTACTGATCGGGGCGGACCCGAGCGCGGCCGCGCCCTCGAATGCGACGAGCCGGGCGGTCGTGACCGTCACCGTTAGCTATGCCGCTCGAGCTGGGGGTAGCTACCCCTTCGACGTGGTGATGGTGCGATTGCGCGCCGTCGAACACGGCCGGCCAGCGGTTTCCGGTCGCTTCACGGTCACGACGAATGGACCCGTGCAGTCGGCAAACGGCGGTGCTCAGCTGCCGTCCCCGCCGTGTCGCATCGCGATCGTCCGGTCGCACGTCGCCTGGTGCGCGTTCAACTACGCAGCAGCCGGGCGATTCCTCATCCGCGCCACGTTCCGCGCTCCGCACTGGACGGGGTCGGCCGTGCGGGTCGTCCTGGTGCATGCTCGCCCGAGCCCGGCCGTTGCTCCGGCATCCATCGCGCTGTCGGTGTTCAACCCGGATGCAGGTCAGGCGTTGCCGACGACATTTGAGGCGACTGTCAACGATCCGAGCACCGCGGGCGCGGCCGGATCAGTCACGTTCAGCGTCGAGCCCGGGGGTGAGACGTGTGCCGACGTGCCGTTGTATCTCGGCGCGGCGACGTGCGCCGTGTACTTCGCGACCGCGGCTTCCGTCACGGTCACCGCGATCTACACCGGTTCGGATGGAGCAGTTGCTCAGACACGCGAGTCTGTGCAGATCTCCTCCGTTCCGTGACGCCAGGAGCCCAGGGGAAGCGTTCGCGCGGTCTCTCTGATTACCTATGTGGATACGTGCATAACTATGCGGTACAACCCGGGGAAAGTGCTGGTGACAAGTGCAACGGCACGAGTCGTCTGCATGATCATGCGAGCCAGCCGATGCCGTGTGCCGAGCGACGATCGCTGGGAATGAACCGATCATGTGCCGCGGCGGCGAGCATGATCCTCGTTATGGGTCGTCGTGGAAATTCGCAGCATCGCGTCACGAGCACCTTTGAACCGAAGATCGCTGGGAGCGCTGCACGCCGCGCTCCCCGCGGCCACGTGAGGCAGCGGTCCGCTTGAATGGCGTCCGGAGGTAAGTCGTGGCGAGCATCGTGAAGCGGGAATCGAAGCGGGGAGTCCGCTACGACGTGCGCACCCGGATCGCCGGCCGGGTCGTCACCCGGACGTTTGCTACGCGCAAGGCCGCCGACGCGTACGCGAGCACGACCGAAGCCGACAAGCTCCGCGGCGTCGTCGTCGATCCGAGGCGAGCACGCGTCACGGTGCAGTCGTACTCCGATCGCTGGCTCGAGCAACGTCCGGATCTCGCCGAGCGAACCCGCGAGCTCTACCGGTGGCTGCTCGACAAGAACGTGCTGCCGCGGCTCGGCGCCATGAGCCTCGCCGAGCTCTCGCCGTCGATCGTGCGCACCTGGCACTCGAGCATTGCGGCGGAGCATCCGACGACCGCTGCGAAGGCGTATCGGCTGCTGTCGTCGATCATGCGCACGGCAGTGTCGGACGAGGTGATCGTGCGCAATCCCTGCCAGGTGAAGGGTGCGGCCTCGGAGCACGCGCCCGAACGGCCGACTGCGAGTGTCGCCGAGGTGGACGCACTCGGCACCGCGATGCCTGACCATCTGCGTGCCGCCGTGCTGCTAGCCGCGTGGTGCCAGCTGCGACGTGCCGAGTTGCTCGGCCTCCGCAGGCGGGATATCGACCTGTTGCGTGGCACCCTGACGATCTCCAGCACGCGAACGATGACGATGGCTCACCGGACAGTCGAGAAGGAGCCAAAGACT
This sequence comes from Acidimicrobiales bacterium, assembly GCA_035534715.1. Lineage (GTDB taxonomy): Bacteria > Actinomycetota > Acidimicrobiia > Acidimicrobiales > Bog-793 > JAJZBW01. The sequence continues at coordinate 6,729 of DATLRJ010000155.1, read as the reverse complement.
GCCGCTGGACGTCGCACCGTCGCGATCCCGACGAACATCCTCGCGGCGCTCACGACGCACCTCGACGAGAACGTGGGATCCGACCCTGAGGCACTCATGTTCGGTGCCACGCCCCAGGCCCTGGACGCCGCATGGCGAACGGCGCGGAGGGCCGTCGGGCGGCCCGAACTCCGGCTTCACGATCTGCGCCACTCCGGGCTCACGTGGTCGGCCGCGACCGGCGCGACGATCGCAGAGCTGATGCACCGAGCTGGGCACGCGTCGCCCGTCGCGGCGCTCCGGTACCAGCACGCGACCGAGGATCGCGACCAGGCACTCGCCGCCGCGCTCGCGCAGTTGGCTCCGGTCTCCGAGGTCGTGCCGATCCGTGCGCGCGATGGACGCGCGATGGAAGCCAGTCAACGCGAGAGGTCACCCGGCACGAAAGGGCGCTGACCAGGTATGGGAGGTGGAGCGGGCGACGGGAATCGAACCCGCATGGCCAGCTTGGAAGGCTGGAGCTCTACCATTGAGCTACGCCCGCGAGACGCACCTCGGAGTCTAGCGGAGCCTCCGACCGCCCTTGAGCTGGACCTTCGACGGCGCGCGTGCGTCGTCCTACACTCTGGCCGGCCGAGGAGAGGGGGCAGCCGTCGTGCCGTACGTGTTCGACTTCGACCACCCACACGACGTCGCGCCGCGCCGGTTGCGGGCGCTGCTCGGCGGCAAGGGGGCGAACCTCGCCGAGATGACCTCCGTGCTCGGGCTGCCCGTGCCACCGGGGTTCACGATCTCGACCGAGGCGTGCCGCGAGTACCTCGGGCGCGGGTGGCCGGAGGTGCTCGACGAGGAGATCGCCGAGCACCTCGGCAACCTCGAACGGTCGTTCGGCCGGCGCCTCGGCGACGGCGAGGACCCGCTCCTCGTCTCGGTGCGCTCGGGCGCGCAGTTCTCGATGCCGGGCATGATGGACACGGTCCTCGACCTCGGGCTGAACGACCGGTCGGTCGCGGGCCTCGCTTCGCAGACGGCCGACGAGCGGTTCGCGTACGACTCGTACCGGCGGTTCGTCGCGATGTACGCCCGCATCGTGCTCGGCCTCGACGCGGCGCCGTTCGACGCGGCCTTCGAGGACGAGAAGGTCGCGGCCGGCGTCGAGAGCGACGCCGCGCTGCCGACCGACGCGCTGCGCCGTGTCGTCGCGACCTCGAAGGCCCTGGTCGAGCGGGCGACGGGCGCGGCCTTCCCCGAGGAGCCGGCGGCGCAGCTCCGCGGCGCGATCGCGGCTGTGTTCTCGTCGTGGCTCGGACCGCGGGCGCGCGCGTATCGCGAGCGGGAGCACATCGCCCACGATCTCGGGACCGCGGTGACGGTGCAGGCCATGGTCTTCGGCAACCGCGACGACGACTCCGGGACCGGCGTGGCGTTCACCCGTGACCCGGCGACGGGCGAGCGCCGTCCCTACGGCGACTTCCTCGTGAACGCGCAGGGCGAGGACGTCGTCGCCGGCATCCGCAACACGCTCCCGCTCGCCGCGCTCGCCGAGCGTTTCCCTGACGTCCACGGCCAGCTCGTCGAGATCTTCGAACGGCTCGAGGCGCACTTTCGCGACATGTGCGACATCGAGTTCACGATCGAGCAGGGCCGGCTGTGGATGCTCCAGACGCGGGTCGGCAAGCGCACGGGCCGGGCCGCGCTCCGCATGGCCGTCGACATGGTCGACGAGCCCGTGATCGCGCTCAGCCACGCCGAGGCCGTCGCACGTGTCCGGCCGGAACAGATCGACGGCGTGCTCCACCCGCAGTTCGCCGGCGGGGAGGTGGTCGTCGCGACGCGTGGCCTCGGAGCGTCGCCCGGCGCGGCGGTCGGGCGTGTCGTGCTGAGCGCGGACGCCGCGGTCGAAGCGGCCGCCCGGGGCGAGAGCGTCGTGCTCGTGACCAACGAGACCTCCCCCGAGGACGTCCGTGGGATGCTCGCCGCCACCGGGATCCTGACCCGTCGCGGCGGCCTCGTGAGCCACGCCGCGGTCGTCGCCCGCGGCTGGGGAAAGCCGGCGGTCGTGGGCGCCGAGCGCGTCGAGATCTCCGGCGACGAGTTGCGGATCGCCGGCCAGGTCGTGCGCGCGGGCGACATGATCTCGATCGACGGATCGTCCGGCGTGGTCGTCGTCGGGGCCGTCGAGCTCGCCTCCGCCGAACCGCCCGAGACGCTCGAGACCGTGCTCGCGTGGGCCGACGAGATCCGAGCCGGCCGGTTGGGCGTGCGTGCGAACGCTGACAACGGGCCGGACGCGGCGAACGCGCGCCGGCTCGGTGCCGAGGGCATCGGCCTTTGCAGGACCGAGCACATGTTCCTCGCCGAGGACCGGCTCCCCATCGTCCGGCAAATGATCCTCGCGACGGACCCCGCCGAGGAGGCCGCGGCGCTCGCGGCGCTCCGCGAGGTCCAGCGCGAGGACTTCGCCCACATCCTCGAGGCGATGGACGGCCTGCCGGTCACCGTGCGCCTCCTCGACCCGCCGCTGCACGAGTTCCTGCCGGACGTGTCCGCGCTTGCGCTCAAGGCGGCGATGGAGGGGCTCAGCCCGATCGAGGAGCGCCTCTACGAGGCGGCGCGCTCCTGGCACGAGCTCAACCCGATGCTCGGGACGCGAGGGGTCAGGCTCGGGATCGTCAAGCCGGGCCTCTACGCGATGCAGGTCAGCGCGCTCGTCGACGCGGCCGTGGAGCGGCTCGCGCTCGGCGGTCGTCCGGTCATCGAGGTCATGATCCCCCTCACCGTCTCGCGCGAGGAGCTCGCGCTCGCACGCAGCTGGGTCGAGGATGCGATCGCCGAGTCGCGTGCGGCCGCCCGCGGGCTCGACATCCGGATCGGCACGATGGTGGAGACACCGAGGGCGGCGCTTCGCGCTGGCGAGCTCGCGCAGGCCGCGGACTTCTTCTCGTTCGGCACGAACGACCTCACCCAGATGACGTTCGGGTTCTCGCGCGACGACGTCGAGGCGCGAATGATGGCGATCTACCTCGAACGGGGTCTCATCCCGGCGAACCCGTTCGAGCGCATTGACGCCGAAGGCGTCGGCGAGCTCGTCCGGACCGCCGCGCTGCGCGGGCGCGAGGCGAACCCGTCGATCAAGCTCGGCATCTGCGGCGAGCACGGCGGCGATCCCGAGTCGATCGCCTTCTTCGCGGAGATCGGCCTCGACTACGTGAGCTGCTCGCCGTTCCGGATACCGATCGCGCGCCTCGCCGCTGCGCAGGCGTTGCTCGCGCTCGACGCACGGGGAATCGCCCGGGACGTCGCCGCGGCGGACGCGACGGCCTAGGCCGCGCCTTCGACCGGACCCGCGGCGAGCGGGCCCGGCGGAGGCCCCGAGCGGCGGCGCGCCCGTGCGAGCATCGCGATCCCGACGAGCGCCGCGCACTCGCACGACGCCGCACCGACGCCGAGGCCGGTCCGCGCGCCCGCGAGGTCCGTCACCCACCCGATGATCGGCCCGCCGATCGGGGTCGATCCCATGAACGCGACCGACCACAGGGCCATCACTCGGCCGCGCATCGCCGGCGCCGCGGCGAGCTGCAGGGTGGAGTTGCTCCTCGAGAGGAACGAGACGCTCCCGTAGCCGACCGCGACGAGCGCGACGATCTCCGCGCCGATGTCCGGGGCGACGGCCGAGAGCAGGATCGCGCCGCCGAAGATCGACGCTGCCACGGTGAGCTCGCGAAGCCCGGTGCCGCCGCGCGCCGCGGTCACCAGCCCGCCGATCACGGCGCCGACACCCATCGCTGCCGTGATGAACCCGTACGCGCGCGCCCCGCCGTGGAACGTCTGCTGCGCGAGGACGGGAAGGGTGACCTGGAACTCGTACGCGAGGGTCCCGACGACCGCGATCATCACGAGCGGCACCGCGAGCTCGGGGTTGTGCGCGACGTACGCGACCCCCTCGCGCAGCTGCCCCCGCCCGCGCGCCACCGGTGGGCTCGGGCGGAGCTGCGCGCGGTCCATGGTCGTGAGCGATCCGACGACCGCGACGAAGCTCAGCGCGTTCGCGATGAAGCACCAGCCGACGCCGATGGTCGCGATGAGGAGCCCGGCGATCGCCGGGCCGATCGCCCGTGCCGCGTTGACGAGGGTCGAGTTCAGGCTCACCGCGTTCCGTAGGTGTTCGGCGCCGACCATCTCGAGCACGAAAGCCTGTCGCGATGGGTTCTCGAAGCAGTTGTTGAGACCGAGGATCACCGCGAGCGCGCAGATCTCCCAGAAGCGGATCGAACCGGCGACGACGAGCACCCCGAGCGCGAGCGCCTGTAGGCCCATCATCGACTGGAGCACGACCATGAGGCGCCGCTTGTCGACGCGGTCCGCGACGACGCCGGCGTAGGGGCCGAGGACGAGCACCGGCAGCGTCTGGAGAGCGACGACGAGACCGAGGTCGGTCGGCGAGTGCGTCGTCGTGATCACGAGCCACGCCTGCGCGGTCGCCTGCATCCACGTGCCGATGAGGGAGATGGCTTGACCGGTGAAGAAGCGCCGGTAGTTCGGGTTCGCGAGTGCGGCGAACACATGGCGGCCGAACGCGGCGGCCGCCGGTTCCGCCGCGCGCCGCGGGCCGCGCCCGGTCACCGCGGCCGGTTCCTCAGCCGTTCGCCGAGCAGCTCGATCACGTCGAGCGCGGCAGCGAGCGTCCGTCGCTGCACCGGATCGAGCCGCTCGAGCTCCTCCCGCAGCGCGGACGCGCTCTCGGCCCGCTCCTGGTCGAGCAGGCGGCGGCCGCGGGCGGTCGCTTCGATCCGTGCGACCCGGCGGTCGTCGGGATCGGCGTCGCGTCGGGCGAGGCCCGCGCCTTCGAGCTTCGCGAGCACTCGCGACACGAGCGTCGCGTTCAGGCCTTCGCGGGCGGCGAGGTCGGTGGATCGCTGCGGTCCTGCGTGGACGAGCGCCGAGAGCACGGCGACCTGGGTGGGGGATAGCCCCTCGCGCGCACCGGGCGGGCGCGCGTGGCGGTGGATCCGCCGGATCGCGTGCTGGAGCCGCGCGGCGTCGTCCGCGGCCGCAGCGCCCCGCACCGTCGCGGCGTCCGACTCCGCGCGCCGCGCGGTGCCCGACGATTGTTGCTTGCCGGCAAGCATATGGGTGAGCGTAGGCGCTGCCCGAGCACCCGCGCCGCGCGGCGTGCCCGCGGTACGGTCGCCGCGACGCGCGGGAGGGGCCCGTGCTGCCCGAGGAGGCTCGATGAAGACCGACGTCGCTTCGGCCCGGGCGCTCGCATCGGCGATGCTCCGGGCGGCCGGGATGGACGCGCAGCCCGCGGCGCGGACCGCCTGGGCGCTCGCGTCCGCCGAGTCGTGGGGGCGCGCGTCGCACGGATTGCTCCGACTCCCTTACTACCTGGAGCGCTTCTCGGCGGGAGGCTCCGACCCGCGGGCGGTGCTCCGGCTCGTCCGCTCGACGGCGGTGACCGCCGTGCTCGACGGCGGCAACGGGCTCGGCCACCACCACGTCTTCGAGGCGTCGACGAAGGCGAGCGCCATGGCCCGCGAGCACGGTCTCGCAGCGGTCGCCGTCGCGAACTCGGGCCACTGCGGCGTGCTCGGCCTGTACGTCGAGCCCATGCTCGACGCGGGGCTGGTCGGCATCGTGCTCTCCACGGGACCCGCGGTGATGCCGCCTCCGGGAGGCTCGAGCGCGGTCGTCTCGACGAGCCCGATCGCCGCGGGTATCCCGATGCGCCCGCACGCCGCGGTCGTCGACATGGCCATGAGCGCGGTCGCCCGCGGCAGGATCGCGGCGAGTGCGGCGGCCGGCGAGGAGATCCCCGCCGGCTGGGCGTTCGACGCCGACGGGGTCACGACGACCGACCCGCGCGAGGCCCTCGCGGGCCTGCTCGCCCCGCTCGGCGGTGCGAAGGGCTTCGCGCTCGCGCTGGTCGTCGAGTCGCTCACCGCGGGGATCGTCGGTCCCAGCCTCGCGACCGAGATCGCGGACCCGCTCGACGGCTCGGCGATCGCGGCGCCACAACGGATCGCGCATCTCGTGCTGGCGCTCGACCCGGCGTGCCTCGACGCGGACGGCGCCTCCGGCGACCGGCTCGAGCGCCTGGCCGCGTCGGTCGCCGCGGCGGGCGGGCGCGTTCCAGGGGCGCGGCACCGCCACACGTCCGAGATCGCGGACGACGACGAGCTCACGATTCCCGACCGGCTCGCGTCGAGTCTCGTGGCGCTCGCGGCCAGCCTCGGTGTCGATCCTCCCGGGAGTTTCGCGGACCGCTGAGCGCGCGGCCTCGGCCGCGGCGGACGAGCGCGGGTGCGCCCGCGGCCGTCCCGTGCGCACCGACGCGCCGGCCGGGCGCGGGCACGCCCGGGACCTTGACGAGCTGACGGGTCCCCGGTAGCCTCCCACTGGAAAGAGGTCAGAGGTCTGTGAGAGCGAAGGCGGAGGCGACTGTGAGCGAAGCGACCGAGGGATCGGGCGGCGGCCTCGCCGTCCTCGTCCACAACGAAGGCGACGACGTAGGCGTCGCGATCACCGACCTCATGCCCGGGGAAGTCGTCGCCGGATGGCTCGACTCGGGCAGGCGTCAGACGATCGTCGTGAGCGAGGTCATCCCGCTCGGCCACAAGGTGTCGCTCGTGGACCTCGCCGAGGGCGCCGACGTCAACGAGTACACGGTCCGGATCGCCGTCACGCGGGCGCCGATCGCTCGTGGCCACCACGTCCACACCCACAACGTAAGGAGCGCGAGATGGCAGC
>DATLRJ010000154.1:0-10909 GCA_035534715.1 Acidimicrobiales bacterium | reverse complement strand
CGCGGACGAGGACGAGGCGCGTCAGCTCGCGCAACGTGTCCTCGGCCTCGTCGACCGTCCGATCCGTGTCGACGGCCGGGACATCGCGCTCACCGTGTCGTGCGGCGTCGCGGTCGTCGACGGCACCGCGAGTCCCGAGGTGGCGCTGCGGGGCGCGGACGAGGCGATGTACCGCGCAAAGGAGAACGGTCGCGCGCGTGTCGAGGTGTTCGGTGGCAGGGTGCGCCGCGCCGCCGCGCCGCCCCCGCTCGTGGAGCGCACGGTCGTCGAGGTCGCGGCCGTCGCACCCGCCTCCGCGCTCGGCGACGGGCAGGACGCACGTCTCGCGCCGGAACGCGCGTACGCCCCGGGAGCTTGACGTGTGCGGCCTGTTCCGTCACACTGACGTCGTGACCGTCGTCGGTGCAGCGAAGAGCCTCCTCCTTCTTACCTGACGGCGGGCGCCGCCCTGCGCTCGCCGTGACCTCCTGCGCCTCTGGCCAGGAGGTTTTTTGTTGCCCGAACTCACGCCCGCCTCTGTGAAGCGAGGATCGAGATGCCCCCACCCGAGGTCCGTGTCGCACCGATGCCCTTCGAGCGCTACCGCCGCTACGAGCCCGTCGAGCTCGCCGATCGGACGTGGCCGTCGCGGGTGATCACGCGTGCGCCGCTGTGGTGCGCGGTCGACCTGCGCGACGGCAACCAGGCGCTCATCGACCCGATGGATCCGACGCGCAAGCGGCGGATGTTCGATGCGCTCGTGAAGATGGGCTTCAAGGAGATCGAGGTCGGGTTCCCGTCAGCGTCGCAGCCGGATTTCGACTTCGTGCGCCAGCTCATCGAGGAGGATCTCGTCCCCGACGACGTGACCATCCAGGTCCTGGTGCAATGCCGGCGGGAGCTCATCGAGCGCACCTACGAGTGCCTGCGCGGTGCCCGCCGGGCGATCGTCCACTTCTACAACTCGACGTCGGTGCTGCAGCGACGTGTCGTCTTCGGCCTCGATACGGCGGGGATCACGAGGATCGCGACCGACGCGGCCCGCTGGTGCCTAGAGCTCGAGGGCGCGCTCCCGGGCACGGACGTGCGTTACGAGTACAGCCCGGAGTCCTTCACCGGCACCGAGATCGACTACTCGGTGGAGATCTGCGCGGCGGTCATGGACGTGATCGGGCCGACGCCGCTCCGGCCGATCATCTTGAACCTGCCGGCGACGGTGGAGATGTCGACGCCGAACGTCTACGCGGACCTCATCGAGTACTTCCACCGCCACGTCCCCCGTCGCGACTCGGTCGTGCTCAGCCTGCACCCGCACAACGACCGCGGCTGCGCGGTCGCGGCCGCCGAGCTCGGGATCATGGCCGGCGCAGACCGCGTCGAAGGCTGCCTGTTCGGCAATGGGGAGCGGACGGGCAACGTCGACGTGGTGACGCTCGCCCTCAACTTGTTCTCCCAAGGTGTCGACCCGATGCTCGACTGCTCTGACATCGACGCCCTCCGGCGCGTCGCCGAGTACTGCAACCGCCTCCCTGTCCACCCGCGTCACCCGTACGCGGGCGACCTCGTCTACACGGCCTTCTCCGGATCGCACCAGGACGCGATCAAGAAGGGAATGGCCGCGCTCGGCACCGGGTACGACCACTGGGAGGTTCCCTACCTGCCGATCGACCCACACCACGTCGGCCGGAGCTACGAGGCCGTGATCCGCGTGAACTCCCAGTCAGGCAAGGGCGGCGTCGCCTACATCATGGAGTCGGAGCACCAGATGGTGCTCCCACGCCGCCTCCAGATCGAGTTCTCGCAGGCGATCCAGCACGTGACCGAGGACACGGGGACCGAGATCGCTCCCGGCGAGATGTGGGCGGTGTTCTCCGCGCACTACCTCGAGCCCGGATCGGTCCGGCTCGTCGCGCACGAGTCCGCGACGAGCGGCGACCGCGACAAGGTCACAGCGGAGCTCATCGTCGACGGTCGGGCGGTGACCGTATCGGGCGAGGGCAACGGTCCGATCGCGGCATTCGTCGCAGGGCTTCGCGACGGGCTCGGGATCGACCTCGATGTCGTCGACTACAGCGAGCACGCTGTCACCGCAGGCGCCGGAGCGCGGGCGGTCGCCTACGTCGAGACGACCGACGGAGCCTCCCGGACGCGCTGGGGCGTCGGTATCGACCCGAGCATCCTCACCGCGAGCCTGAAGGCCGTCGTATCGGCGGTGAACACGCGGACCTCGCGAGCGTAGGCCGCGGCCGCACGAGTGCCGACCGCAGGGCGGCGCGCTAGGGCGAGATCAGGCGAGGGCGCGCAGCGACGGCATGAACGCGGGCCGCGATGCCTCGTAGGCCTCGATGTCCGCTGCGTGGGCCAAGGTCACACCGATATCGTCGAGTCCGAGGAGCAGGCGTTCGCGAGCGCCGTCGTCGAGGGCGAACGTGACGGTGACACCGAGCGCGGGGACCTCGATGACCCGTCGGTCCACGTCGACGGTGAGCTCGAGGGTCGGGTCGTCGGAGACGAGGTCGAGGAGCCTGCGCCCGTCCTCGTCCGTCACCTGCGCAGGGACGAGCCCCGAACGCGTCGAGTTGTTGCGGAAGATGTCACCGAAGCGCGGGGAGACGACGACCGCGAAGCCGTAATCCACGAGCGCCCACACGGCGTGCTCCCGTGACGAGCCCACGCCGAAGTTCGGCCCCGCGACGAGGATCGTCGCGCCGGCGAACTCCGGGCGGTTGAGCACGAAGTCGCGCTCGTCGCGCCACTCGGAGAAGAGGCCGACCCCGAAGCCGGTCCGCTCGATGCGCTTCAGCCAGTCGCTCGGGATGATCTGGTCGGTGTCCACGTCCGACCGATCGAGCGGGACGGCCCGGCCGGTCACGACCCGTACGGGTTCCATGTTGGGTCCTTTGTCTCAGGGGAGCGAGTCGGGTGTAGCGAAGTGCCCCGCGATCGCCGTGGCTGCGGCGACCGCGGGCGACACGAGGTGCGTCCGCCCGCCTCGCCCTTGACGGCCCTCGAAGTTGCGGTTCGAGGTCGAGGCCGATCGCTCGCCGGGGGCGAGCTTGTCGGGGTTCATCGCGAGGCACATCGAGCAGCCCGCCTCTCGCCACTCGAAGCCGGCGGCGAGGAAGACCTTGTCGAGTCCCTCGGCCTCCGCCTGGGCCTTGACGCGTCGGGAACCGGGCACGACGAGCGCGCGCATCCCCGCCGAGACGGTCCGGCCGTCGAGCACGGCCGCCGCGGCGCGCAGGTCCTCGATCCGGGAGTTCGTGCACGAGCCGATGAAGACCGTGTCGACGCGGACCTCGGACATGGGCGTGCCAGCGCGGAGGCCCATGTACTGCAGGGCCCGGGCGATGGCGTCGCGCTCGCCGGGGTCCTCGATCGCGTCGGGGTCGGGCACGCAGCCGTCGATGGGTACGACCTGACCGGGGTTGGTCCCCCAGGTGACGTGCGGCCGAAGTGTGCCGGCGTCGAGCGTCACGGTCGCGTCGAACCTCGCGCCGTCGTCGGTCGCGAGAGACCGCCACAGCTCGACCGCGTCCGCGAGCTCAGACCCCTTGGGCGCGTGGCGGCGGTTCTCGAGATAGGCGAAAGTGACGTCGTCCGGCGCGACGAGACCGGCCTTGGCTCCTGCCTCGATCGACATGTTGCAGACGGTCATCCGTCCTTCCATCGACAGCGCTCGGATCGCAGCGCCGCGGTACTCGATGACGTGCCCGATGCCTCCGCCTGTGCCGAGGCGGCCGACGATCGCGAGCACGACGTCCTTCGCGCTGACCCCGTCGGGAAGCCGCCCCTCGACCTCCACGGCCATCGTCTTCGGCCGGACCTGGGGAAGGGTCTGGGTGGCGAGCACGTGCTCGACCTCGGACGTGCCGATGCCGAACGCGAGGGCGCCGAACGCGCCGTGGGTCGAGGTGTGGCTGTCGCCGCACACGACGGTCATCCCCGGCTGGGTGAGCCCCTGCTCGGGGCCGATGACGTGCACGATCCCCTGGTCGTCGTGGCCCATCGGGTAGAGGGTCACGCCGAACTCCTCGCAGTTCGCCGCGAGCGCCTCGAGCTGACGGCGCGAGACCGGGTCGGCGACTGGTTTGTCGATGTCGACGGTCGGGACGTTGTGGTCGGCGGTCGCGACCGTGAGGTCTGGCCGGTGGACGCGCCGCCCTGCGAGCCGGAGCCCCTCGAAGGCCTGCGGAGAGGTCACCTCGTGGACGAGGTGGAGGTCGACGAAGAGAAGGTCGGGGTCCGTGCCCCCGTCGCCCGCATGGACGACGTGACGGTCCCAGACCTTCTCCGACAGTGTGCGCGCCATGGTCTCCCCGGTCCTCGTGTCCTCAGTCGACGCTGACGATCTCGACGCGCAGCCGCCCGTTGGGCGCGTCGTACTCCACCGTCTCGCCGGCGCGGCGGCCGGTGAGCGCCTGGCCGAGAGGCGATCCCGGCGAGATCACGGACACGTCGTCGCGCCGCTCCTCGATCGATCCGACGAGGAACCGCTCGACGTCGTCGTCCCCCTCGTAGCGGATCCCGACGACGGTCCCGGTCGCGACGACTCCGTCGGCCGGCCTCGCCTCGTCGACGATCACCGCGGCGCCGAGCATCGCCTGGAGCTGGCGGACCCGCGCCTCCATCTTCCCCTGTGCGTCCTTCGCGGCGTGATAGTCGCCGTTCTCCGACAGGTCGCCGAGCGCGCGGGCCGCTTCGATCTGGCGTGCGATCTCCACCCGTCCCCGTGTCGTGAGGTCCTCGAGCTCCGCGACGAGCCGTGCGTGCGTCGTGGCGGTGAGGTGCGTCTCGGTCATCGCGACGAGGGTACCCGCTCCGCGGCCGGTCGATCACGGCGCCGCGCGCCCGCGACCGAGCCCATCGTCGCGGGAGGGACCTCAGGTCGGGTCGCCGACCTCCGGTGGTCGCCATTCGAGGGGCGGCGCCGGACGCGAGGCCGCGGGGGTGGGGCGGGGTGCCGACGAGCCGAACGCGCGCCGCCGGCGGGCGGAGCGCATGACGAAGAACGCAGCGATCCAGAACCACGGGACGAACAGCACGCCTCGGCCCGCGCCGGGCCCGGCGATCGCGACGAGAAACAGTGCGAGCGCCGCGTAGCGGACCCATCCGAACGACGTCGGGAGCACGGTGCGCCAACGCCGCGCGGTCGGCTCCGCCCTCTGGACGGCAGGCAGCGGCGGGAGGTCGTGCACGAGGTCGTCGAGCTCGCCGAGCGTCTTCGCGGACAGCGCGAGGCCGATCCGGTCGGAGAGCTCGTCGACGGTGAGACGCCCTTCGCCGGCGTGCCCGCGGATGAACTCGAGCGCCCGCTCGCGGTCCGCGTCCGAGGCGCGCAGGTCCCGCCGGGACTGCTCGCGTGCGCCGTCGAACATCTCTCCATGATCGCGCGTCGCCGCGCCCTGCGCCGGGCGCGGCGACGCAGCGGAGCGCGAGTTGACGCGGGGCACTGGGGTCGCGAGAATCGCGGGAATGGCCGGTCCGAGCGAGCGCGTAATTACCTGATCGGCGCACCCCGTCCGGAGTGCGTCGCGGCCGTCCACCTGGTGGGCGGCCTTTTTGTTGCCCCGGGGTGACGTGCGCCGGGGTCTTCGCCTTGTCGCTCGGCGGTCACACGGTGTCTCCCGGGCGCCGCCGGGCGTGGGACGCAGGGCGGACAGTCGCGATGAGGAGGAAGTCGGCGTGGGTAGCTTCACGGTTGCGGTCATCGGCGGCGACGGCATCGGGCCGGAGGTAGTCGCCGAGGCGCTCAAAGTGGTCGACGCGGCCGGCGTCACGCTCGACACGGCCGACTACGACCTCGGCGCGAGCCGCTACGTGCGGACGGGGGAGGTGCTGCCCGACGCGGTCCTCGAGGAGCTGCGCCGCGCCGACGCCATCCTGCTCGGGGCCGTCGGGCCCGCGATCGGCTCGACGGAGGTGCCGCCCGGGGTGCTCGAGCGAGGTCTGCTGCTCCGGATGAGGTTCGAGCTGGACTTGTACGTGAACCTCCGCCCGTTCAACGCGACGCCCGGCTCGATCGCCGAGGGAGCGAACTTCGCGGTCGTGCGGGAGAACACCGAGGGCCCGTACGCCGGTGAGGGCGGGCAGCTCCGCCGCGGTACGCCGTTCGAGGTCGCGACCCAGGGATCGGTGAACACCCGCCACGGGGTCGAGCGGTGCGTGCGCTTCGCGTTCGAGCTCGCCGAGCAGCGCGAGCGGCGGTCGGTCACGCTCGTCCACAAGACGAACGTCCTCACCTACTCAGGAGACCTCTGGCAGCGAGCGTTCGACGAGGTCGCCCGGGAGCACCCGGCGGTGACGACCGCGTACAACCACGTCGACGCCGCGTGCATCTATTTCGCGACCGACGCGCGCCGCTACGACGTCGTCGTGACCGACAATCTCTTCGGTGACATACTCACCGACCTCGCGGGCGCGGTCGCCGGTGGGATAGGGCTCGCGGCGTCGGCGAACCTCAACCCCGCCCGCACGGGCCCCTCGCTCTTCGAGCCGGTCCACGGCGCGGCACACGACATCGCCGGCACGGGAGCGGCGAACCCGCTCGCCGCGATCCGCTCGGCCGCGATGATGCTCGACCACCTCGGCGAGGCCGACGCGGCGCGCCGCATCACCGACGCGGTCCTCGCGGTCGGGGACGAGATGGCGTCGACGGACGACCGATGGACGACCACGAGCGTCGGCGACGCCGTGGCAAGGAGGATCTAGCGATGCCGATCACGCCCACGGCGAAGATCTGGATGGACGGCAAGCTCGTCGACTGGGAGAACGCGACGGTGCACGTTCTCACGCACAGCCTCCACTACGGGACAGCCGTCTTCGAGGGGATCCGGGCCTACCCGACTGACGGCGGGACCGCGGTGTTCCGGCTTCGCGAGCACGTCGAGCGCCTGCTCTCCTCGGCGCACCTGCTCGGGATGGAGGTCCCCTACGACCAGGGGCAGCTCGTCGACGCGGTGCTCGAGACCGTCGACGCGAGCGGCCTCGACGCGTGCTACATCCGCCCGCTCGTGTACCTGGGCTACGGCGAGATGGGCCTCAACCCTCTCCCGTGCGAGGTGCGGGTCGCGGTCGCGGTCTGGCCGTGGGGCGCGTACCTCGGCGAGGAGGGGATTCGCAACGGCATCCGGCTGAAGGTGAGCTCGTGGGCCCGCCTCGACCCGCGCACCCTTCCGACCGCGGCGAAGGCGACGGGAATGTACATGAACTCCTCGCTCGCGAAGGTCGAGGCCGTGCGGGCCGGCTACGACGAGGCGCTCCTCTGCACGACCGACGGCTACGTCGCCGAGGGGACGGGCGAGAACCTCTTCCTCGTCCGCCGCGGCGAGATACTCACCCCGCCGTGCTCGGCGGTCGGAGCGCTCGACGGGATCACCGCCGACTCGGTGCGCACGATCGCCCGCGACCTCGGTCACGAGGTGCGCGACGTGCTCCTTCGCCGCTCCGACCTCTACCTCGCGGACGAGGCGTTCCTCACGGGAACAGCGGCCGAGGTCGTCCCCGTCGCGTCGATCGACGACCGCCTCGTCGGGAGCGGCACGCCCGGGCCCCTCACGACGGCGATCCAGGAGGTCTACTTCGCCGCCGTCCGCGGCGAGGTCGACAGGTACAAGGACTGGCTCGAACGTGTCGTCTGAGCACGACGCCACGGCCCGGGCCGCGAAGCACGCGCACGGCCACGCCCCGATCGGCGCGGGGGAGGTTCGCGGGTCCGTCGACGTCTACGACACGACGCTTCGCGACGGCTCGCAGCAGGAGGGCATGTCGCTCACGGTCGAGGACAAGCTGCGCGTCGCGGAGCAGCTCGACCACCTCGGCGTCGCGTATATCGAGGGCGGGTGGCCTGGCGCGAACCCGAAGGACGAGGAGTTCTTCGCCCGGGCGCGTGACGAGCTCAAGCTGCGTTCCGCGACGCTCGTCGCCTTCGGATCGACGCGCCGTCCGGGCGTGCGTGCGGAGCGCGACGAGACGCTTGCCCACCTCGTCGCCGCGGGGACCGAGGCCGTGTGCATCGTCGCCAAGTCCTCCGACCTGCACGTGACAGAGACGCTCCGGACGAGCCTCGACGAGGCCGTTGCGATGGTGTCCGAGTCGGTCGCGTTCCTCCGGTCGCACGGCCTCAGGGTGTTCCTCGACGCCGAGCACTTCTTCGACGGCTTCCTCCGTGACCGGGACTTCGCCCTCCGAGTGCTCGGCGCGGCCGAGGTGGCCGGCGCCGAGGTGCTCGTGCTCTGCGACACCAACGGCGGGATGCTCCCCTACCAGGTGGAGGAGGTCGTCGCCGCCGTGCGCGCCACCACGTCCGCCGGTCTCGGGGTGCACTTCCACAACGACAGCGGGTGCGCGGTCGCGAACACGCTCACGGCCGTCCGCTTCGGTGCGACCCAGGTCCAGGGTTGCGTGAACGGCTACGGCGAGCGAGCTGGCAACGCGGACCTCTCGGCCACGATCCCGAACCTCACCTTGAAGATGGGGGTCGAGACGATCCCGCGCGAGCGTCTCGAGCTCGTCACCCCCGTCGCGCGCCACATCGCGGAGCTCGTCAACGTCAACCTCGATCCGCAGCGCCCGTACGTCGGGACGGCGGCGTTCGCTCACAAGGCCGGACTGCACGCGAGCGCGATCGCGCGCCGCTCCGACGCGTACGAGCACGTCCGACCGGACTCCGTCGGCAACGGGGCGCGCTTTGTCGTGAGCGAGCTCGCGGGGCGCTCGACTCTCGCGCTCAAAGCTGCGGAGCTCGGCATCGAGCTCGACTCCGCCGCTCTCGCCGGTGTCCTCGACGCGCTCAAGCGACTCGAGCACGCGGGCTACCACTTCGAAGTCGCGGACGGCTCCCTCGAGCTGCTCATGCGGGCGGCCGCGGGCGGCCGTGCCGCCGCGCTCGACGGGTTCTTCGCCGTCGAGTCGTTTCGAGTGACCACCGACTGGCGCGAGGCACCGGCCGGGAGCCCGGAGATCGGTGGCGAGCAGCGCCTCGTCCACCCGTGGGCGAGCGCGGGGGAGCTCGTGACCGAGGCGACCGTGAAGGTTCGCGTCGCGGGCGACCGCGTCGTCGCCACGGCCGAGGGCAACGGCCCGGTGAACGCGCTCGACGCGGCGCTGCGCGAGGCGATCGGCCCGTACTTCCCGGAGCTCGCCTCGATGCACCTCACGGACTACCGCGTGCGGGTCCTCGACACTGCGAAGGGCACGGGCGCGGTCACTCGAGTGCTCCTCGACACCGCCGATCCCGACGGGAGCTGGTCGACGATCGGCGTGTCGGAGAACGTCATCGAGGCGTCGTGGCACGCGCTGGTCGACTCTGTCGTCTTCGGCCTGTTGCGAGCGTCGGCCGTCACGACCAACGCCCCGGAGGAGAGCAGATGACCCAGCCCAAGTTCGCGCCGATCGCGGCCGAGGACGAGGTGCGCCCCGCCTACCGTCTCGCGCCCCCGGCCCCGTGGAGGGCGGGCCGGCCCGCGGACCTCGTGCCCGGCGCCCCCGCGACCATCGCCGGCGGTGGCGTGCCCGGGCCGGACCAGGGATACGCGCTGCGGCTCGCGGAGCTCTTCGCCCCCCGGCTCGTCCTTGCTGCCGGCGAGCACGGGTCCGACGTCCTCGCGGCGGCGGTCGCGATCGCGCTGCGCCGGGCATCGAGCTACGGGCGGGCACCCGTCGGCGCCGACCTCGAGCTCGCACTCGAGCTGTACGGCCTGCTCGGCGATGCCCCCGAGGATCTCGTCGCGCGGCGCGGCACGGTGCTCGCCGGGGCCGGCCACGACTACGCGCGCCGGCGATCGATAGTGGCGTCCATCCCCGAGACGACGCTTCGGATGTCGCCCGCGGCCGTGCGCGAGGCGCGCGCCGGCTGGCGCGAGCTCCTTGGAGCCTGACATCGCGCCGCAGGTCGGCGAGTGTCCTAAGCTCGCTCGAGGGCGTTGCCGCGGGTGACCGCACCGGCACCGGGCGGTGCCCGCCGACGTGCCGAGGAGGCCGAAATGGGTCTGATGGACAAGGTCAAGGCGCAGGCGACGCAGGTCGCGGCCAAGGCGCAGGAGGCCGGCAAGGTCGGCCAGGCGAAGCTCGAGGCCGTGCAGGCCAAGCGCAAGGCTGACGGCCTGCTCGAGGAGCTCGGTCGGATCAGCTTCGAGTCCCATGTCGGGCGCGGCGCTCCGGGCGACGAGAAGCGTGCGACCGAGCTCGTCGAGCAGCTGCGTCAGTACGAGGCCGAGTACGGCCAGATCGGCTCCGAGGCAGAGCCGTCAGGTCACGCGGCGAGCCCCGCCGCCCCCGAGCCGTCGCCCGGCGGAAGCTTCATCCCCGAGTCGAGCTCGGGCGAGGGATCTCTCTGACGGCTCGCTGTCGCGGCAGCTCGTGATGCCGCAGCGACCGTTGGCCCGGTGAGCCCCAGCGGCCCTCACCATCCAGGTGGCCGCCGGCGCCGAACACTTGACGAGATGCGACCCGACCTGCAGAGCGCGAGCGACGCGAACCTCGTCATGGCCATCGCGCGCTACCACGAGGACGCGCTCGCGGAGCTCTACCGCCGGCACGCAGGCGCGGTCTTCGGCCTCGCGAGGCGCGTGCTGTGGGACGCCGCACTTGCCGAGGAGGTCGTCCAGGAGGTGTTCCTCCGCCTCTGGTCGGCTCCGGAGCGCTACGACCCCGAGCGCGGGACGCTCCGCTCGTTCCTCCTCGCTCAGACCCACGGCAAGGCCGTCGACCAGTTGCGGTCGGAGTCCTCGCGGCGCGAACGGGAGGCTCGGGACGCGAGCACGCTCGCGGGCGGTGGCTACGACGTCGAGCTCGAGGTGTTCGACCTCACGGTCGCCGAGCAGGTCCGGGACGCGCTCGGCGGCCTGCCGGACGACCAGCGGCGCCCGATCGAGCTTGCCTACTTCGGCGGCCACTCTTACCGCGAGGTCGCCGTGATGCTCGGTGAGCC
>DATLRJ010000153.1:0-4774 GCA_035534715.1 Acidimicrobiales bacterium | reverse complement strand
CCCTTCGCTACATCGAGGACCATCACCGCCGCGTCCGCGGCAGTCAGGACCCGATAGGTGTCCTCGGAGAAGTCGCGGTGCCCAGGGGTGTCGAGGAGGTTCAGCACTCGGTCGCGGTAGCAGAACTGCAGCACCGTCGAGGTGATGGAGATGCCCCGCTCCTGCTCCATCTCCATCCAGTCCGACCGCGCCCGCCGGCGACCGGCGCGCGCCTTCACCGCACCCGCCTCCGCGACCGCGCCCGAGTAGAGGAGGAACTTCTCGGTGAGGGTCGTCTTGCCCGCGTCCGGGTGGCTGATGATCGCGAAGGTGCGGCGGCGCGCGGCCTCGGCGGTGACGTCCCGCGCGAGGAGCGCCCCGGACGACGGGCCCGCCATCAGCGCGCGGCGCGGGCTCGACCCACGACCGCTCCGCTCACCTGCATCGCCGCACCCTTCGCCCGGCTCCGGCGGCGCGCCGGACCAGGTCCATCCTAGGTGGGGGAGGCGACCGGCCCGGCGGGGGGCGCTCCGGGCGGGTCCGCGTCCTCGAGCGGGGCGAGCACCCCCGGCTCGCCGTCGACGGCGAGCGCGCCGACGTCGACGACGCGTCCGAGCTCCACGGACTCAAGGAGCCTCCGGTCGTGCGAGACGACCACGAGCGTCCCCTCGTAGGCGCCGAGTGCCTCCTCGAGCTGCTCGATCGCGGGGAGATCGAGGTGGTTGGTCGGCTCGTCGAGCACGAGGAGGTTGACGCCGGTGGCCTGGAAGCCCGCGAGCTCCGCGCGGGTCCGTTCGCCCGGCGAGAGCGAGGACGCGGGTCGTCCCACGTGCGCCGCCCCAAGACCGAACTTCGCCAGCAGCGAACGCGCCTCGGACAGGTCCATCCCCGTGCGTCCGACGAAGGTGTCGAGAAGCGTCGCGTCGCTCGCGTACGCGGTGCGGGCCTGGCCGAGCTCGCCGACGACGACGCTCGGCCCGATGTACCGCTCGCCCGAGCGCAGCGGGAGATGGCCGAGCATTGCCATGAGCACGGTGGTCTTGCCCGAGCCATTCGCGCCGACGAGCGCGACTCGCTCCGCCCAGTTGATCTCGAGGTCGACCGGGCCGATGCGGAACGTCCCGCGCTCCACTACTGCGCGGACGAGTCGCAGCGCGACCGTGCCCGAGCGCGGCGCGCCCTCGATCGAGAAACGCAGCTCCCAGCCATCCCAGGGCTTGTCAACCTGGTCGAGACGCTCCATCGCCCGCTCGGTCATGCGCGCACGCCCCGCGAGCTTCTCGGTCCGGTTGACGCGAAAGCCGCGCTGCGCCTTGTCGTTGTCGCGCGGCGCGCGCTTCTCCCGGGAGATCCCCGAGGTCGCCCACTCCCGCTCGCGCCGGGCGCGTGCGAGGAGGGTCGAGCGCTTCTGCGCGTACGTATCGTACGACTCGGTCGCGTGGCGGCGAGCCGTCTCGCGCTCTGCCAGGTACGAGGTCCAACCACCCTCGAACAGCCGGCCCCGGTGGTCGTGGTCGTCGATCTCGAGCACTGCCGTGACCGTGCGGTCGAGGAACGAGCGGTCGTGAGAGACGATGACGATGCCACCGGGTCGGGAGTCGACGAACCGCGCGAGGCGCTCGATGCCGTCGAAGTCGAGATCGTTCGTCGGCTCGTCGAGCAGCGTGATGTCGAAACGGCTGAGGAGTATCGCGGCGAGAGCGAGGCGCGCCGCCTGCCCTCCGGAGAGGCCCGCGGTCGGGACCTCGAGGACGCGGGCGGGAAGGCCGAGGTCCTCGAGGACCGACGCGATCCTCGCGTCGAGCGAGTCGACGCCGAGCGTGACCCACCGCTCGAGCGCGACCGAGTACCGCTCGGTCGCGACGTCGTCGCCCGAGCCGAGCGCGGTCGCCGCGGCGAGGAGCTCTCGCTCCGCGTCGTCGGCACCGGTGACGCGGTACAGGTGCGCGCGCACGCTCTCGCCGTCGCGCCGCTCGTGCTCCTGGGCCAGCAAGCCGACGGTCGCACCCTGCGGCACCAGCGCGACACCACCCGCGTCAGGTGCGAGCCGTCCCGCGAGCAGCGACAGCAGCGTCGACTTGCCGACGCCGTTCGGGCCGAGGACCCCGATCCGCGAGCGCGGTCCGACGGACAGCGAGACGTCGTCGAGGACGACGTGCAGACCCCGCTCGACGCGCAGCCCGGTCGCGACGAGTGTCGCGGAACCGTTGAGGGAGTCACTCGAGGGCACGGGCGGATCCCCCGGTCGAGACATAGGCGGGCGGCGTCGGACGCTCAGCGGACGGGACGAGGCTACCGCCTCACGAACGGCAGGAGGCGCAGCGGCCGACGAGCTCGAGCCGGTGCTCCGCGACGTCGAAGCCGTTGTCGAGCGCGATCGCGCGCGCTGTGTCAGCGAGAGCGTGCTCGAGCACAGGGGACGCGGTGACGTCGACGACGAGCCCGCATACGTCGCACACCGCGTGGTGGTGGTGCTCGCCACTCAGCTCCTCGGAGAGCTCGAAGCGCCCGTACTCGTCCGCCCCGCTCACGCGGCGGACGACGTGGGCGCTCGCGAGGACGGTGAGATTCCGGTACGCGGTGCTCGGCGGGAGGCCGGGGACGGCGTCGAGCAGCTCGCCGATCGTCGCAGGCCGGGCGATCGCTCCGAGAGCGTCGACTATCGCCCGCCGCTGGCGCGTGTAGCGCTGGTCGGAGCGGGACAGCCTCACGGCGACGTCCCGATGGACCCGCTCGCCCATGCTCGCCGTCGCGCCCGACACCTCCCGATCGTACCTGGGGCCAGGTCAGCATCGTGCCGCCGCCGCCGCCGCCGCCGACGACGACGACGACGACGAGGCTGACGCCGCCCGCGCGGCACCGCGCGCCGCAGGCCGTGCAGTCAGGACGCGTGCGGGGAGTAGCGCGCCTCGGCGCGCCACGCGAAGTCCGCGATGTGCGGCGGAAGCGGCACTCCGCGGCGTCCCGAGGGGTCTGGCACAGGGTCGAGCGCTCCGACGCGAAGCGGCACCTCGCCCGCCCATACCGGGAGGTCGCCGTCGGGGCCGTCGCCGTCCTCGGGGGGCCCGGTGCGGATCTTCACGGACACCTCCTCGAGCGAGAGAGCGAGCACGGTCGTCTGCGCGAGCTCCTTGGCACTCGGGCGCCGCGCGTACGCCCACTGGCCCGGAAGGACGTGCTCGGTGAGCACGCGCAGGCCGTCGAGCTTCTCCTCGCCGGCGAGGATCTCTGGCACGCCGTAGACCATTGCGGCGCGGTAGTTCACCGAATGCTCGAACACGGAGCGCGCGAGGACGAGTCCGTCGACGAGTGTGACCGTCACGCACACCGGGGCCGCGGACCGCGCGCCACGCAGGCTGCGGCTCGCTACCGAGCCATGGACGTAGAGCCGGTCGCCGGCACGGCCGTAGGTCGTCGGCAGCACCGAGGGGAGACCTCCGTCGAGCACCCCGAGGTGGCAGACGAAGCCCGAATCGAGGATCGCGTCGAGATCGGAGCGATCGAGCGAGGAGCGCTCTGGCATCCGGCGAAGCCGCGTCCTCTCCGTGACCGCGAGGAGGGCCGGCGCGTCGTGCACGTCTCGACCGCTCGCCCCGTCGTCCACTCGCTGCACGCTACCGGTCCCGGGCCGGTCCGGTCAGTCCGAGGATCTCCTCCTGGACGTCGGCCTCGCGGCGCACGGCACGCGCCGCGAGCACGTAGTACGCGATCGCGGCGACGCCCATGCCGGCAAAGACGCTGAAGTCCGCGCCACCGGTCGCCGACGACACCGGCCCGAGATAGAAGGGCGTGGCGAGTGCCATCACCGCGGCGACGCTCCCGAGCACCTGGGCGACGACCGCGGGCACGTGGACGCCGCCCGTCCGCCAGTACAGGCCGCGCCCCGTGCGCTGTAGCTCGCTCGGCACGTAGCGGAAGCGGCGCAGCCACCAGTCGACGAGGAATATAGCCGTCCACGGGCCGATCCAGGCGATCACGCAGTCGACGAACTCCGTCAGCAGGGTGTTGAACGAGGAGTCGAAGATCGCGTAGGCGGTGAGCCCGCACGCGACGACTGTGTCGACGAGCACCGCCTGCCACCTCGCGACGCGAAGGCCCAGCGCCTGCAGGGTGAGGCCGGAGGAGTAGAGGTCGAGGCTGTTGATCGCGAACAGCTGGAGGACCGACACCGCGAGGAACGGCACGAGGAACCATCCGGGAAAGGCGCGCGGGAAGTTCGCGACCGGGTTTCCACCGACGTTCGGCACGTAGGTGGCGACCGTCGCCCCGAGGAGCATGAGCAGGATCGACGGGACCGCCGTACCAGCGACCACCCACCCGACGATCGCCGGCCGGCTCGCGTCTCGCGCGATGTAGCGGGAGTAGTCGTTGCCGTTCATGGTCCATCCGAGACCACTCACGATGATGACGAACGCGAGGCCGGCCATGACCGTCTGCCAGCTCGCCCCGTGCGCGTACGCGTCGACGCGCGCCTTGTGGATCGTGAGCGCTGCGAGCACGACGAACAGGGCGACGAACGGGATAGTGAGGACGCGCAGCGTCTTCTGGATCGTCGCGTGCCCGAGCAGGGGCAGGACGAGTTGGGTGGCGGCCGCGAGGAGGATGAGGGCGACCTTCAACGGCGCGCCGGCGTCGATGCCCGCCTTCGACGCGAGCGCGATCCCCGCGAGAACGATCAGCGCGATGCCTTCGGTCTCGAAGCCGACCTGGGTGAGCCAGTTGAAGAGTGCCATCATCCGGTTGCCGTTCGGGCCGTAGGCGGCGCGGTTGATCGTGAAGGTCGACGTCCCCGCGT
>DATLRJ010000152.1:0-6630 GCA_035534715.1 Acidimicrobiales bacterium | reverse complement strand
GGCCCGGAGCTCGCTCCGCTCGCGGTCGTGCCGTCCGGCCGTCGCGACGGCGCGCGCCGCGCGCGCCCAGCGCAGGCCACCGGTCGCCGACCCCGGACGTCACCTGTGGTAGAACGCCGCCGTGGAGCCGCCGGACCGACGACGCGCGACGTGCGACGCGCGCGGCTCGCGTGTGGCGTGCAGGGCGGGCGACGCCCGGGGCCGGTTCGCCGGCACCTGCCCGGAGGCCGCCGCCGAGGTGCGCGGGAGGGGCCGTCCGTGAGCGCGGTCTCGTGGGTCACGAACGCGACCGTCCTCGACGTCGCGACGGGGGAGGTCCGGTCCGGCCGCACGATCGAGATCGTGGACGGCGCCGTCGCGGACGTGCGCGGCTCGATCCCGGCGGGGCGTGACGCCGGCGGCGTCGTCGACGCCGAGGGTCGCGTGGTCGTGCCCGGTCTCATCTCGTGCCACACGCACCTGTCCATCGTCTTCCCGATGTCCGACACGGACCCCGACGAGCATCCCGCGGCGACGGCGCTTCGTGCCGCGGGCCGCGCGCGGGCGGCGCTCGCGGCGGGGATCACGACGCTGCGCTGCGTCCACGAGCAGCACCGCGTCGACCTGTGGCTCCGCCACGCCCGCGAGAAGGGCTGGCTCGACTCGCCGCGCATCTTCGGCGCGGGGCGCGCGATCACGACACCCGACGGGCACGGCGCGGGTGCGGCGTGCGCGGTCGCGAAGGGCGAGGAGGCCTTCTACGAGGCGGCTTGCGAGGAGCTCGCGGCCGGCGCCGACCACGTGAAGATCTTCATCAACGGCGGTCTCGCCCGCGAGGGCGAGGACCCGTCGCATTCGGAGATGACCGACGGCGAGCTCGCCGGGACGGTCCGGGCCGCCGACGAGCACGGCGCCTACGTCGTCGCGCACTCGGGGGCGTCGGCGGCGATCCGCCAGGCGCTCGCTCGCGGCGTCCGCTGCTTCGAGCATGCCTACGAGCTCGACGCGGACACCGCCGAGCTCCTCGTGCGGCAGGGCGCGTACGTGACGCCGACGCTCGTCGTCACGCGCTGCGAGCCGTGGATGCGCGCGAACGGCTTCGAGGAGGCGACGATCGCGAACGCCGCGGCCGCCGCCGAGGGACACCTCGAGAGCATCCGGCGGGCGATCTCGGCCGGCGTCCCGCTTCTCGCCGGGACCGACCTCCCGCCGGCGGACGACGTCGGCGGCCTGCCGGCGACCGTCGTCGAGCTCCAGCTCCTCGAGCAGGCCGGGCTCACGCGGCTCGAGTCGCTCCGGTGCGCGACGGTCACGCCGGCGAGGCTGATGGGCGCGGCGGGCCGGCTCGGGGAGATCCGACCGGGCTGCCGCGCGGATCTCGTCGTGCTCGACGACAACCCGCTCGACGACCTCGCGGCGCTCGGCGGAGTCCGCCTCGTCGTGCAGGACGGGCGCGTCGTCGCCTGAGCGCACGGACGGTCGGAGGCCCGACGCCCGAGCGCTCGACGCGCTCGGCGGTCGTGTCGGTCCCCGCGCGACGAACGGGAGGAGCATCGGAATGTGGATCACGAATGCGTCGATCGTCGACGTGCGCACCGGGTCGGTGCGCGAAGGCCGCGCGGTCGAGGTCGTCGACGGCCTGATCGCAGCGGAGACCGAGTCGGCGCCGGGCGCCACGGGCGAGATCGACCTTCGTGGCGCGTTCCTCCTCCCCGGCCTCGTCTCGGTCCACACGCACCTTTCCGTCGTCTACCCGTTCTCCGACACCGACGAGGCCGAGCCCTCCTGGCTCACGGTGCTGCGGTCGCTCCGGCGGGCGGAGGACGCGCTTCGTGCGGGGGTGACGACGCTGCGATGCGTCCACGAGCAGCACCGCGCGGAGCTGCTGCTGCGCGAGGCGGCACGCCGCTCGCTCGTGCGGGTCCCGCGCATATTCGGCGCGGGGCGCGCCGTGTCGACGACCGGCGGCCACGGCCACGGGATGG
This sequence comes from Acidimicrobiales bacterium, assembly GCA_035534715.1. Taxonomy (GTDB): domain Bacteria; phylum Actinomycetota; class Acidimicrobiia; order Acidimicrobiales; family Bog-793; genus JAJZBW01. The sequence goes on along the minus strand of DATLRJ010000152.1, from coordinate 4,666 downwards.
CCTGCGCGTACGCGGACGGCGCGGACGAGTTCCTGAAGGCGGCGCGCACCGAGCTCGCGGCGGGCGCGGACCACGTGAAGATCTTCATAACCGGCGGCATCGCGGACGTCTGCGAGTCGCTCGGCGCCCAGATGACCGGCGACGAGATGGCCGCCGCGGTGACGGCTGCGGTCGAGCACGGCACCTACGTCGTCGCGCACGCGGGGTCGGCGGACGCGATCCGGGTCGCGCTCGCCGCGGGCGTCCGCTGCTTCGAGCACGCGTACGAGCTGGACGCCGAGACGGCACAGGCGATGCGCCACGCGGGCGCGTACCTCACGCCGACGCTGTGCGTGACGCGCTCGCCCGAGTGGATGGCCGACCACCACTTCTCGCGGGAGCAGATCGAGCGCGCGCTCGAGGTCGGGCCGCGGCACCTCGACAGCATCCGTCGCGCGATCGACGCGGGCGTGCCGCTGCTCAACGGCACCGACTACCCGCCCGGCGAGCCGATCGACGACACCGTCGTCGCCGTGCGCGAGCTCGAGCTCATGGTCGAGGCGGGGCTGAGCCCGCTCGCGGCCCTGCAGGGCGCGACGACCATCCCCGCGTCGCTCCTCGGGGGAGCGGACGACTTCGGCGCCGTCGAGGTCGGCCTGGCCGCCGATCTCGTCTCCGTGCCGCGCAACCCGCTCGAGGACGTCACCGCCCTGCGCGGCATCGACCTCGTGCTCCAGGGCGGTCGCGTCGTGCGCGACGACCGCGGTGATCTCGACGACCGCGACAGGAGGCCCCGATGAGCGTGCACGGCGGCCCACGGTCCGCGCAGGAGGTCGTCGCGGCGTTCCTCCGCTGTGGCGAGCGGCGCGACTTCGAGACGGCCGAGTCGCTGCTCGACGAGGCCATGGTCCGGATCGGCCCCGACGGTGACGTGAAGCGAGGTCGGGACGAGTACGTCGCGTACCTCCGCAGCGTGCTCGGGGACGTCACGGACTACCACTACGACGTGCGGCGCACGACCGCGTCGGCCGACGGGCGCACGGTGCTCGTCGAGATCGACGAAGGCCTGACCGAGGCCGACGGGACCGCGCTCGAGGTGAGCGAGGCCATGGTCTTCGACCTCACGGACGCGGGGCGCATCGTGCGGCTCTCGGTGTACACGAAGACCTCGTGACACACCGGCGCCGAGGTTCCGGCGCAGTGGCCACCGGCCCACGCGGCGCCGCGGTGCCGGTCCCCTAGAGTTGGACGACTGAATCTGTCGCCGCGTCCCGGGGCGTCCGGCGGCGCGGTCGCGATGGCGGGTAGTTCAATCGGCAGAACGCCTGACTTTGGATCAGGAGGTTGGAGGTTCGAGCCCTCCCCCGCCAGCTCGAAAGGTGCAGGAGGCGGCCCTCGCGGTCGCGACGCCTTGCTCGCGTGCCGCCTTCGTGGGCACACGTCGAGAGCCATGGTCGGGTCCTCTGCGCTGATGCCCGTGACAGCCGGCACGTGGCGCGCCGCGCGCAGGCAGTCCGAGGCGCCGGTCCCGTCGGAGATGCTCCGCTCAACCGTCACGCTCGTGCAACACGTCGCCGCTTCGCGTCACCGCGAACATGTAGCAGCCGTACACGATGTTGCAACTGTGGATCTGGACAACGTCGGGGTCGGCGAGCATCGAGCGAATCACCGTTTCGGGGTCTTCGCCGTCGTGCAACCTCGACGACTCATGGATCCAGCCGCGCGTGTCGTAGGCGCGCAGCACCTGTGGTCTTCCTCGCCAGTCTGCCGGGTAGTTCTTGGTGCTGGCAGGTCCGGCGCACGGTTGGGCATGGGCGAGCACGGCACCGATCTCTCGGTAGGGGCTCCTCGGCAAGGGTGGCTCGTAGCCGAAGAGTATGGCCTCCTCGCCCGACAGCGCATTGCGCAAGCAGCACCGCAACGGCTCCCCGCCGACAGTGACGAGGTGCTCGACCGCGGTGCCGGAGACGGCATCGATCCCGCGGGTCCGCGCCTCATCGAGCACGCCGGCTGGTATCGGGTGGATCTGGAACGCGATGCTCGTCGTCGCCATTGTCGTACCTCCAAGGTGGTCGGTCGGCCGGGATCATGAAGTCGGCGATCAGTGCCGTCGCAGAGCCGATTGGGGACCAAGGCCGCGTCGGGGTCACGATTGCTCCAACGAGTGCGCGCTCGCAGTCGCGGTGGGATCGATGGTCGCGCCCCGCAGGCGTGACCCGAGCCGACGCCTCGAGAGCGAGATGGATCTTCTTGACCCCGGTGGTGCGAGTCTTCCCTTGGCAGCGAGCGCCGCGAGCAGGACGATGGCCGCACCAACCGGCTCGTTTCACGTGCGCGCTTCACCAAGGACGACGACCGCGACGAGCGTGGAGACGACCGGCATGACGTAGGTGACAGTCGAGGCGACCGTTGCTCCGGCGGCGCGGATGAGGGAGAAGTTGAGCACGTAAGCGATCCCCGTGCTGAAGACGCCGAGCGCGGCGACCGCGCCAACCACGCTGAACGGGAGCGTTGACGGCACTCCTGAGATGAGAGGAGCGACGATCGCGAGCTCGATCGTGCCGCAGAGCAGTTGTCCCGCTGCAAGAGGGAGCGGGTCTGCTCGCCCGGAAAGGAACCGCCGGGCATAGGGGAAACCGACTCCGTAGCTCGCTGCGCCGGAGAGGCACAGCAGATCACCTTCGAGGCCTGCGTTGCCCGTCTTTCGCCAGACGCCCAACACGGTGAGGACACCGGCAAAGCCAACACCAATGCCGATCGTTCGCACCCTGGTGAGGCGCTCGTCGCGGACCATGAGCGCGGCGACCGGGACGACGAACAACGGCGTAGCCGCGTTGAAGATCCCGGCCAAGACCGACGACACGTGGGTCTCCCCATCGGCGAAGAGGCTGAACGGGGCGGCGTTCAGCAACACTGCGGCGACGGCCAGGTGCCCCCAGGTGCGCACGTCGGGGGGCAGTCGCTCGCGGCGGGCCAGGAGCATGACGCCCACCGCGCACACCCCGAAGACCAGTCTCCCGAGGGCGACCTGCACCGGCGCAAGCACCTCGTCCGCGACCTTGACGAATAGGAATGACGACCCCCAGATCGCAGAGAGCGCCGCGAACCACATCGGCCAGCGAGCCCGAGCCTTCGACTTCGGCGATCCGCCGGATCCGGACTGCCCGCCAGAACGCCGGCCGATCCTCGGGGTCATCCCACCACGGCGCGACCGGTCGTCCACGGGACAATGGTGAGGGTCGAGCACGACAACTGCTGGCGTGATTCGGACATTGCGTCGCGAACGGAGGTGGCGTCGCCCTTCCTGCTCCCGAAGGCGCGCGTGTCGGTCAAGCTCCGCGGCGAAGGCGTTCCGCGACCTCGCGGCGTGGGGGTCCGCCAACGCGATGGTGACTGCGAGCTCCGAGCACGTCGGTCTCGCGGCAGGGGGTGGGACCCCGGATACGAAGGTGTCCGAGGAGCGACCGGGCACGAGCGGACGGCGCGTCCGAGCAGGCGGTGCACCGGGTCACGCCTCCGAAGGTGCGTACGTGCTCGCTCGCTCGCACGGCGCTCGTGGCATCGGCTATCTGTTGAAGGACAGGGTGGCCGACGTGAGCGATTTCGTCGAGGCCCTCGTGCGAGTCGCGTCGGGAGGGACCGCGCTCGATCCCGAGGTCGTCACCCAGCTGATGGGTGCGAGCAGACGGCGCGACTCGCTCGCGAGCATCTCGGGGCGCGAGCGCGAGGTGCTGGCGCTGATGGCCGAAGGCCGGACGAACGCGGCGATCGCGACGGCGCTCGTGATCTCCGAGGGCGCCGTCGAGAAGCACGTGACGAGCATCTTCACCAAGCTGGACCTGGCCGCGTCCCAGCTCGACCACCGTCGCGTCCTCGCCGTGCTCCGCTGTCTCGGCTCCTGAGGTCCCGTCCGGCCCCGGGCCTTCCGTGCGCGCCGGACGCGTGCGAGCGGGTGGCCGGACGACGGCACCACGTGCCGGTCGGAGCGCGCGTCCGGTCCCGCTCGGGACCTTCGACTCTGTGCGCGGCGCCCGGATGTGTCGATAGTCCTCGCATGGGGATCGAGAGAGACGGGGAGGCGGCCACGCTCGGGCGGCAGCTCGACTTCGTTCGCCGTGAGCTGACCGAGCTCGCCGGCGCCCGGATCCTCGCCCCGCTGAGCGCCCCGATGCGCGCGAAGTACGACGAGCTGTGCGCGACCGAGGTGGAGCTGCTTCGGCGGCTTCGATCGAGGCGCCCCGCGTCGTAGGGCTGGAAGCTCTCCGCCCGCCGGGTACCATGCTGGGCGCGCCCGGCGGACGCGTTCGGGGATCCTCGCGAGGCGGTGCCGGCAGCTGCTCGCCGGCAACCTCGCCTCCTGAGCCGGCGACCGGGCGCCGGCCGGCTGCTCGTGCTGCCGATCGCGGCTGGAGCCGTGTGGCCGCCGGTGCCGCCGGGACCGCGGCGCGGGCGTGACGGGAGCGAGGAGGTCGCGACCTCCGCGGTGACGGGTGTCCGGCCGGGTGGGAGTCCTGACGATCACGGAGGCGATCGACCGATGACGATGGTGATGAGTGTCGACCCCCGCTCGGGTGGCGCGATCGGGCCGGTCGCGCCGCCGACGGCGGCGGACGAGGTCCGGGCTCGGTGCGAGGCAGCGTCGGCGGCGGGCGAGGAGCTCGCGTCGATCGGGCGCGCCGGTCGCGGG
>DATLRJ010000151.1:0-12304 GCA_035534715.1 Acidimicrobiales bacterium | reverse complement strand
GGCGGCTGCACCCGCTGCTCGGGGGCACGGCCGAGTAGCGAGCGACCCGAGGCGCCGACGCGCGACGCGCAGGTTGCGCGTCGCGCGCTCAGCGGGCGGGTCGGAACGCCGCTTCGTCGGCGAACAGCGCTGCCGACGCGTGCCGCCGCAGAATCGTCGCGGGGCACCCTTCGTCGACCGGGCCGTGCATGACCCGCGACAACGCAGCCGCCTTTCGCGACCCAGGCACCACCGCGACGATGTGGCGTGCCGAGAACAGCGCCGGGATCGTGACCGTGATCGCCTCGCTCGGCACCTCGGAGAGCGACGCGAAGCAACCGTCGTTCAATTGCTGCTGGCGCGACTCCTGCGTCAAGGGCACGACGCGGACCCACCGGTCGTCAACGAAGCTGCTCGCTCCTGGCTCGTTGAAGGCAAGGTGCCCGTTCTCCCCGACCCCGCAGCACACGAGGTCGATCGGTGCCTCGCGGAGCTTCGACTCGTAGCGGAGGCACTCGCCGAGCGGGTCGGAGGGATCGATGAGATTCACAGCTCCCGGCACCGCGGCCTCGAACAGCTCGCGCCGCAGGAACGACGAGAAGCGCTGCGGCGCGTCCGCCGACAGTCCGACGTACTCGTCCATGTGGAACGCCACGACTCTCGCCCATGCGATCCGCGTGCTCGCGCGGAGCGCCGCGAGAAGCTCGAGCTGGGAGGGTGCGGAGGCGAAGACAATCCGCACGACATCGTTGGATGCGAGCCGGTCGACAATCAGGTCCTCGATGACACTTGCCGCGGCTGCGCCCGCCTCGGCTCGCGAGGCGTAGACGTTGATGTCGAGCAGCTCGACCCGACGGTGATCGATGCGTCCGACGTCGGCCGGGGTTGCCACCTCTCAACCTCCTTCGTAGGCGCGCTCGCGTCGGACAACGTCGAAGCGGCGCGCGACGTGGACCGAGCGCCCACCGTCCGACGGTACACCCGACGCGACGAGCCATTCGCCTGCGCGCCCCGACTACCGATGCCCGTCGCGCTCACGCGTTCGCGCGACGTCGGGCGGACGCCTCCAGCTCGCGGCACTGCTCTGCGACAGCCGTCGTGACGTCGTCGTCGGCACCGACCGCCGGATCGAGCGCCGCGCACACGCGGCGCGCCGCGTCGACGACTGGCCCCGCTGCGAGCGGCACGAGCACGTCCGCGCGCACGTCACGGACCGGGGCACCCGACCCCCTCAGGTGGCAGAGCCAGGCGGCGAGCACCCGCGTCGCCGCGCGGGGCACTCGCCCCTCGGCGCGCTCGGCTCGCAGCACGGGAAGGACGCGGACCGGGAGCTTCTGCGACCCGTCCTCGGCGATGCGAGCGAGCCGGTCGCGCATCCTCGGGTTCGCGAAGCGCCCGGCGAGCGCGTCACGATACGCGCCGAGCTCGTCCGCACCCTGGGCGAGATGACCGGACGCGGTCGTCCACCAGCTTTCGACCCACCCCCGGCACTCGTCGTCACGCACGGCGTCGGCAACCGTGTGCCAGCCGAGGATCGAGCCACCGTAGGCGAGGAGCGAGTGGGCGCCGTTCAAGAGCCAGAGCTTGCGCTGCTCGTAGACGGTCGCGTCGCCGGCGAGGATCGCTCCGCCGTCTTCCCAGCGCGGCCGGCCCGAGGGGAAGTCACCGGAGAGCACCCATTCGCTGAACGGTTCGGTGACCACGGGCGCGTCGTCACGCCATCCGAGAGCGTTCGTCCACGCGCCGGCCCCGCGCTCAGGCCGCGGGGTGATCCGGTCCACGACAGTCGTGACGAACCCGACCGACCCGTCGATCCAGTCGGCCAAGGCGCCGTCGAGACGTTCCGCGAGGTCGGTCACGACCTGCCGGACGAGCTCGCCGTTTCCCGCCACGTTGTCGCAGGGCACAACCGCCACCGGGCCGGCGTCCGACCGACAGCGGGCGGCGAGCCCGGCGACGAGGCGCGCGGGCGCGGTCACGACCGCGGCCGTCGCGTCTTCCCGGAGACGGGCCACGTCGGCGAGGACGTCCGGACGCGACCCGTCGAGACCCCCGCCTCGCGCCGAGCAGTACCCCGCTTCGGTCACGGTCACCGTTACGACCGCGACGGCCGGCGAGGCGAGATGCCCGAGCCACCCAACATGGTCCGCCCCCGCACGCGCCTCGGAGAGGCTCCCGACGATCTCCGTGGTGTCGTGCTCCGGACCCCGCGCCACGAGCGCGTAGAGGCCCTCTTGGGCCTGCAGCACCCGTACGACGTCCTCTCGATGCCCCGAGTACGCCGCATAGCCCCAGCGCTCGGCGTCCGAGGCGTGCTCGGTGTACCACGCCTGGTGGGCACGGAAGAAGTTGCCGAGCCCGAGGTGGACGAGGTTCACGGGGGCCTTCGCCCGCACGTCACATCGCGATCGAGACAAGGGGTGCGCGTTCACCGACCGAGCACCCCGCACGGCGCGCCCGCGCCAGGCGCCGAGCTCGCGAGCGTCGGTACGCCGGCCACCCTCACGCGCCGACGACGCGTCCTTCGGCGCTCCAGAGACCGAGCGCCGGGTTCGCGATGTGGTACCAGGTGGCACCGTCGCGAGCGACGCGCTCGCCGCTCGGCGAGCGCTCGTCGACGCCGAGCTCCTCGAGCACCTCCGGGAGCAGGCGCCAGCGGTACCCGACCGACTCGACCTCGTCGCGGCGGAGGCCGCCGCGCGCCGGATCCGTGCAGTAGGTGATCGAGAACCGCCCTTCGCTGCTCCCGTGGACGAGGTGCGCCGCGGCGCTCGCGTTCGCGGCCAGCTCCGGATCACGGGCGAGCGCCTCGACGACCGCCGGCGTTCCCCGGTAACCGTGGCGCCGGATGAGCGAGTCGATGCGGGAGTCCTCCCCGAAGCTCGACACCCCGGGCGCGAGCACCAGCAGCTGCGCTCCGTCCGCGAGGGCCATGCGCGTGCGGTAGATCGCCTTGTTCCCGAGCCAGGTCGAGTGGAACTCGGCGGCGCCGAGATAGCACGACACTCGCTTCAGCGGAGCCGGGACGACCTCCACGTTGCACTCCGCGGCGAGCCGCGCCGCTGCCCGGTACGCTGCGCCCCCGGTCTCGCCGCTCCCGCCCCGTCCCGTGAACGCGCCGCGGAGAACCGTTCGGTCCCCGTCGTGCTCGACGACGGTGAGGATCCAGAGCACGCGGACGGCGGGGGCGAGGAACCGGTCGAAGGCGGCGTCGACGACGTCACGAACCGGCGTCGACGAGCGGCCCATGAGCGTCTCCATGTCGCAGAGCGCTCCGAGCAGGTGGGTCTGGTCGATCGTCCCAGCGCCACCGAGCCCGATCACCAGGTTCTTCGTGAAGTTCGCCATTCCCACGACCTCGTGCGGAAGCACCTGGCCGACGGAGATCACGAGATCCCAGCCGTCGAGGAGCTGGGCATCGACCGCCACCGGGATCGACGCGCGGAGGCGACCGCCGGAGAGCTCCCGGACCTCGTCCCCTCCGATCTCCCCGATCTTCACCACGCCGTCTCGCCAGTCGTGGCGAAGGACGCGGCCCGCAGGTACGCGACCGTCGAAAAGCAGGTTCACCTCGCCATCGGTCATCGCCCGGTGGGTGCCGGTCGCCGGCAGGACCGCCACCTCCACGCCATCGCGCTCGAGCACCTCGAACAGGCGGCCCGTGAGCTCGCCCGCGCGCGAGTTACGCCGCGTGTGATCGGGCGGGACGAGAAGGACGCGGCGCGCCCGTGCGAAACCGACCTCCCTCACAACCGCGGCGACCATCTCCTCGAGGTCGTCGCGACCGAGCACCGCCGAGGCGCCTCCCCAGCTCCCGACCGGCGCGACCGCCGTTCCTGCCGTGAGCTTCCCGACGGCGACGATCGCCTCGTCGACGACGGCTCCGGGCCCGCGAGACGCGTCGACGGTCGCGACGTCGGTCTCGTCGCGCCCCGGGGTCTCGAGCGCGGCAAACTGGCCGTCAACCATCGCGGAGGCCATGAAATGGCCCGTCCGGAGCCGCGTGCGGCGCTCCGCTTCCCGCCGCGCAACTGACAGGTGGACGAAGCAGACGTCTCCCGCCGCCCGGAGCGCGTCGCGATAGGCGCGACTAAGGGCCGAGCAGGACACCACGGCGGTTTCCCGGTCGCGCAGCTCCCGCCGGACGGCCGCGAGCCACGGCCATCGCTCCGCGTCGGTGAGCGGGATGCCGGAGCGCATCTTCTCCACGTTCTCCGCGGGATGGAGGTCGTCTCCCTCGACGAACGGCACGCCGAGCCGCGCCGCGATCTCGGCGCCGATCAGCGACTTCCCCGACCCGGCGACCCCCATCACCACAATCCGTCTGGGTGGGCTCATGGCCGGACGCAACACGAGCATCCAGAACGCCGGGGTGGAACGATCACTCGGAGGATCGTCACGACACGCCTCCGAGCTCGAACTCCATCCACCACCGCACAACCTCGCCCGGCTGGATATGCCGCGCGCGCCCGAGGCGGACGGCGCGGTCGAGCGCGTCGTAGTAACTCGTGGTCGGCTCGATCGCGACCACCTGGCCCGTGGTGCGAAGGCCGTGGTCGAGCCAGATCCCGAGATAACGGCACGTCGTCGTATCCGCCGTGCAGGCCAGCCACTGGCCGCCGTCGATCTCGAGCACCGCTCGCTCGAACGTCTCGTCGGGCGGGAGGTAGTACATCCGGTCACCACCGGGCTCGACGTCACGGGCGACCTCGAGCCCGTCCTCGTATGGGATCTCGAACGGCTGGTCGCCAGCGGTCACGTCGACGAGCGCGCTCGGCTCGGGCTCGATTCGCAACCGCGCCCCGGTGGCGACGAGCTGCGGGTGGGCCGCCCACAGCGTCGGCATCGGCTCGTCGGCCCTCGAGACGAGCTCGTACTCGGCGCGCACGCTCGTGTCCCGCAGCGAGAGGCGTCGGGTCAGGGAGAAGTCGGGTCGTCGAGTCTCGACGCGCAGCGTGCAGTGCGCAGAGGACTCGTCGACGAGATCCCACGGGACCGACCAGACTGCGCCGTGGTCGTGCAGCTCGACTCCCGGGAGCGGCTCGCCCGGGAACGGGCAGGGGTCGACCGTCGGGAGCATCTCGTCCCAGCCGAAGTGGTCGGTGTCGACATAGCGCGTGCCGGCGGGCGACGCCGGCTCGAGCACCTCGGAGCGCGGCTGCTGCAGCCACTCTCGCGCCGTTCGGCGGTCGACGAGGCTCGCAACCCGCGCTCCGAGCCCGGGAAGGACCACGACCCGAAGCGACGCGCTCTCGAGAACAATTGCCTGCACGCCGTGCCAGGTGACCCGCTGTGCCCCGTTCGGCGCGTCGGTCATCGTAGGGTCCGATCGACGACACGGTCGTGGTGGGCCGCAGGCGCCTGCAGGGAGCGCCGCGCCGCGTCCACCTCACATCGATCCGCGGGCGACCTCCCGGTGCCGATCGCGCCACGAGCGCCCATCCGACGTCCTCCCTGTCGCGACCGTCCCAGCTTCGCGTGGATCCTGCCGCCTCCGAGGCGCGAGCCAAGGTCGGACGACGCCGACGCGCTCGAGGCCGCGGCGCCCCGTCCGCGTCCAGCCCGGTCGGGGCTCGCGCGCCTGCGGGGAGAGAATACCGTCGCTGAGCGACGTGAACGGCGGTTGGCCGGGCCGCGGGAGCGCGGGGCGCAGTCGGCCGGCGTGGCGAGTGGGGGTGCTGGTGACCGCATCCGCGAGACCGGAGCGCGACGCGTCGTCACCGAACGCGCCCCCTCGGACGACTCATCGCGTCACGCACGAGGCCGGGCGGTCGAGCCGCGCACCACGAGCCGCGTGGGGAGCAGGATCCGGCCCGCGCCGCTCGCTCGGTCCTCGATGATCTCGACGAGGATCGCCGCTGCCGCCGCACCGATCTCGTGCTGGGGGATCGCCGAGAGGAGCTCTCACGCGGCGGGCGCCGCGGACTGCGAGGCGTAGGCGGCGCACGAGACCACGGTCACGCCTGCCGCGTCGAGAACGCGACCGGCGGTGGACGCGAGCAGGGCCGCGCGGCGCGCGACCGTCGTCGACAGCTCCGGCGGGCCGGCAAAGTGCGCGAGACGGCGATGTCCCCGCTCGAGGAGGTGGACGACCAGCGCCTCGACACCCGGGGCGCCGTCGCTCGTCACGGGCGGGAGCACGGCCTCGCCGGTGCCCCTCGTGACGAGGACGGCCGGGGCCCCGGCGGCGGCTAGCTGCGCGGGCACCGGGCTCGAGCGCGTCGCGCTCGAGACGACGGGGCCGTCGCCGGGTCCGCAGGCTCCGCGCGACGCGGTCGCCGGGTGCACCCCGGCGCGGCCCGCAAAGTCGCGGGTCGTGGGCCGGGTCAGCGCGCCCAGTACGAGGGCGACTCCTTGCTCGCCGCGAGCGCCTCGCTCGTCTCGAAGCCGGGGGCCATGGACGCGCTCGACCCCGCCAGGACCTCGTGGTGCTCGATGTTCAAGAGCCGCAGCCAGCTCTGCTGGCCGAGGGTGAGGCCGATCATGCACCCGAGCTCGACGAGCTCGGCCTCGTCGAAGTGCGCGCGGAGTCGCTCCCAGAACGCGTCGTCGGTCGCCGTGCCCCAGGCGATCGCCTCCGCGTAGGAGAGGGCCGCCTTCTGGCGCTCGCTGTAGGCGTCGGAGCTCTCGAAGTTGAGCAGCTCGTCGTACTGGCCCTCGACGAGGCCGAGCGCGGCGCCCTTCTGCGAGCGCTGGTTCCCGCAGTACTCGCACTTCACGGTCCGGGAGATGTAGACGCGGCAGAGGTCCTTCAGCGCGTGGTCGCAGACCCCGTTGCGGAACAGGTCGTTCCACCCGTTCGCGAAGTACCAGAACGCGGCGGGCACGTGCGCCCGGATCGCCGAGCTCTCCGGGCGCGGCGTCCCCTCGCGCGCGCAGCGCTCCATCTCGAGACGCATCTCCGGCGTCATGTCCTCGAGCGCGACGTAGCTGATCCGCTGGGTGCCGGACATGGGCGTCCTCCTCTGGCAATCGATTGCCGGACCGTACCTCCGCCGTCCCTCGGGCACAACGGGTGGGACGGCACGTCCCACGAGTCGCGCGCTCGGCGCGCGGCGGCCTCGCGTCATCGCGGGCCCGTCGAGCGGCCGACACCGTCCTTGCGCCGGTCGTCCGAACGGTCCACTCGGCGACCCACCCTGGTGACGAGGCTGAACAGGCGGTGCACCAGGCAAACCTGGCCGAGCTGGGGGAACAGCTCGCGGTGTCGACGGCACGGTCATGTAGCAGAGATGCTACGATCGCGCGGATGACGGACATCCCCGCACGCGAGCTCCGAAACGACGTCAGCGCCGTGCTCCGTCGGGTCGAGCACGGCGAGCGTCTCAGGGTGACGGTGAGCGGCCGAGCTGTGGCCCAGCTGCTGCCACTGCCCGCGCGTCCGAGATCGATGGCCTGGGACGCCCTGTTCCACGACAGCGAGCGCTGGCGTGCCGATCCCGGGCTCGCGGACGAGCTGTCGGAGCTCCTGCCCGGTACGACCGACGACCTTCCGATCGGGTGACCTCGTCCGGCGGGGACGTCGACGGCGGGCTCGCGCTCGCCGACACGTCGCTCTTCATCGCCGTCGAGCAGGATCGACCGCTCGCCTCCCAGCCGCCGGGTCGCGTCGCCGTGTCAGTCGTCACCGTGGGCGAGCTGCGGCTCGGCGTCCTCGCGGCGCAGGACGGGCCGACGCGGGCCCGGCGGCTGCAGACCCTGTCGGCGGCGGCGGCACTCGACCCCCTGCCCATCGACGAGGGGGTTGCCCATGCCTGGGCGGCGCTCCGGCTCGCGCTTCGGGACGCGGGCAAGCGAATGCCGATCAACGACTCGTGGATCGCCGCGACCGCGATCGCCAACGACCTGCCGGTCGCCTCCCAAGACGGCGACTACGACGGCATTCCGGGGCTCCGGGTCATTCGGGTCTGACGCCCGATGTCGTCGCCCGCGCCGTGCGCGTGGACCGCACCGGGCCCGAGCCGCCGGTCAAGCGGCGAGGCTCTGCGCCGGCCGGCTCACCACTGCGGCCACGACGCCGGGAGCGTGCCCGCCGTGCCGCCCTGCACGATGCCGCCCGGTGCGCCGAGCGAGGTCAGCATCTGGGAGTAGTTGATGCCGAACGCGGTCGTGTTCCACCCCGCGAACTGCCCGTACGCGGCGGCCATCGTCTCGCCGTCGCCGGCGGCCGCCCACCCGGTCTCGATCCCGTCCGGGCCCGCGTAGAGCTGGCCGATGACCGTCGACGCCGAGACGGACTGGCCGACCTGCACCGTCGGCGTGATGTCCTCCGCCGCGTACATGACGAGTCCCGCCGCGGGGCCGTCGGTGAGCCGGTAGGCGATGAACGTCCCGCCCGGCCACCCGCCGTTGTAGGTGCTGAGCACGACCCCGTCGCCGACCGCGTAGATCGGGCCGACGCCGGAGTAGTCGACGCCCATGTCGATCCGCTCCGCGGACAGGCCCGAGATCGCCCGGAGCGGGTCCGCGTACGACCCGGGCGTCGCGGCGCTCGGCACCACCGGAGGCGCCACGGCCGAGTGCTGGGTCGACTGCTGGGCCGCACGCGCGAGCGCGGCCTCCGCGGCCGCCTCGTTTGCCCGGGCGCGCTTCGCGTTCGCCGAGGCGACGAGCGCGAGCAGGCTCTTGTTGGCGTGGCGCAGCAGCGCCTGGTCCGTCGCGGTCGCCGACTCCGCCGCCGCGCGGGCCGAGCTCAGCGTGCGCAGCGTCGCCGCCGTCCGGGAGCGCAGCGAGGCGAGCGTCGCCTCGGCGACGGTCGTGCGGTGCTGGGCGTCCTTCAGACCCGTCGCGGCGCTGGTGAGGCTCCCGCTGACGATCCCGAGGTAGACCTCGCGCGACGGGAGCGTCGTCGCGTTCGCACCGCTCGTGAACGACGCCGTGTCCGCGGACGCGGCGCTCACGTACGCGTCGACCGCGAGCGTGCGCATGTGGACCCGGGCCTGGGCCTGGGCGCGCACGTCGGACGCGACCTGCGTGCGGCCGGCGCGGATCTGGGAGTCGATCTTCGCCATGAGCGCGGCGGCCTGGTCGTAGCGCACGACGAGCGACTGCGTGCGCAGGCCTTCCGCGACGATCTGCTGGGCGAGGCGGTGGGTCGCGGCCCGCGCCGAGCCGATCGTCGGGCCGTGGGTCGTCGCGGCGGCTGTGGTCAGCGGGACGGCCGCGGCGGCCCCGGCGCCTGCGACGAGCAGCACGAGCGCCCGGGTGACACGGCGCGGAGCGATCGACCGGTCGCCGCGGCGTCCGAGGCCCCCCGCGAAGGAGAAGCGCGCGCCCGATCGGCCAGGCCAGCGACGCCCGGACACGCCGGGACCTGCGGTCGCACGTCGCACGGGTCGACAGACTAGCAAGCGCTCGCGCCGCGGACGGGCTTTCGCGGACCTCGAATCGGCGTACGGACGCGGCGTCGGCGCGCTCGCGGGCGGGACCTCCCGATGCGCCCGGGCGCCACGTCCCGTGGTTCCGCCGAGCGCGTGGCGCGTGAACCGGCCGGCGTGCGCCCGCCCTCGGCGACGCTGGACCGACGACGACCGGTCACCGCTTCGTCGCGCGCGGGCCACGTCGCCCGTCGGGCTATGCCGCGGCGCGAATTGACTCAATCTGCCGGCGCATGGAATCGCGGGCATCGATGTGCCACCGCGCGGACTTCGCCAGATCGGATTCGCTGCTGCGCACCTGGAGAGGCACAAAACACACGAGGAGCGGCACTTGGAAATTTGGCATACACCGCAGGAGAACAGTTCGACCGCACACAGTGGTCGTTTACCCACTGTGAGAACAAGTTGCACAATTTTCAAATATCACTGGATTCCCAGCTAATGCGGCTCTATTGTGCGAAATACCTCGTAGGTGTGACCGCCCACAGTGGTTCCATGTGCGTCGTCAGTGGTTTTATCTGTCGGATCAGACACGTGTGACATTTCACACGTCGACGTCACATCGCGGCGATATCTCAACGCGCCCGAAAGGAGTGCAATCGTGGCCATTTCGGTCCAAGGAGCGCTCGTCGACACGCCGTCGCCGAGACTTCATTCACGTCGCCCAAGCGCGGCGAGGCGCAGGATCCTCGGTGCGCTCGCTACCGCTCTCACCGGGATCGTCGCGCTGCTGCTCGTCGCGGCAATCGCGCTCGCGGTCCTCGTCCGGCACGGTCCGAGCGGAGATCTCGTCGCGCTCGGCCACCCCGTCTTCTCCGTCGCGAGCGGGTCGATGACCCCGACGTTCGACACCGGGGACCTGATCGTCGACCGCGCGCTGACCGCGAGCCAGGCGGAGTCGTTGCACAAGGGCGAGGTCATCACGTTCCGCGCCGACTCTCCGGCGACCGGCGGCGTCCCGATGACGGTCACGCACCGCATCTACGCGGTCAGCCGCACGCTGTCCCCGCTCGGCGTACCCGTGGTCAGCTACCAGACGAAGGGCGACGCGAACAACGCCCCGGACGCCTGGACGATCCACCCGAACGACGTGCTCGGCCTCTACGAGTCCCGCATCGCCTCGGGAGGGTACGTCATGACGACCCTCCACCGCCCGCTCACGTTCATCCTGCTCATCATGACGCCGGTCCTCTATCTCGCCTTCTCCTGGACCCGCCGGCGGTGGGTCGCGATCGGTGCCGCCGACGCCGCGGCAGGGCGTGACGGGCAGGACGACGTCGCCGGCGACGAGCAGTGACCGAGAAGCACGAGCTCGAGCCGTCCGCTCCGGGCGGCCGCGCCGCTTGGGAGCGACGCGCTCCCGGGGAGGTTCGCCATTGAACGAACGACGACGTCGAACGACCCACGGCCGAGTCCCTCGGCCCAACTCGAACAGAAAGGCTGATATGTCCACAATCAGACGGAAGCGATCCGTCCTCGCACTGAGCAGCTTGGGAACGGTCGCGGCAGTGGCCGCCCTCGTCACCGGTGCGACGACGGCACTGTTCTCCAGCACGGCGAACTCGTCGGGCTCGACGTACGCGACGGGAAACGTCGTGCTCACCGGTGCGAGCACCGACGGCACGAGCTACCCGGCCGGCAGCCAGGGCTCGTCCACGTGCTCGTTCACGGCCGAGCCCGGCGGCACGCCCGGGCAGATCACGATCAACGGCGCACCGAGGAGCATCGGCGTGCCGTTCGTCTGTGACTACAACCTGTCCTACACGGGGAGCATGCAGGCGTTCATCCTCTTGAACGTGAGCACGACCTCGACGGCCGGGCCGGCGACGACACCCACTGGGAGCCAGACGCAGTACGGCGGCGAGGCACTCATCGACGGCACGTCGAGCGGCCTGAACGTCGGCGTCTACTACCAGCCCGTCCCGGCGACGACCCCGTCGGACATCCAGACGCTGACGATCGGCAACCTCGACGCGGGAACGTCGGGCACCACGCCGGCGGCGTGCGCACCACAGGACAGCAGTGGCACGGTGACCCCGGCGGGGTTCTGCGCGAGCACCTTCAGCACGGCGAACGACCAGCTCGTCGCCGCGACGGGTCAGGGCGGCCAGGGCGGGAACAAGGTCGGTCCCGGCTGGAAGGGCACGATCCAGGTCGAGGGCTACCTGCCCGCGACCGCCGGCAACGAGTACGAGGGCGGCACCGCGAAGGTGACCGTGACCGCGTCGGCGATCCAGTCGGACAACAACACCTGGAACGGCGGCTACCCGTGGTCGAGCGCGTTCGGGCCCATCGCCCAGGGCGTCCACGTGACCTCCGAGCAGACCGGCTCCGGGACCGGAACCGCCACGATCACCTACAACGAGCCCGTGTCGTTCACGCCGACCTACGTGACGCATCCGGCGCTGAACTTCGGCGTGCAGGACGTCACGCAGGTCGACGCCAACCACAACCGTCCGGACACCTGTACCGTCCCGGACAACAGCGTGAGCGTGAACGGCGACCAGCTGACGTTCAGCTTCACGTGCTCGACACCGTCGAGGAGCGGCGACCTGTTCGACGTCTTCTACACCCAGAACGGCGGCGACTACGTGATGTCGACGGGCACCCCGTCGCAGTACGCGCAGTACCCGCAGGCCTTCTGGAACCAGTCGGCCTCGTAGCACGACGCGTCGCCCGGGTCGCGACCGACCTGGGCGACGCGTCGCAGCCGACGACCGGGGCCGGTGGGCGACGCCCGCCGGCCCCGTCGTCGGGGACTCGGAACGGACTTCGGTCTCTCGATCGAGCGATGAATCGACGTAGCCCATGAGACTCCCTTTATCGCGGAGGACCGCGACCCTGGCGGTACCGGTCGTCGGTCTGCTCGTCGCGACGTCGACGTTCGCCCTGTCCGGCACCGACGCGCTCTCGACCTCGACCTCGACACCCGCGCAGCTGAGCGTCGT
>DATLRJ010000150.1:0-2805 GCA_035534715.1 Acidimicrobiales bacterium | reverse complement strand
CCTCGCTCCGTGCACGAGGTCGAGGTCAAGAGGCGCATGGGAGAGGACGACATCACCGCGGTCGCGGCGCTGCTGCGAGCCTCTGAGTCCGCTGACGGGCACGCGCCGCTCGGCGAGCACAAGTGGATCGACCTCGTCCAGGGCGGCCGGTCGGGGTTCGCCGGCTTCGTCGCGAGGAGCCCCGGGTCGAGCCGCCTGCTCGGCTACGCCCAACTCAGCCGTGGCCACGACAGCTGGGGAGTCGAGTACGCGGTCCACCCCGCGGCGCGCTCGACGGACCAGCACGTCGCTGAGGACCTGCTGCGCGCGGCGCTCGCGGAGATCGCGCGCGAAGGCGGAGGCCACGTCCATCTCTGGGTGCCGAAGCCGGGTCCCGCGCACGACGAGGTCGCGCGGGCCGTCGGGCTGAGGCGTGGTCGCGCGCTCTACCAGATGAGACGACACCTCCCGCTCGGGCCCGACCTCGCACACGCGCCGCGCGCCATCGTCCGGGCATTCGTCGTCGGCACCGACGAGAAGGCATGGCTCGAGGTGAACAACAGGGCCTTCCACGGCCACCCCGAGCAGGGGGCCTGGAGCGTCGCGACGCTCGACGAGCGCGAGCTCCAGCCGTGGTTCGACTCCTCGGACTTCCTGCTCCACGAGACCGACGGACGGCTCGACTCGTTCTGCTGGACGAAGGTCCACGACGACGAGGCCGGTCTCGGCGAGATCTACGTCCTCGGGGTCGACCCCGAGGACCAGGGACGGGGCCTCGGCCGCTCGGTCCTGCTCGCTGGGCTCGACCACCTCGCCGCGTCGGGCCTGCCCGAGGTGATGCTCTACGTCGACGCCGCCGACGCGGGTGCGGTTCACCTCTACCGCTCGGTCGGCTTCACGGTCGACCACCGCGACCAGGCCTACGTCGGTGACGTCGCAAAAAGGCCAGGATGAGCCGCTACGATCTCAGCCGCGCACGAGTCGCCGAGATCCTCGGGGACGGGCCGCGGTACCGCGTGGACCAGCTCTGGGAGGGCCTCTACCGCCACCTCGCCGAGCCCGACGAGATCACCGCTCTCCCGCGGGAGCTCCGTGACCGGCTCGCGGCCGAACCGGAGATCGCACCCGCGCTGCGCGTCGACCGCCCGGTCACCGCCGATGGCGGGCTCACGGAGAAGTGGCTGTCGACGCTCGCGGACGGAGCCCTTATCGAGACCGTTCTCATGCACCACCCGCGCCACTCGACCGTGTGCGTCTCCTCGCAGGCGGGCTGCGCGATGGCGTGCACGTTCTGCGCGACCGGCCAGGCCGGCTTCGGCCGCCAGCTCGCGGTCGGCGAGATCGTCGAGCAGGTCGTCGTCGCAGCGCGCGGCGCTCGCGCGACGGGCAGGCGCCTCGACAACGTCGTGTTCATGGGCATGGGAGAGCCCCTCGCGAACTACGCGAGCGTCCTCGAGGCCACTCGGCGCATCGTCGGCGAGATCGGCATCGGCGCACGTCACGTCACGATCTCGACGGTTGGCGTCGTGCCCGGCATCCGGCGGCTCGCCTCCGAGCCCCTCCAGGTCAACCTCGCGGTCTCCCTGCACGGAGCGAACGACGTCTTGCGCTCGTCGCTCGTTCCGCTCGGGCGCCGCTACCCCCTGGCACAGCTCGTCTCGGCGTGCGAGGCGTACGTCGAGGCGACGCACCGCAGGATCTCGTTCGAGTGGGCGCTCATCGCCGGGATCAACGATCGAGCGAGCGACGCGTCCGAGCTGGCGGCGATCGCGCGCCCGCTCCATGCGCACGTCAACATCATCCCGCTCAACCCGACACCGGGCTACCCGGCGATCGGCACCGCGCCGGCCGGGGTTCGGGCGTTCCGCGACCGGCTCACGAGCCACGGTGTCAACGCGACCGTCCGCCAGACGAAGGGCCGTGCGATCGACGCTGCGTGCGGGCAGCTCGCCGCGGCCCCGCCGGTCATGCTGGCGCCCACGCCGGGCGCGCCCGCTCCCCTCGCGGCCGGCCCCGAGGTCAGCGCGTAGCTGGCGGCTCGACGCCGCGCACAGCTGCTTCCAAACCTGCGGGTGTACAGCTATCTAGGTCCCGCCGGGACGCTGTGGCGGTGACCGGGAGCACACAGAGGAGGCACGATGCACGTCGCATCGTCGGGGGTGACCGTCACGACCCGGGGTCGCCGGTACGCGATCGGCCGTGACGACGACGGTTTCGCGGTCGTCGATCTCGAGCAGCCCGACGCGCCGGCCATCGCACGGTACCCGTCGGGCCGGGACGGCTGGCACCTCGCATGGCGGAGGCTCAAGGAGCTCGACGATCCCGCGCCGCGCGGTCTCACGGCGCCCGCGGCGGGCGCGGCGGGCGCGGCGGGCGCGGCGGGGATGCTCGGCGGGAGCGGCGTGAGGAGCACGCCCGGGGACCACGCCACGAGCGCCACTGCGGCCGGTGCGCGGGCGACCGTGGCCGTCGCCGCGACGCTCACCGTGTGCGGGGTGATCGTCGGGATCGTCGGCCTCTTTCCCGCGTACCTCGGGGGCGCGAGCCTCGCCGCCCACCGAGAGGAGCTCCTCCCCCATGTCGTCTACCTCGCCGGGTGGTCGGCCGCTGCGCTCGCGCTCCTCGCCGGCGGCTACGTGGCGCGCGCGGGAGCGCTGCTCGGTGCCGGGATCAGCTCGACCACACTCGGACTGTTCATCGCGGACGTCGGCTCGGCGACCGGCTCGGGCGCCGGGGCGGCCGGCGCGGGCCTGTACCTCGCCGTCGCGGGATGGGTCGTGTGCTCGGTGGGCATCGTCGCCGCGCTCGCCGCGCTGCGGAGGCACG
>DATLRJ010000149.1:0-6767 GCA_035534715.1 Acidimicrobiales bacterium | reverse complement strand
CGGGGTGCGCAGCTCGTGCGAGGCGTTCGCGACGAACAGCCGTTGGGACTGGAAGGAGCGGTCGAGCCGCTCGAGCAACTGGTCGAACGTGTCGCCAAGCAGCTTCAGCTCGTCGTCTGGACCACCGAGGTCGAGCCGCTTGTGCAAGTTCGTCGCGGAGATGTCCCGCACGGCGGACGTGATGGTCCTGAGCGGTCGAAGCACGCGACCCGCGGCGAGCCAGCCGAGCGCGCTCGCGAGCATGACCATGATCGCGAGGCCGATGCCCGAGTACAAGAGCAGCTGGTGAAGGTCCGAGCTCCGCTGGCCCGCAGCGACGATCCTCAGCTGCGCGGTCACCCGTCGTATCTGCTGGAGATTTGGGCCGATGGGCCGCGCCTGGTGCACGTTCACCTGGGTGATTCCCGATGCGGAGCCGAACGAGCGCGGAGGGACCGCGATCGCGAGGATGCGGACCGGCGCCGGCGCCGCGACCACGTAGCGGCCGCCCGTCGCCCGCCCCCAGAGCAGGCCGGTGACGGCGAGCAGCACGGCTCCGCAGACCACGAACAGCCCGCCATAGACGACCGCGAGGCGGTAGCGGACGGTGCGCCGCGGGAGGAGCCACCGGAAGGCCGACCTTGGGTGCGGATGTCGAACGTGCATCGGTGCTCACCACATCCGTTCGTTGGGCGACGAGGCGGGTTCGGCGACACTGCGCCGCCGACCCAAGCTTCGCAGTCGGGAGCCCTTCGACGCCTGCGAGAGCCGTGCTCGGCTCGCGGTCCCGGGCCGCGAGCCGGGTTCGCCGGTCCCATGCCGGCATCGGCGGCCTGCTCCGTCGAGCGCTTAGGAGTATGCACCGGCTCGCATAACGCCGGGGTAACGGCGTTAGGTCCGTGTTATCGGCCGCGACCTAGACCGGGCGACGCGAGATCGAGCACGGGAGGCGCGGGACGTGGATGGCCGGCCATGGAAGCGGCAGGAGTCCGGACGGCCGCGTCGCGGCCGTGCCGCGAACGGAGTGTCCGTCGGTGCCGCGCTCATCGCGCTCGGCGCCCTCGCGGCCGCGTGCGGCGGCAGTCCGACGCCGCCGGGCGTTGCGAGCCTCGGGTCGACGAGCACGACGACCACGACCCCGGGCGGTTCGTCGCTCTCGGGGGGCCTGCCTAACCTCCACGCCGCCTACCAGGAGCAGCTCGCGTTCTCCCAGTGCATGCGGACCCACGGCGAGCCGTCCTACCCCGACCCTGTCCTCAGCGCGCACGGCTTGACGATCTCCAACGTGAACGCGGACCCGAACAGCCGCACGTTCATAGCGGCGACTGCCGCGTGCAAGAAGCTGGTGCCGAACGGGGGCCCCCCGACCCAGGCACAGATGGAGAAGGCCGTGGCGTCCGCGCTGAAGCACTCCGAGTGCATGCGCGCACACGGCGTGCCGAACTTCCCCGACCCTCAGGTGAGTGGTGGCGGCATACGGATCGCGATCGGCGGTGCCGGCCTCGACCCGAACTCGCCGCAGTTCCAGGCCGCCCAGAAGGTCTGTCTCAAGGCCGCACCACTCTCGACGCCCGGCTGACCCGTGCAGGCCGGCTGGGCCCGCCGGGGTCTGCTAGCGAGCCTCGGCGGAGGGGAGGGCCACGCGGTCAGGTACCCGCGATCCCCGGGCCGGTGATCGTCCCCGTCGTCGTGTCGACGCCGTAGCCGGCGGGGAGCAGCGGCGTTCCGGTGATCGCGCCGGAGACGAGACCGAGGAGCGTCGCGTTCTGTAGATTCGTCCCGGCGAGGTCCGCACCCCCGACCTCACCACCCGTGAGGTTCGCCCCGTAGAGGTCGGCGTCGACGAGGTCCGCGCTCGCGAGCGTCGCGCCCGCGAGGTCCACGCTGGGGGCGTCCGAGCCCTCGAGATCCGCCCCGGCGAGCGTCGCGCCCGCGAGATCCGCCCCGGCGAGATTCGCGCCTGCGAGAGTCGCGCCGTCGAGGTTCGCCCCCGGTCCGACGAGATAGCCGCCGACGATCTCCCAACCCGACGGGAGCGCCGACGGCACGCCGACGAGATCGCCGGACGAGACCCGGCTGAGGTTCGCGCCCGAGAGGTCGACCCCCGACAGGTCGAGCCCGGCAAGATCCGAGCTCGTGAGGTCCGCGCCGGGCCCGATGAGGTACCCGCTCGCGACGGACCATCCAGCGGGAAGCGCGGAGGGGATGCCCGTGATCCCGCCGGAGCGCGCGCCAGTGAGCGTCGCCCCGGACAGGTCCGTCCCCGCGAGGTCCATCCCCGCGAAGGAGGTGCCGGACAGGTCGGCGCCGGCAAGGTCTGCGCCGGGCCCGACTAGGTAGCCGGCAGCGAGTGCCCAGCCGGGAGGGAGGGACGCAGGCGTGCCGGTCAGACCGCCAGAGGTCGCGCCCGCGAGGCTCGCGCCCGCGAGGTCCGCGCCCGCGAGGTCCGCCCCGGGTCCGACGAGGTATCCCGCGGTGAGCACCCACCCAGCCGGCAGGGCGGACGGATTGCCCGCCACGCCGCCAGAGGTCGAACCGGTGAGCGTCGCGCCCGACAAGTTCGTCGCCTCGAGGTCTGCGCCCGCGAACGACGCGCCCGACAGGATGGCACCCGTGAGATCGGCGCCGGGTCCGACGAGGTACCCCGCGGTGAGCACCCACCCGGTGGGAAGGGTCGCGGGCGTCCCGGTGATTCGACCGGACACGACGCCCGAGAGGTTCGCTCCGGAGAGGTTCGCGCCGCCGAGTTCGGCGCCGGTGAGCGTCGCCCCGGCGAAGTCCGCGTTCGCGAAGTCGTCCCCCGCGAGGTCGTCCCCCGTGAGGTCGACGCCCGCGAAGTCCCTACCCGTGATGGTCGCGCCGGGCCCGACGAGGTGCCCGCCGCTCAGGCTCCACGCGGGAGGCAGCGCGGAGGGCGTCCCTACGATGCCGCCCGACGACACACCCGCGAGGTCGACCGACGACAGGTTGACCTGGTCGACGTCAGCGCCGAAGAGATTCGCGCCCACAAGGTTCGCGCCGGTGAGCGTCGCGCCGGCGAGGTCCGCGCCCACGAGGTCCGCGCCCATGAGCGTCGCCCCGTCGAGGTCCGCCCCGGGCCCGACGAGGTACCCGCGGACGGCGCGCCATCCCGGCGGGAGCCTCGCCGGCGTCCCGACGACCGCTCCCGACGCCGCGCCCGCGAGCGTCGCCTCGTCGAGCGCCGCACCCGAGAGATCTGCGCCACGCAGGTTCGCGCCACGCAGGTGTGCGGTCGCGAGATCCGCTCCCGGTCCGACGAGATAGCCCGCGACGATGCTCCAGTGATGGGGAGCCGTCGTCGGGGTGCCGCGTAGCGCGCCCGAGCGCACACCGCGGAGCGAGCTTCCGGCGAGCCGCGCCCCGAGGATGTCGGCTCCAGCGAGGTCCGCACCTTGGAGGTCCGCATCTCGAAGGTCCGCACTCCGGAGGTCCGCATCTCGAAGGTCCGCACTCCGGAGGTCGGCACCTCGGAGGTCCACACCTCGGAGGTCCGCGTGCTGGAGGTCCGCACCGGTGACGTCGGCGTGCTGGAGGTCCGCACCCCGGAGGTCGGTACCCGCGAGGTCGGCCTCCCGGAGGTCCGCACCTACGAGGAGCGCGTGCGCCAGGTCGACGCGAGCGAGATCGCGACCCGCGAGGTCACAGCGCTCGAGGTGCGCGTTCGCCACGCGCCCGACGCGGCAGCGGGCGCGCGTCCGCACAGTGGCCGTCGATCGGCGCATCGGCGCGGGCGACGCGGATGCGACCGTGGCCGCACTGCTCGAGGCCACGACGAGCGCGGCGCACGCGAGCAGGGCACGCGCTAGAGCTGTCGGCTGACGTCGGCGGGGCGGCGCGCACGGCGCCGGGTCAGCGGACGGGGCGGGAGCCGCCGGGCGGCCGTTGAACGTCGTCGACCGTTCCCTTCTCATGTGGCCTCCTCGACTTTCCTCGTTGCTGATCACGCGTGTCACACTGACCACAGCGCCTCGGTCGGCGACATCCTGGCGGCGCGCAGCGCCGGGAGCAGTCCGGCGACCGCGCCGATCACGAGGGCCGCGCCGAGGCCTCCGCCCCATGCGACCGGTGGTATGACGACTGCCCAGCCCTTCGTCGACGCGTAGATCGCGGTCGAGATCGTGCCGAGGACGACGCCCATCGCGCCGCCGAGCAGGGCGAGCAGGACGGCTTCGGCGAGGAACTGCATTCGGATGTGGCCCTTGGTAGCGCCGAGCGCGCGGCGCAGCCCGATCTCCGAGCGGCGCTCGAGCACGGAGATCACCATGATGTTCGCGACACCGACCGCTCCGACGAGCAGGGCGACCGCGCCGAGCCCGAGAAACAAGCCATTGAGCGCGGCCTGGGCGTCGGCCTGCGCGACGAGCGCGGACGACGGCTGCGAGACGTCGACCTCGCTCGGGTTCTCCGGGTTCGCGGTTGCGCCGAGCACGGAGTCGACAGCAGCGACCTCGCTCGTGTCGGCGCGCACGTAGACCTCTGACGGATGCCCGTCGAACCCGAGGTAAGTCTCGGCGGCGGTGAAGCCGACGAGGACTGAGCTGTCGATCTCCGGGGTAAGCGTGGCCGGCCTGAGGATCCCCGCGACGTAGAACCACATGCCCCCGAGCCACACCCTCTCGCCGGCGAACACACGGTCGATGCCGAGGCGCTGCGCCGCGGCCGCGCCGAGCACCGCGACGGGCTCGGTCGCGGTCGCGGAGTTGAGGTAGGTGCCCGACGCGACGCTCGTGCCGACGTCCGCCGGGAGGCCGAGGCTCGCCGCCGCGACGCTCAGAGCGTTCGTGTCGATGCTCGGCACGAGCGGCGTCCGATAGACGTTCACGTTGTTGACCGCGCCTGTGTACTGCACGGCGGTGACCGGGCCGATGCGACCGATCATCCCGGGCGCGGCGACCGGGAGCTCGGCGGTCTGGCCGAAGAGACTCGTGCCGTTCGTCACCGTGAGCAGGTTGGTCCCGAGCCGGTTGATCTCGGCGAGCAGCCCGGCCTCCGACGAGGACGACAGGCCGAGCACCGCGACGATCGCGGCGACGCCGATGGCGATGCCGAGCGCCGAGAGGCCGGCGCGCAGCTTGCGGGTCCGGAGCCCGACGAGCGCGACTCGTGACAGGTCCGACGCCCGAAGCTTGCCTGGAGTCGGTGCAGCGGTCACGCTCGCCTCCCCGCCGCGCCCGCTGTCCCGCCGTCGACCACCGGAATGTCGTGATCGGTGCGTGCGCCCGTCGCCGGGCCGCGCGCTCGTCCCTCGGGCGCGCCGCGGTTGGTGTCGGCGACGATCCGACCGTCGAGCACCTCGATCTGTCGGGGCAGGCGCGACGCGATCTCGCGCTCGTGGGTGATGACGACGATCGTCGCGCCGGTGTCGTGAAGGGCCTCGAGCAGCGCGAGGATGGCCTGGCTGTTGACGCTGTCGAGGTTGCCCGTCGGCTCGTCGGCGAGCACGATCGCAGGGGCTCCGACGAGGGCTCGGGCGATTGCGACCCGCTGGCGCTCGCCGCCGGAGAGCTGGGTCGGGCGCGCGGCGACGCGGTGCGCGAGCCCGACCTCGGCGAGCGCCGCGGACGCGGCTTCGCGCCGGTCCGCGATCGCAACGCCGGAGTAGAGGAGCCCGTCCGCGACGTTGTCGAGCACGTTCTGGTGCTCGGCGAGGAAGAACTGCTGGAAGACGAAGCCGATGCGCGTCGCCCGCAGAGCGGAGAGCTCCCCGTCCGTCATCCGCGCGACGTCGAGGCCCGTGATGCGCACGGTGCCGGAGGTCGGGCGGTCGAGCGTCCCTATGAGGTGGAGCAGAGTCGTCTTGCCGGATCCAGATGGACCGACGATGGCGACGAGCTCGCCCGCGTCGATCGTGAAGCTCACGCCGCGCAGCGCGTGGACCGGGGGCTCGCTCGGGTACACCTTTGTGACCGACTCGACCTCGAGGACCGGACCGGCGCCGCCAGAGCTCACGTCCCGGGCACCACGACGCGCTGGCCGGTCTCGAGTCCCTGTCCGGACACCTGGACGAGGCCCGCGGCGTCGTCGAAGATCCCGACCGACACGGGGACGAGGTGGTGGACGGCGCGGGAGATGACCTCGACCGCGTAGCCGCCACCGGCGAGCGCGAGTAGCGCGTCGACAGGGACGACGAGCGCGTTCGACACGGACTGTTCCGTGATCGACACATTTACCGGCGCCTGGTCGATCCCGGAGGTCGCCCTGAGGTCCGTGGGGGTGACCTCGACCGTGATCGTCGGCGATGAGCTCCCGCCGTTCTGGCCCGAGCCGCTCGGCGTCGTCGCGATCGTCCCTACGGACGACACCACGCCGGGTGTCGTCGAGTTGTCGGGCAGGGTGATCGTCACCGCGTCGCCGACCGTCACCTGGGACTGCTGAGCCGCGTCGAGGTCGATCGTCACTACCGGGGTCGTCGAGGTCGCGGTGAGCACGGCGAGCCCGGCGGTCGCGGCGTCGCCGTCGTTCGCGGACACCGTGGCTATCTCGATCGGTCCGGGAGCGACGACGACATCGCCGAGATCGACGACTCCGGTCGCGGGGACGCCGAGCGAGCTCTGCCAGGCGCGCACCGCCGCGGCGGTCGCGGCGTCGAAGCGACCGTCCGAGGACAGCCCGTGCCCGAAGCCGAGCGCGTCGCGGTTCGCGGGGAGCTCCGCTACGTCCGCGCCGGTGACTCCGAGGTCCAGGGATCGGTATGGCGTGACGGCTCCGTAGAACAACGGGACTGGCGCGCCGTCGAGGCTATAAACGGGCTGGCCGCGACGGACGAC
>DATLRJ010000148.1:0-15852 GCA_035534715.1 Acidimicrobiales bacterium | reverse complement strand
CTCGCCGGAAGCGACGTGCTCCCGCTGAGCGCGATCCTCGAGATCCTGCGCGACGCCTACTGCCGCACGATCGGCGTCGAGTTCATGCACATCCAGGAGCCCGAGGAGAAGGCCTGGATCCAACGGCACGTCGAGGGTGTCGAAACCGCGCTGAGCGCTGGCGAGCAACGCCACATCCTCGGCCGCCTCAACGCGGCGGAGGCGTTCGAGCACTTCCTCCACTCGCGCTACGTCGGCCAGAAGCGGTTCGGCCTCGAAGGAGCCGAGTCGACCATCCCGTTCCTCGACGCGGTTCTCGAGGAGGCTGCGCGCGCCGGTCTGTCCGAGGCGGTCCTCGGCATGGCGCACCGCGGGAGGCTGAACGTGCTCGCGAACGTCGTCGGCAAGTCCTACGCGGAGCTCTTCGCCGAGTTCGAGGGGAACCTCGATCCCGAGACAGTCCAGGGCTCCGGGGGCGTGAAGTACCACAAGGGCGCGGTCGGCAAGTTCGTCGGTCGCGACGGCGTCTCGCTCCCCGTCACGCTCGCGTCGAACCCGTCGCACCTCGAAGCCGTCGACCCCGTCGTCGAGGGCATGGCCCGCGCGAAGCAGGATCGCGAACGCGAGCCGGGCACTTTCCCCGTGCTCTCGGTGCTCGTCCACGGCGATGCGGCCTTCGCGGGCCAGGGTGTCGTTGCGGAGTCGCTCAATCTCTCTCAGCTCCAGGGCTACCGGACGGGCGGCACGGTCCACCTCGTCATCAACAACCAGCTCGGTTTCACGACCCCCCCGACCGAGGCGCGCTCGTCGGTCTACGCGACCGACGTGGCGAAGATGGTGCAGTCGCCGATCTTCCACGTGAACGGGGACGATCCCGAGGCGTGCGTGCGTGTTGCGCGGCTCGCGTTCGCCTTCCGGCAGGAGTTCCACAAGGACGTCGTCGTCGATCTCGTGTGCTACCGGCTCCACGGCCACAACGAGGGCGACGACCCGAGCTACACCCAGCCGATCATGTACAAGGCGATCGAGCGCCACCGCTCGGTGCGCAAGATCTACACGGAGACCCTGGTCAAGCGAGGAGATATCACGCTCGGCGAGGCCGAGCAGGCGCTCGAGGACTTCTCGGCCCGGTTGCAGGGCGCGCTCGACGAGACACGGTCCGCCGCCCCGCCGCGCATCGACCACCTGCCCGACCGGCGGCTCGTTCCCGCTCAGAGCCTCACATCGGCGACCGGCATCGGCCGCGAGGTCCTCGACTCGATCGCGGCCAGGCTCCACGAGACCCCCGACGGCTTCACCGTCCATCCGAAGCTCGCCCGCCAGCTCGCGCAGCGAGCGCAGCTCTACGAGGCGGGAGAGGTCGACTGGGCGCTCGGCGAGGCGCTCGCGTTCGCCTCGCTCCTGCTCGAGGGCACCGACGTCCGCATCACGGGCCAGGACACCCGGCGTGGCACGTTCTCACACCGGCACGCCGTGCTCGTCGACTACGAGACGGGCGCCGAGTACGTGCCTCTCGCCGGGTTCGGCTCCACCCTCGGCGCGCCCGACCCCGACACCGCGGGTCGCGGCCGGTTCCTCGCCTACGACTCGTTGCTATCGGAGTACGCAGCGCTGGGCTTCGAGTACGGCTACTCGGTCGAGGCCAGGAACACGCTCGTCGCCTGGGAGGCGCAGTTCGGCGATTTCGCGAACGGCGCGCAGATCATCGTCGACAACTTCATGGTCGCAGCAGAGGAGAAGTGGGGCCAGACGTCGGGCCTCGTGCTCCTGCTCCCGCACGGGTACGAGGGCCAGGGCGCCGAGCACTCCTCCGCCCGTCTCGAGCGCTTCCTCGCACTCGCGGCCGAGGACAACATCACGGTCGTCCAACCGACGACCGCGGCGCAGTACTTCCACCTGCTTCGCGCACAGGCACATCGCACCGTGCGCAAGCCGCTCGTCGTCATGACCCCGAAGTGGCTCCTTCGCGCACGGCCCGCCCGCTCCAACGTGAGCGAGCTCGAGTCGGGCTCGTGGCGCGAGGTGATCGACGACCCCGCGTACGGCGCGTCCCTCGACGCGAGCGCCGTGAGGCGCGTCGTGTGCTGCTCCGGCAAGGTCGCCTACGACGCGATCGCCCGCCGAGATCTGATCCTCGAGGCCGGGACATCAGCTCCGCTATGCGCGGTGGTCCGTGTCGAGCAGCTCTACCCGTGGCCCGCCGAGGCGCTCGCCGAGACGCTCGGCCACTACCCGAACGCGCACGAGATCGTCTGGCTCCAGGACGAACCCCAGAACATGGGCGCGTGGACCTACACGGGTGGCCACCTGCGCGAGCAATTCGGCGACCGGCACTCGATCGGCCACGTCACGCGCCCCGAGGCGGGGAGCCCGGCGACCGGCTCGCACGCGATCCACGACCTCGAGCTCGAGCACCTCCTCGCGGAGTCGGTCGGCCCCGTACCGGACGGCTCCTGAGCTGCGACCGGGGCCGTCCGTGCTGTCACGCGACCGCGTCACTGAGCGACGGTGCGCGTGCGTCGCCCCCGCGAGTGCTTGACTAGCGCGGTCATGGTCACCCAGCACCTCGTCGTCGACGGCTCGAACATCGCGACCGAAGGCCGGTCGACTCCGAGCCTCGCCCAGCTCGAATCGGCGGTCGAGGAGCTCCGCAAGGAGTTCCCCGACGCCGAGGTCACGGTCGTCGTCGACGCGACCTTTGCGCACCGCATCGACCCCTCGGAGCTCGATCGGTTCGAGCAGGCTGCGCTCCGCGGCGAGTACGTCTACCCCCCAGCCGGAGCCATCGGGCGGGGCGACGCCTTCCTGCTGCGGATCGCCGAGCGCGTCGACGGTGTCGCTCTGTCGAACGACTCCTTCCAGGAGTTCCATGGAGAGCACGGGTGGCTGTTCGACCGCGGCCGGCTGCTCGGCGCGACGCCCGTGCCCGGCGTCGGGTGGATCTTCGTGCCGCGCACCCCGGTGCGTGGGCCGCGGAGCCGCGTCGCGGTGCGCGACGCGAGTCGCGCGAAGGAGCGCGTGGTCAAGGCCATCGCACAGGCGACGAAGGAGGTCGTCGAGCCCGAGCCGGACGGCGCCGCCGGTGAGCGCGCCCGGCGCCCGCGTGGACGCGGCCACGCCCAGCAATCGCCGCAGGCCGTGAACGATCCGATGACGTTCATCTCGTTCATCGCCGACCACCCGCTCGGGGACGAGATCGAGGGGGAGGTCGAGAGCTTCACCTCTCACGGGGCGGTCGTGCGCTTTGGCGACGTCCGCTGCTACGTGCCGCTGTCGGGCCTCGGATCTCCCGCTCCGCGCGCGGCGAGGGAGATCCTGCACCGGAGCGAGGTGCGCACGTTCGTCGTCACCGCGCTCGATCCGTTCCGTCGCGGAGTCGAGCTCGCGCTGCCCGGCATCGCGGTCGTCTCCGGTCGGCCGAGCGAGGAGACCGTCGCCGCCGAGGTCCGCATGTCGCGCTCACCGGCTCGAAAGGCCGCTCCCGCGGAGTCGGCGACGAGGAAGCAGGCGGGAAGGACCAAAGCCGCGAAGAGCATCGCGCCATCCCCGCCGGCGAAGGCCCAGCCGGCGAAGGCCCAGCCGGCGAAGGCCCAGCCGGCGAAGGCCGTGCCGACAAAGGCCGTGCCGACGAAGGCCGTGCCGACGAAGGCCGTGCCGACAAAGGCCCAACCGACGAAGGCCCAACCGGCGAAGGCCCTGCCGACAAAGGCCCAACCGACGTCGGTGAAGGCCGAGAGGGCGACGAGCCCGGTGGCGCGGCGCTCGAGCTCGGGGACCCCGCGGCCGATCGGCGGCCCCGCGAAGCTGCCGCAGGCGCGTTCTGGCACGAAGCAGCCGACGGCTCCCCGTACGGCTGGAGTGCAGGCGCCGGCGAGATCGGCGGTCGCCGGCGTTGCGACGGGCACTGGGGCGAGTACAGCGGGCGCTCGGAGGCCTGAGGCCGCGGGGAAGCTCGTGGCGAGGACGTCGTCCGCCACGACGACGGCCGTGGGAAAGCCGGCGCGGTCGACGACGGCATCGCGTCCCGCATCTGCCTCGCGGGATGCCGCGACGGCCACCGCCCCAAGGGCCGCGACTGCAAAGGCCACCGCCCCGAGGGCCGCGACTGCAAAGGCCGCCACCGCAAAGGCCGCCACCCCGAACGCCGCCACCCCGAACGCCGCCACCGCAAAGGCCGCCACCGCAAAGGCCGCCACCGCAAAGGCCGTCTCGCCGAAGACTGCCGCCCCGAGGGTTGTCTCGCGAGCGACATCGACAGCGACGCGACCGCGGTCTCGAGTCGCGCCGCCGCCGGCACCACCACGCGCCGAGCCTCGGAGGGCAACGCGTCGCAGGATCACGGCCGGGGAGCACGTGGCCGCTCCTGAGGCTGCGGCGACCAGTGGGCGGGCGCGTCTACGAGCTCCGGGGGTTCCCGGCGGCGAGAGTGCCGGGGGGACGGCCACCTCGAGAGCGGCACGGCCCGTCGACGCGACTGCGACGGCCGTGCCGCGTGCGACCGCAGCGAGAGCCGCACAGGTCCGGCCCACGGAGCCGTCGGAGCCACCCGCGCCGCGGCGTAGCCCCGCTCGGACGGCTGCGATGGCGGCGCCGGGACCGGCCCGCGGCCGTTCGGGAGCGCGCGACACAGGTGGCGCGCCAGCCGCGAGCGGCTCGCGCCGCCGAACGGCGCGCTAGCCCACCCGCGCCACCCGCGGCTCACCCAATCACGCGACGAGGACGACATGGCAGTGCCGACACCAGAAGAGCTCATCCCGCACCGCGAACCGTTCCTTCTCCTCACAGAGATTCTCGAGCTCGTGCCCGGCGTGTCGGCGTCGGGACGCTGGCAGTTGACCGGTGACGAGTCGTTCTTTGCCGGCCACTTCCCGGGCCGACCGACCCTTCCGGGCGTGCTCATGGTCGAGTCGCTCGCGCAGCTCGGAGCGGCGGCGGTGCTCGCGGACGAGCGCTTCACGGGCCGGCTCCCGTTGTTCGGCGGCATCGAGCGAGCGCGCTTTCGCCGTCAGGTCGTCCCCGGAGACTCGCTCGAGCTCGTGGTGGACCTCGACCGCCTGTCCGCGCGCGCCGGCCGCGGGCACGGCCGTGCGTCGGTCGGGGGAGAGAACGCGTGCGAGGCCGACCTGCTCTTCGTCCTCGTCCCCCGCTAGGCGGGCCATGAGGCTCGCGACCTGGAACGTGAACTCGCTCAAGGCTCGTCTCGCGCGCGTCGAAGCCTGGCTCACCTCGGCACGGCCCGACGTCCTCTGCCTCCAGGAGACGAAGTCGACTGACGCAGCGTTTCCCGCGGATCGATTCACCGCGCTCGGCTACGAGAGCGTGCACCACGGCAACGGGCGCTGGAACGGCGTCGCCGTGCTGTCCCGCGTCGGGCTCGACGCACCGCGTGCCGCATTCCATGACGAGGATCGCGCGACGGTCGAGGAGTGCCGGATCGTGTCTGCGACGTGCGCGGGCGCACGGGTGGTGAGCGTGTACGTGCCGAACGGTCGCGTAGTAGACAGCGAGTTCTACGTCGCGAAGCTTGCCTGGCTCGGGCGGCTCCGAGCCGAGCTCGACACGACGTGCGAGGCCGGGTCTCCCGTTGCGGTCTGCGGCGACTTCAACGTGGCTCCCGAAGATCGCGACGTCTGGGACGTCGCGAAACTCGACGGCATGACGCACGTGACCGCGGCCGAGCGTGACGCACTCGCGTCGGTGTCCGCGTGGGGATTGCGTGACGTCGTGCGTGAGCTCGCGCCTGTCGGACGAGAGCCTGGGCCGTTCTCCTGGTGGGACTATCGCGGCGGCGCGTTCCACAAGGGCGAGGGGATGAGGATCGACCTCGCGCTCCTCTCGGAGCCGCTCGCCGCCCGCGTGACCGCCGCCTACGTGGACCGCGAGGAGCGCAAGAAAGGGCCCGGAGGGGAGGTCCCGTCGGACCACGCGCCGGTCGTCGTCGACCTCGACTGGTGACCCACCGGTGAGCTGTGGCGAGCTCGCCGCCGCGCCGGACGGCCTGTTCCGACGCGCCGTGATCACAGCGGACCGCATCGAGGAGCCCCGGCCGCGGCGCGACGGCGCAGCGTCGTGCGCTCGGACGCACCGAGTGACGCACAGCGCGCGCCGCGCACGAGCGCGCGAAGGAGGGGTACGCCGAACGTGCCCGTCGCACGGGCGCGCGCCCTGCACCTCTTTGGGACCGCTCGCCGTGGCGCCGCCCGGCCGCGATGATGGTGCCGCTCGAGTCGAGGGGACGGGGAGGGTCATGCGCACGGTCATCGCGGTGACGAACGTCAAGGGTGGCGTCGGCAAGACGACGTCTGCGGTGTACCTCGCGGGCGCGGCGATCCGCTCCGGTCGCGGGCCGGCGCTCGTCGTCGACGCCGATCCACAGGCGTCGAGCGCGGAGTGGCTCGAGGAGTCGCCGGTCGGGGGCGTGCGTCTCCTCGAGGCCCCGACGGCGCGCCTCGTCGCGCGCGCGATGGACGCGGGGACGGAGCGCCTCGTCATCGTCGACTCGCCGCCGGGCGACGAGAAGACCGTGCGTGCGGTGCTCGAACGCGCGGACGCGGTCGTGATACCGACGCGTGTCGGCGGTCCCGAGCCGAGCCGCGTGCGCGCGACCCTCGACCTCATCGCGCCGACCACGCGCCGGGGCATCGTGATCTGCGCTGCGAGGACGGGCACGCGGGACCTCGAGGAGACGATCGCGAGCTGGGAGGAGGAGGGCGAGGAGATCTGGGGTGTCGTGCCCGAGCGGGTGGCGATCGCGTCGGGGTCGGTCGCGCCCCTCAGCATCGTCGGCCTCGTCCACTACGAGAACGTCCTCATCCAGGCGCTCGACCGGCCAAGGAAGCGCTCGTCGGGACGGTGACCCGAGCCGGGTAGCCTCGGCGTCGTGGAGCTCCTCGACGGCGCGGCGATCGACGAGAGCCTCGCCCAGATCGCGTGGACGCGCGACTCCGAGGCCCTCGTGAAGGTCGTGCGCCGTCACGATTTCGCCGACGCTCTCCGATTCGTCAACGAGGTCGGTCTCCTCGCGGAGGAGGCGGGCCACCACCCCGACGTCGACATCCGCTGGGACACGGTCACGCTCCGGCTGTCCACGCACTCCCTCGGCGGGATCACCGACGCGGACGTCGCCCTCGCGGCGAGGATCGACGCGCTGCTGTGACCCGCGCTGCTGTGACCCGCGCTGCTGTGACCTGCGCTGCTGTGACCCGCGGGCGGTGACCGGGTCGGCGCTCCCGCGCCCCTTGCCGTTCGAGGGCGTCGAGGAGCTCGAGGGGCGGCCGCACGTGGTCGTGGACGGCGGTGCGCGCCCCTCGACGGTGCTCTCGCTCTCACATTGGCCGGGGAGCGTGACACCTCGCGCCCTCGCCCGCGACCTGTCGGCGGAGATCGCCTTCGCGTACCTGCGTTCGCCAGGGTACTGGCGCGACGACGCAGAGGCTGTGACGAACGACCATGTCGACCAGGATGGCCTCGTCTCGATATACGTCCTCTCTCACCCGGGACCCGCGCTCGACCACGAGCACGTCCTCGTCGAGGTCGCACGCGTCGGCGACTTCGCGGTCGAGCGCGACGACGCGGCACTCGCGATCTCCCTAGCGCTCCGCGAGCTCGCCGACGCCGCGCGCGGCGCTCGGATCGACGCCGGAAGCCCGGCGGGCCGAAGGGCGGAGACGGCTGCGCTCCTCGACGAGCTCGTCGGCCGGCTGCCCGAGCTCCTCCGCGATCCGGAGCGCGCACGAGCGCTGTGCGCGGCGGAGCTCGCAGCGGTGGACGCCGGTCGCCGCGCGCTCGCCGCGGGCGACGTGACGGTCGAGGGCCCGGGCCAGGCGGGCGTCGCGACCGTCGTCGTGGACGAGAGAGTCCAGCCGGTGGCCGCGAGCCGGTTCTTCGACGCGATACGAGCCCCGGTCCACCCGGTCGTCGTGCACTCCGCGACCGACGCCGTGCGCGTGCTCCTCGCCCACGGCCGCCACTACCGCTACTACGACCGGTACGAGACCTGGGTGCGCTTCACGAGCGCCCAGCTCCCCCGCCGGCGCGCGCTCCCGCCGCTGGCAGAGATGCTCGACGCCGAGGAGAGCGGCGGTGCGCGCTGGCGAGCGGACCCGCCGGGCGCTCTCGAGCCGAGCCTCGAGGTGGAGGGCGAGAGCTCGATCGAGCTCTCGCGTCTCGGGGAGCTGATCTCGTCCTACCTGCTCGACGCTCCGGTCGCGTGGGACCCCGACGCGCGCTCCGGGGCTCTCGCCGGGGCGAGCGTCAGTGGACCGGGAGCTCCCAGAGCGGGAACCACCGGTCGAGGTCGGCTTCGATCGCGAGGTCGTCGCCGAGAACGGCCTTCAGCCTGAGCTCGGCCTCGTTGTCGCGCCGCTCGTGGCCGGTCGGCACGAACGGGTAGAACGTGCCGCGCTTGAAGAGGTAGACGAGGTAGATCGTCGCGGCGGATCCCGGGTGGCCCGACGCGGGCGGTGCGGCCGGCGCGAGGCCGAACACCGAGCAGAGAAGCTGTGGGCCGTAGCCGTGCTCCTTGAGCGTCGAGTTGACGAAGTGGACCTGCGTCACGAGGGTGTCGAAGTCCGCGCCGCCGACGACGACCCACCGGTAGCCGAACTCGTCGGCGCTCTCGGTTAGCTTGGCCGTCGTGCCCGCGGCATCCCCCGACGAGAGCATCTCGGCGATCTCGCGCTCTGTAGCGTCGAAGGCCTGGCCCGCCGATGGCTTGAAGCAGACGCCGGCCTGACCGGTCGGCACGAGGTCCTCCGCCGCCTCGAGAGTGATGCGCGCGCCGGGGAGGCCGAACAGCCGGTCGAGGTTCGCCTCGACTGGCTTGGTCCGCCCGAGGATCGTGTCGAGCAAGCCCATGGCTCAGCGCGCGCCGCGACGCGACGGAGGCCGAGCGCTCGAGCTCACGCGGCCCCGTGACGCATCTCGGCGTCGAGCTTCGCGAGCTGGTCGAGCCTCTTCTCGAGGCTCGGGTGCGTCGCGAACAGCGACGACAGACTCGCGCCGGGTGCGAGCGCGGGTGCGAAGTAGAACGCGTTGAAGTGCTCCGCGGCCCGCAGGTCGCGCGTCGGGATCCGGGAGATCTCGCCGCTCACCTTCACGAGGGCTCGGGCGAGGAGCGCGGGCTGTCCGATGAGGATCGCGCCGGAGCGGTCCGCCGCGAGCTCGCGGTAGCGCGAGAGCGTGCGGATCAGCACGAAGCTGATCGCGTAGATCACGGCCGAGACGACGATCATCCCGAGCTCGACGATCGCGAGCTGGCCCCCACCTTGGTTGTTGTTGCTGCGGCTATTGCCTCCGAAGCCGCCGAACAGGCCGGCGAAATAGAACATGCGCGTCATGAGGCCGGCGAGGATGCCGAGGAAGCTCGCGATGGTCATGACCGCGACGTCGCGGTGCGCGACGTGGGAGAGCTCGTGCGCGAGGACCGCTTCGAGCTCGGGCTCGTCGAGCCGCCGGAGCAGGCCGGTCGTCACGCACACGACCGCGTGCTTCTGGTCGCGACCCGTGGCGAACGCGTTCGGGATGTCGCTCTGCGCGATGGCGACCCGCGGGTGCGCCATGTCGGCGAGAGCGACCAGGCGGTCGACGACGCCGTGCAGCTGGGGCTCCTGCTCGCGGCTCACCATCCGACCGCCCATCGAGTACATCGCGATCTTGTCGGAGAAGAAGTACTGGACGAACAAGATCCCGAAGGCGAGGACGAGGATGAGGCCGAGCTGGACGTGGACGGCGACGAGCACCGTGACGAAGACCGCGTACAGGAGGCCGAGGAGGAAGACCGTCGTGAGCATGCGCGCGGTCAGCCCACGGTCGACGGGGAAGCGGGAACGGTGGGACACGTCGCGCTAGCTCGCCGGCTCGTCAGGCGCTGCGCCGTCGTCGAGGAGCAGGCTGCGTACTTCGGCGAGCGTCGCGCCCGGCGCCGGGAGCGCGAGATCGGATGGGACGATCGCTGACGGGTCGAGCCGCCGGCCGGAGGCGCGCACCTCGCCGATTACCGCGTCGAGCGCCGCCGCGAAGGTGTCCTCGTCCCCGGTGCGCAGCGCGTCCTCGAGCACGGAGTCGAGCGTGTCGAGCCGCGCGCTCCCCGCGTCGTCGAGCTCGTACTGGCCCTCCTC
Source organism: Acidimicrobiales bacterium (assembly GCA_035534715.1). Taxonomy (GTDB): domain Bacteria; phylum Actinomycetota; class Acidimicrobiia; order Acidimicrobiales; family Bog-793; genus JAJZBW01. The sequence continues at coordinate 5,755 of DATLRJ010000148.1, read as the reverse complement.
GAGCACGCGTACGATCACGACGCGCCCCCTGTGTCGAGGCTGAACAGGTCCGGCGGCGGTGCAGGCGGCGCGACCGGCTCGCCAGTGACGGGCTCCTCCTCCGAGCCGTCCGCGTCCTCCACCTCGCTCGGCGGAGTGGAGCTCGCGGCCGCGAGCTCGCCGGTCGCGGGCACCCCCGCGCCTACCGCGGGGGCTGCCTGTGCCTTCAGCTGCGCGAGCTCGAGGTCGACCTGGCTCGAGCGGCTGCCTTTGTCGAGCTCGGCCTGGAGCGGGTCGCTCGAGCCCGTCAGGTCGTTCAAGGCTCCGGACGCGAGCAGCTCGTCGACCGCTCCGGCGCGGGCCTGCATGTTCGCGATCTTCTCCTGCGCGCGCTCCATAGCGAGGCCGGTGTCGCTCATCGACTCGGAGATGCCCGAGACCGCCTCGCCGATCTTCGTCTGGGCCTGCGCGGCCGTGTAGGACGCCTTCAGCGTCTCCTTCTGCGTCCGGAACGCCTCCACGCGCGCCTGGAGCTGCTGCGTCGTCGCGACGAGCCGCTCCTCCTGGCTCACGAGCTGCTCGTGCTGGGTCTTCAACCCGTCGAGCTGGCCCGCGATCCCCGCGCGGCGGCCGAGCGCCTCGCGGGCGAGGTCCTCGCGGTTCTGGGCGAGTGCTTGGCGCGCCTGCTCCTGGAGCTTCGTGGCGCTCGCTTGGAGCTGCTGGGCCTGGAGCTCGATGCGCTTGCGCGCGGTCGCGACGTCGGCGACGCCTTTGCGCACCTGCTGGAGCTGCTCGAGTTGCTTCTCGTAGGAGAGGTCGAGCGTCTCGCGGGGGTCCTCGGCCCTGTCGAGGACCTTGTTCGCCTTCGCCTGCACGATTCCCGACAGGCGCTTCATGACGCTCATCGACCGCCCCTTTCCTCGTCCACCAACCGGACGGCTCCGTCACGCGGCCCGGTGTCGAGCCCTGTCGCGGCCGCTTCGCGTCCATCGCCTGCGCGACGAGCATATGCGCAGGCTCGCGCGGCCGGGCCCTCACCGCGCCGGCGGCGGTAGTTTCGCGGCATGGCCGCGCCACTGTGCCTCCTCACCGTCCACGCTCACCCCGACGACGAAGCGTCGAAGGGAGCCGGGACCGTCGCGCGCTACCACGCCGAAGGCGTGCGCACCGTGCTCGTGACCTGCACCGGGGGAGAGGAGGGGGACATCCTCAACCCGTCGATGGACACCGAGGAGGTGCGCTCGGACCTCGCGGGCGTCCGCCGCCGCGAGCTCGAGGACGCCGCGTCCGTCATCGGGTACGACGTCGTCGAGCTGCTCGGCTATCGCGACTCGGGCATGGCGGGCAGCGCGGCGAACGCGGACGAGCGGTCGTTCGCTCGGGCCCCTCTCGACGCGGCCGTCGGGCGTCTCGACGCCGTCGTTCGCCGCGAGCGGCCGCACGTGGTCGTCGCCTACGGCGACGACCAGCGCGGCTACCCGCACCCCGACCACCTTCGCGCCCACGACATCGCGGTCGCGGCCTTCGACGCGGCGGGCGATCCAGCCGCCTACCCGGGCACGGGCCCCGCCCACCAGCCGCTCAAGCTCTACTACGTCGGCTTCAGCCGCGCGCACGCGCTCGCTCGCCATGAGAAGTTCCTCGAGCTCGGCCTCGACTCGCCATACGCGGAGCGGATCGCGAAGGGCTGGTTCGACACGATGCCCGATGTCGCGCCGACGACGACCATCGCGCTCGTGGGGTTCGAGCACGTGCGTCAGGCGGCGCTCCTCGCGCACGCGACCCAGGTGGACCCGAGCTCGCCGTTCTGGTTCGGCTTGCCCGACGAGGTCGAGCGCGCCGTGCACACGGCGGACCACTACGTGCTCGCGCGCAGCCTCGTCGCCACAAGTCTTCCCGAGAGCGACCTGTTCTCCGGGGTGCGTGAGGCCACCGACGGTCCGCCGAGGGCGGGCGCGGCGCACGCACGGTAGCGTGCTGCGAGGTTCGGGACCCCGGAGGACGGACGCCGATGGCGAAGTGGCTGACCCAGGAGTGGCTCGACGAGAGCACGGCGCTGGCGGTGAGCCAGCCGGAACGCCCGGGGGCGTCCGCGCGCCTCCAGTACGTGATCACCGACGGCCCGGGCGACGACGTCTCGTACTACTGGATCGTCGTCGACGGCCGCCTCGTCGAGAACCGCCTTGGCGTGCTCGCGGACGCCGAGGTGATCCTCACCGAGTCCTACGACGACGCGCAGGCGATCCAGCGCGGGGAGCTCGACGCGAACGTCGCGTTCATGCAGGGCAGGATCAAGGTCGGTGGGGACGTCGCGAAGCTCATGGCGCTGCTTCCCATCACGACTTCGCCCGAGTTCCAGGAGTTCAACGCGTCGGTGCTCGCGATCACCGACTTCTGAGCACGGCGGCCGCGGTCGCGATGGCCGGCCAGGAGCTCGGGCCGACGCGGGTCCCGACCTACGTGTGCGCGGGGGACCCGACCTCTCGCGCGGGCCTCGCCGCGCAGCTCCGCAGCCGGCACGAGCTCGCCGTCGTCGAGGAGCCCGAGCACGCTGCGGTCGCCGTCGTCGTCACCGACGAGGTCGACGACGCCGCGACGCGGTCGGTGCGCGCGCTGCTGCGCGCCGGGGTCCTCCGCGTCCTCGTCGTGGCGACCGCGATCGACGACCGGGGTGTGCTGCGCGCCGTCGAGGCCGGAGCGTGCGCGATCCTCCGGAGGGTCGACGCGTCCCCGGAGAAGCTCGCGGCCGTCGTCGCGGCAGCGACGGAGGGGCACGGTACCCTCCCGCCGGACCTGCTCGGCTCGCTGCTCACGAAGGTCGGACGGCTCGAGCGCGACGCGCGCGGCGCACGCGGCCCGTCCCCCGACGGGTTCTCCGAGCGCGAGGTCGAGGTGCTCCGCCTCGTCGCGGACGGCTTCGACACGGCCGAGATCGCGGGCAGGCTCGGCTGCTCCGAGCGCACGGTGAAGAACGTCATCCACGACGTGACGGCCCGCCACGCGCTGCGCAACCGCTGCCACGCGGTCGCCTATGCGATCCGGGCGGGGGCGATCTGACCGGTCGCGACGCCACGAGGGAGCGGGGGCATGGACGGCGCCGCATGGCTCAGCTCGCGGCACGCTCCCCCGCGCTGCGGCGGCGGAGCGAGGCGTCGGCGAGGGGCGGCGGGACGTAGCCGGCGTCGGTCGCGTTGAGCGTCGTCCCCGGCGGGACGATCGTGTCGATCCGGTCGAGGACGTCGTCGTCGAGCTCGACGGAGGCGCCGGCGAGGACGTCCTCGAGGTGCTCCATAGTGCGCGGGCCGATGATCGCGGAGGTCACGGCGGGATGCGCGACGCTGAACGCCATCGCGAGGTGCGTGAGGGACAGCCCGGCGGCTCGGGCGACCTGCTCGAGCTCGCCGACGAGCTCGAGCTTGCGCCGGTTGCCCGGGAGCGCGAGGTCGAAGCGGATGGGAAGGCGCCGCGCCCGGCCACTCTCGAGGTCGACGTCCTCGGCGGTGCGGTACCTGCCGGCGAGCCAGCCCCCGGCGAGCGGGCTCCATACGATCGTGCCCATCCCGTAGCGGGCGCACGTCGGGAGCACGGCCGACTCGATGCCACGCACGAACATCGAGTACGGAGGCTGCTCGCACCGGAAGCGCTCGAGACCACGTCGGTCGGCGACCCACTGGGACTCGACGATGAGCTCGGCGGGGAACGTCGAGCTCCCGATCGCCCGCACCTTTCCCTGGCGCACGAGGTCGGTGAGGGCCGAGAGTGTCTCCTCGAGGTCGGTCGTCGGGTCGGGGCGGTGAATCTGGTACAGATCGAGGTGGTCCGTGCGCAGCCGACGCAGGCTCGCCTCGACCTCGCGGATGATCCAGCGGCGGGAGTTCCCCCGGTGGTTCGGGTCGTCTCCCATGGCGCCGTGGACCTTCGACGCGAGAACGACGTCGTCGCGGCGGCCTGCGAGCGCCCGGCCGACGATCTCCTCGGACTCGCCGTTGGAGTAGACGTCCGCGGTGTCGACGAAATTGATCCCTGCGTCGAGCGCTGCGTGGACCATGCGGACGCACTCGTCGACGTCACGGTTGCCCCACTGCCCGAACATCATCGCCCCGAGGCAGTAGGTGGAGACCTGGATTCCCGTGGAGCCGAGCGTGCGGTAGCGCATGGCGCCACCCTACCGAGCGCTCGGTGGCCGCGCCCCGCGTGCGGCGCTCCCCGCCGCCGCACGCGGGGCGACGGCCTGCTCGAGACGCGTCTTGTCGGGGCGGACCACTACGATCTCGTCGTGGTCAACCCGAGGCGTCGCTCCCCGGCGGGGTCGCGCTGATGGCGCTCGCAATCCTCCACCTCTCCGACCTCGTCCGCAGTCCGCTGCTCGACGGGATGGGCGAGCGCGTGGGACGGGTGGACGATGTGATCGTCCGGCCCGGGGGCGAGTCCCATCCCCAGGTGACGGGCCTCGTCGCCGCGATCGGCGGCCGCGAGCTGTTCGTCCCGATCTGGCGGGTCTCCTCGCTCGCGGCGAGCGGGACGAGGCTCGAGGGCGAGACCGTGAACCTCGGCCGGTTCGAGAGACGGCCAGGCGAGCTCCTCCTCGCCCGCGACCTTTCGTCGCGACACCTCATCAATGTCGTCGGAGCGAGGCTGATCCGCGCGAACGAGATCGAGCTCGCGTGCGTGGAGGCCGAGTGGCGCGTCGTGGGCGTCGACCCCTCGAGCCGCGGCGTCCTGCGGAGGCTGCTGCCGCGGGCGCTCGGCCGCCGCATCGGCCCCGGCCCGATCGTCGACTGGGAGAGCATCGAGCCGTTCGTCGCCCACGTGCCCTCCGCTCGGATGAGGATCCCGTACCGAAAGCTCGCGCGGCTGCGTCCGGCACAGATAGCGGACCTCGTCGAGGCAGCGTCGCACGAGGAGGGCGAGGAGATCATCGAGGCCGTCGGCCAGGATCACGAGCTCGAGGCCGACGTCTTCGAGGAGCTCGACTCCGATCACCAGCGGGAGTTCCTCGAGGCGCGCTCCGACGAGGACGCGGCGCGCCTGCTCGCGACGATGGCCCCGGACGACGCCGCCGACCTCATCGCGGATCTCGACCAGGAGCGACGGATGCCCGTGCTCGAGGCGCTGCCTGCAAAGCAGCAGGCGAAGGTGCGCGCGCTTCTCAGCTACCACCCCGAGACCGCAGGCGGGCTCATGAGCCCGGACTTCCTCGTGCTCGCCGAGTCGACGACGGTCGCCGCCGCGCTCGACGCGGTGCGCGCGAGTGAGGCGCCGCCTGAGGCTCTCTCGACGATCTACGCGAGCGACGGCGAAGGTCATCTCGTCGGGACAGTCTCGATCGTCCGCCTCGTCAAGTCAGAGTCCGACGTCACGCTCGCGTCCATCGCCGAGCGCGACCCGGTCACCGTGCGTCCCGACGCCGACCTCCACGCGATCGTGCGGAAGATGTCGGACTTCAACCTCGCTGCATCGCCCGTCGTCGACCACGACCACCGCATGCTCGGGGTCGTGACCGTCGACGACGTGCTCGAGCTGCTCATGCCGAGCGGCTGGCGCCGCGATTTCGGGATGTCCGCGGCTCAGGAGTAGCCCGGGCGCCGACCCGAGCGCCGCGACCTCCCCCCGATGTGGAACAGCTGGGGTCGGGGCGGTAGCATCGCCGGGCAAGCAGTCGCACCTCGTTCGGTGAGGCGGCTCGTCGGACACAGGCCACTGACCCCACCTGTCGAGAGACACTCCGGGTCAGACCAGGCCACCCCGGACGAAGGGGTGGTCCAAAGTGGCTGGA
>DATLRJ010000147.1:0-3552 GCA_035534715.1 Acidimicrobiales bacterium | reverse complement strand
CGGAGAGCGAGAGGTCCAACCGTGAGCGGGAGCCCGGTCAGTCGGGTCGACACCTCGAGGCGATCGCTCAGGGGCTCGCGGAGGCCGTCTCCCACGACTACCTCCGCCACCGGATCCGTTCGACCGCCCGCCTCGGCGAGGCGCTCGACCGTGCCGGGGTAGCCGTCGTGCTCCCCATCGGCAGTCACGCCGTCTACCTCGACACCCGCGCGCGGCTGCCGCGGCTGCCGGATCGCCTCTGAGCCCGCGCAGCTCCGCCACGTCACCGCGCGCGTCGAGCCGGTTGGTTGACGGTGCCGGTGGCCCGCCGGCCCGCCGGCCCGCCGGCCTGTGCGTGTTACCGACGGGAGCACCTGTGCTTGTTACCGACGGGAGTAGCAGCAGGGGCGATCGGCGGGTGCCCGGTCCCTCCCGGCTGGGCGGCGACGAGCACGCGTTGCTCGCTCCCGTGCCACGTCATCGGGATCCTCCGAGGTCGCGACGGCCGCGCGCCTCGCGGACGTCACCCCCGTCCTCTGCGCTGGCGAGAGGCTCCGAGCCGCCGGCGACGTCCACGTCGAGCGGGTCGCCGTCGCACTCGACGGTGGTGACGAGCTCGGGGCGGCGGGCGATGAGGCCCCGCGCGCCCTCGTCGCCAGATCGTGGGAGCTCGGGCCAGATCTCGCGAGCGAGGCGGACGGGATTGCGGCGCAGTCCACCGTAGGTTGCAACTGCGATGGGCGATCTCGCCCCGGCGACGGCACCCCAGCAGGCGGGCGTCACGAGCGGCTGGTCGCCGAGGCCGACGACGACGGCATCGAAGCCCGCGACGTCCGCCGCGTGCACGCCGCAGACGAGCGACGTCGCCTGCCCGGCGCCCCAGTCGGGGTTGTGCACCACGACGGCGCCCTCCGGCACGACTGCCGAGAGGTCGACGGCACCGGTGACGACGTAGGTCGCCTCGAAGCCGGCAAGGAGCGCGTGCTCGAGGGCCCAGCTCACGAGGGGGCGACCGCGGAACGGCGCGAGCAGCTTGTGCGTCCCGGACGGCCCCGAGTAGCGGCGTCCCGCACCCGCGCACAGAAGGACCGCCGCCGTCCTCACCACGCCGTCACCGACCAAGCATCGCGGAGCCCGGCGCCCCGGTTCAAGCGGTCGGGTCCCGAGCGCCCCACGTGCGTTGCGGGTACAGCGCCGCTCCGCGCGTGCGCGACCCCCGGTCAGCGCGACCCAACTACGATGACGCCGCACCTCGGGCATGCCGCGGTGCGTCGGGACACGCGCTGCAGGCACCGGCACCGTCGCAGGCGGCGCCCGAGCACTCGGAGAGGGTCTGACCGATGGAGCACTTCCTCGCCACCTGGGGTTATCTCGCGCTGTTCGGCGCGACGTTCCTCTCCACCATGGGCCTTCCCGTCGGCTCCGAGATCGCCATCGGCTATGCCGGCGCCCTCGCGAGCGGCCAACTCGTCACGACGGGCCACGACCACCTCCACCTCGCGCTCGTCATCCCCGTCGCCCTCGCCGGCGAGCTCGTCGGATCGGCCGCCGGATACGCGATCGGCTACTTCGGCGGTCGCCCGCTCGTCGACCGAGTCGGGAAGTACGTGCTCCTCACCCACAAGGACCTCGATCGCGCCGAGGCCTGGTTCGACGGCCGTGGCGAGTCGGCGGTCTTCGTCGCTCGGCTCGTGCCGCTCGTCCGCTCGTTCATCTCGCTCGTCGCGGGTCTCGCCGAGATGTCGAAGGCGAAGTTCGCGGTGCTCACCGTGCTCGGCTGCGCGGTCTGGTGCGCCGCGCTCGCGAGTGTCGGCTACGCCCTCGGGAGCAGCTGGCACCACGTGATCAAGGACTTCAGCGACGCGGGCTACGTCGCCGCGGCGCTCGTCGTCGTGGCGATCGTGTTCGTCGTCTACCACCGGATCGCCCAGATGCGGCGGGAGCGCGACGCGGGCCCGGCCGATCCGGCCTCCACGCGGTAACCGCCACGGGCCACGGGCCACGGGCCGCGTGCCGCGGGACTCCCGCACCGGCGAGGACGGTGTCGCGGCCAGTGCGCGAGGGAGCGGACCGGGTCCGCTGTCAGTGTTCGTGCGGGACTCGTGTCCCTCCCGTCCCTGTCACCGGCTCCGCGGCCATTGACAGCGGGCGCGGAGCGTGGGCTAGGTTGCCTCATGCCGTGCGTCCCGCCTGTCGGGCGAGCATGCCAGCACCCGGTCGTCGTCGGCGGGTCCTCGCTCTCCTCCGGGGCTCTCTCGGACCGCGCGCATGCGGCGATCCGCCCCGGGTGAGCGGCCGCCGGTGACCGCGTACCTGTCGAAGCGGCTCGGGCTCGCGCTCGTCAGCCTGCTCCTTCTCAGCATGGTGGTCTTCTTCGCCGGCCAGGTGCTCCCGGGCGATGCAGGGCGCGCGATCCTCGGCCCGCTCGCCGCGGAGAGCGCTGTACGCCATCTCGATCGCCAGCTCGGCGTGGACCGGCCCCTCGTCGTCCAGTACGCGCGCTGGGTCTCGGGAGCGATCCACGGCGACTTCGGACGCTCCTACCAGTACCGGAGTGCGGTCGCCCCGTTCATCTGGTCGGCGGCGCTGAACTCGCTCAAGCTCGCCGCGCTCGCATTCGTCATCGTCGTGCCGCTCGGCATTCTCGGCGGTGTCGTCGCCGCGCTTCACGTCGGGCGGCCCCTCGACCGGGCCATATCCGTTCTCGGGCTCTCGGGCTCGACGGTGCCGGAGTTCGTCTCGGGGATCGTCGTCATCGAGGTGTTCGGCCTCTGGCTCAAGGTGCTGCCGGTCACCGCGGCGACGCCGCCGGGCGCGTCACTGCCGACCCAGCTCGACCACCTCGTCCTCCCCGCGATCCCGCTCGTGCTCGTGCTCTTCGGCTACATCGCCCGCATGGCCCGCGCGGGAACGGTCGAGGCGCTGGACTCCGACTACGCGCGCACCGCGGTCCTCAAGGGCTTGACGCGGCGGGTGGTCATCCGCCGTCACGTGTTGCGCAACTCGTTGATCCCGACGATCGCCGTGATCGCTACTCAGACGGGCTACCTCATCGGCGGGCTCGTCGTCGTCGAGACGCTCTTCGACTACCAGGGGATCGGGCTGCTCACGGTCCGCGCAGCGACGGCGCGCGACTTCCCCATGCTCGAGGCCGGGGTGCTCACGATCGGCGTCGTCTACATGGCGGCGACGCTCGCCGCGGACGCGCTGACCTCCGTGCTCAACCCGCGGATCCGCCTCGCAGGCGAGCCATGAGCGCGGGCGCAGTCGCCGCACTTCTCGGGCGCTCGCGCCGCCCGTCCCAGGCGAGGGCGCGCCGAGATCTCGCTCACAGGCTGTTGCGATCGGCAGGCTTCGACGCGGGCGCGGCGATCCTCGCGTTCTGGGTCGTGTGTGCGCTCTTCGGGCCCGCGTTCGCCCCGCGCGGCGCTCTCGCCCCGAGCTTGCTCGCGACGAACCTCCCGCCGTCGGCGGCTCACATGTTCGGCACCGACCAGCTCGGGCGCGACGTGCTGTCCCGCGTGATCGTCGGCGCCCGGAGCATCCTCGAGATCGCCCCGCTCGCCACCCTTC
>DATLRJ010000146.1:0-13993 GCA_035534715.1 Acidimicrobiales bacterium | reverse complement strand
GTCACACCCATCCCGCACAACGGCTGCCGCCCGAAGAAGCGGCGCCGGGTCTAGCGGACGACGGAGGAGAGAGATGGCCCGCTACACGGGACCCGCGTGCAGGCTGTGCCGCCGGGAGAAGGTCAAGCTGTTCTTGAAGGGGCCGAAGTGCGAGAGCACCTCGTGCCCGTTCGAGAAGCGACCCTACCCACCAGGTGAGCACGGTCGCGATCGCACGCGCCAGGGCTCGGAGTATCTCGCCCAGCTGCGCGAGAAGCAGAAGGCGCGCCGCATCTACGGCGTCCTCGAGGGGCAGTTCCGCAACCTCTACGAGGAGGCGAGCCGCCAGAGCGGCATCACGGGCGAGAACCTCCTCCGCATGCTCGAGCTCCGGCTCGACAACATCGCGTTCCGCGCCCTGTGGGGCACGAGCCGGAACCAGTCTCGCCAGCTCGTGAGCCACGGCCACGTGACGGTGAACGGCAAGCGCGTGACGATCCCGAGCTACCGGCTGCGCGTCGGCGACGTGGTCGGCCTGTCGGGCTCGGCCCGGGAGAGCATCACGGTGCGCCACAACCTCGACACGATCGACCGGCCGCTGCCGGGGTGGCTCGAAGCCGAGCAGGACGGGCACGCCGTGCGCATCCGCGCCGCTCCGGAGCGGGAGCAGATCGACACGCAGGTTCGCGAGCAGCTCATCGTCGAGCTCTACTCGAAGTAGGACGCACGAAGGGACAGAGCGCGCCGTCGATGGTCACCGGCGCGGGACGACAGGGCGCGCGCGCACGGGTTGGGCGCGAGGACGACACAGGAGCGACGAGAAGATGTTGATCATCCAGCGACCGACTGTCGAGGCGATCGGTGAGGACGAGGGCAGCCGCCAGCGGTTCGCGATCGGCCCCCTCGACCCTGGCTTCGGCCACACCATTGGGAACTCGCTGCGCCGGACGCTGCTGTCGTCGATCCCCGGCGCGGCCGTCACCCAGGTGCGATTCGACGACGCCCTCCACGAGTTCACCTTTCTCCAGGGGGTGAAAGAGGACATCAGCGACATCATCTTGAACCTGAAGGACCTCGTCCTCACCGTGGAGTCGGACGAGGCGGTGACCATGCGTGTCGACGTGCGCGGTCCCGCTGAGGTCACGGGCGCGGACCTGAAGGCGACGGCAGACGTGACGATCCTGAACAAGGACCTCCACATCGCGACCGTCAACGCGAAGGGCCGCCTCGCGATGGACGTCACGGTCGAGCGTGGCAAGGGCTACGTCTCCGCGGAGCGCAACAAGCGATCGGCGACCATCGGCGTGATCCCGGTCGACGCGATCTTCTCGCCCGTGAGGCGGGTCACGTTCTCGGTCGAGCCGACCCGGGTCGAGCAGTCGACGGACTTCGACCGGCTGCTCATGGACATCGAGACGGACGGCTCGATCTCGGCGCGGGGCGCGCTCGCGTCTGCCGGCCAGACGCTGCGCGCGCTCGTCGGTCTCGTCGCAGACATCTCCGAGGAGGCCCGGGGCCTCGAGCTCGGCGACGTCGGCACCGCGACGAGCGGATCCCCCGACCTCGACCAGCCGATCGAGGACCTCGACCTATCCGAGCGTCCGCGCAATTGCCTGAAGCGCGCCCAGGTCAACACCATCGGCGAGCTCGTCGAGCGGACCGCGGCCGACCTGCTCGCGATCACGAACTTCGGCCAGAAGTCGCTCGACGAGGTCATCGAGCGTCTCGACGAGCGCGGGCTGTCGCTCGCGGGCGAGGGGTTCTGAGATGCCCGGGACGCCGAAGAAGGGCGCGCGCTTCGGCGGGAGCGCCGCACACCAGAAGGCGATGTTCGGCAACCTCGTCGCATCGCTCATCGCTGCCGAAGCCATCGTGACGACCGAGGCGAAGGCGAAGGCGCTCCGGCCCGTCGCGGAGAAGCTGATCACGAAGGCGCGCGCCGGTGGCGTGCACAACCACCGCCAGGTCGTCGCCTACATCCGCGACAAGGACATGGCGCACAAGCTGTTCGAGGAGATCGGCCCTCGCTACGTGGACCGCCCGGGTGGCTACCTGCGCATCTTGAAGCTCGGCCCACGCGCGGGCGACAACGCCCCCATGGCACGCGTAGAGTTCGTCTGACGCCAGCGGGTAGGGCGGCGAGCGCACCACAGGACAGCGCGCCTGCAGGCGTGGTCGCGCTCACCACCCCCGTGCGTCTCGCGCTCGGTCTCGCGTACGACGGCGCTCACTTCCATGGCTTCGCAGAGCAGCCGGGTCAGGCCACCGTCGCGGGCGCCCTCGCCGACGCGTTCGAGCGCATCGGCGCGGGGCGGCTGCGGGTCACATGTGCAGGACGCACCGACGCGGGCGTCCACGCGCTCGCGCAGGTCGTGCACGTCGACTGCGACGCCGCATGGGTTGCAGGGTGGTCGGGTGAGCGCGACGCCCGCCGCGAGCGCGGCGAGCGGTCCGGCCCTACCGACGTGCCGAGCCCTGCCCACGATCCTGGCGTTGCCAGCGCCGTCGAGCTCCCCCGCCTTCGCGACGCGCTCTCCGGGCTGTGCGCAGCCTCTGTCACCGTCTGGCGCGTGGTCGCCGCGCCCGGGGGCTTCGACGCCCGGCACGCGGCGACGGCACGCCGCTACCGCTACGACATCGAGCTCGGCGAGCCGGTCGACCCCCTGCGACGGGGGCGCCTGTGGCACGTCGGTACCGAGCTCGACCTCTCGCTGCTGCGGCTCGCGACCGACCCGATCCTCGGGGAGCACGATTTCGCCGCGTTCTGCCGCCGGCCTCCCGACCGGCAGGACGGACCGATTGTCCGGCGCGTCACGCAGGCGCGCTGGACGTTGCCGGAGCCCGGTGTGCTCCGCTTCGAGATCGAGGCGGGCGCCTTCTGCCACCAGATGGTCCGCTCGATCGTCGGATCCATCGTCGCGGCCGGGTCGGGCCGGACGCGTCCGAGCGACGTCCTCGCTCAGCTCCGGCGTGGCTCTCGTGAGGGAGCGCCCTCGCCGGCGCCCGCGCACGGGCTCTGTCTCGTCGCAGTCGACTACCCCCCGGAGCTCGGCGGTCGCTGGCAGTGGCCTGCCGCGACGTCGACCCAGCTTGCTCGGACGGTCTCTATCGCCTAGCCTCGTCGGCCGGGCGCGTGCCCGCGGTAGCGCTACTGCTCGGTGGCACTCGGCCACGCGGGACGGCGGCGCCGTGCCGGCCACGCCCGTACTCGACTGACGTGCCGACAGGCGCGAGCAAAGGAACCTGCAGTGCGTACGTACTCCCCGAAGCCAAGCGAGATCGTCCGTGCATGGCACGTCGTCGACGCAGAGGACCTCGTCCTCGGTCGCCTCGCGTCCGAGGTCGCCCGCATCCTGCGTGGCAAGCACCGCCCGATATTCGCCCCGCATCTCGACACCGGTGACCACGTGATCGTCGTGAACGCCTCGAAGGTCGTGCTCACGGCGGGCAAGGCCGACGCAAAGATGGCCTACCGCCACAGCGGCTATCCGGGGAGCCTTCGCGCGACGAGCTACACGGACCTGCTCGCGACGAAGCCGGAAGAGGTCATCCGCCGAGCGGTGCGAGGCATGCTTCCGCGCGGGACGCTCGGCCGGCAGATGTTCACCAAGCTCAAGGTCTACGCAGGCCCCGAGCACCCGCATTCCGCGCAGTCCCCGACACCGCTGGCCATCGCCGGCGCGCGCCGGGCGTCCTAAGGGGTAGTCGCATGGCCAAGCCGCTCTGCCAGTCCACCGGTCGCCGCAAGTCCGCCGTCGCTCGCGTGCGACTGCGCGCTGGCGCCGGCGCAGTCACGATCAACCGGCGACCGATCGCGGAGTACTTCCCCTCCGAGACCCACCGGGTCCACGCCACCGAAGCGCTGCGCGTCGCCGGGCGTGCGGAGGACTACGACGTCGACGCGACGATCGATGGCGGAGGCATCTCCGGCCAGGCCGGCGCGCTCCGTCTCGGCATCGCTCGCGGACTCGTGGAGCTCGACCCCGAGCTGCGCACGAACCTGAAGCGCGCCGGGCTCCTCACGCGCGACGCGCGCGAGAAGGAGAGCAAGAAGTACGGGCTGAAGAAAGCGCGCAAGGCCCCGCAGTACTCGAAGCGCTGACCACGCAGTGGCGCCGCGGTTCGGAACGGACGGCATCCGCGGGGTCGCGAACGCCGAGCTGACCCCGGAGCTCGCGCTCGCCCTCGGTCGCGCCGCGGCTCGCCATCTACCGGCGCGGGAGTTCCTCGTCGGCCGCGACACGCGGCGCTCGGGCCCGATGCTCCAGGCGGCCCTGTCCGCCGGCCTCGCGTCCGAGGGCACTCGGGTGGTCGACGTGGGCGTCGTGCCGACCCCGGGGCTCGCGTGGATCGCGGCCGACCGCGGCGTGCCGGGCGCGATGATCTCGGCGTCCCACAACCCCTTTCAGGACAACGGCATCAAGCTCCTCTCCGCGACGGGGAGCAAGCTTCCGGACGCGCTCGAGATCAAGATCGAGTCCGAGCTCGATGCCGTGCTGCTCGAGCGCCGCGGCCCGGTCGCCGGGCCCGGGAGCCCCGCGGGGGCAGGAGTCGGCGAGATCGAGTCCGAGCCCGAGCTCGTAGACGCCTACCTCGACCACCTGCTGCGCGCCGTCGACGTGCAGGGCGCGCGCCTTCGCGTCGTGTGTGACTGTGCGAACGGTGCGGCAAGCCCGATCGCACCGCGCGTGCTCGAGCGAGCGGGCATCGACACGATCCTCGTCGCGGCGTCGCCCGACGGCACGAACATCAACGCGGGGTGTGGCTCGACGCACGCGGGCGGTCTCGCGGGCCGCGTCGTCATGGAGCGCGCGGACGTCGGGCTGTGCTTCGACGGAGACGCCGACCGGCTCATCGCGCTCGACCGCAACGGGCGGGTCGTCGACGGCGACGAGCTGCTCGCGATGTTCGCCATCGATCTCCACGAGCGCGGCGCGCTCGACAACGACGCGCTCGTCGCGACGGTGATGAGCAATCTCGGCTTGAAGCGCTCGCTCGGGCGACGCGGCATCTCGGTCGTCGAGACGCCGATCGGGGACCGCCACGTCGCGGACGCCCTCGACCGGCACGGGCTCGTGCTCGGGGGCGAGCAGTCCGGTCACATCGTGTTCCGCCGCGAGGCGACCACCGGGGACGGGATCCTCACGGCTCTGAAGCTGCTCGAGCTGCTCGCACGGCGCGCCAGACCGCTCGACGAGCTCGTTGCGCACGCGATGACCCGGCTTCCCCAGGAGCTCCGTAACGTCAGGGTGCCCGAGCCCGGCCGCCTCGGTGCCGCCGCGGCTGTCTGGGCCGAGGTGACCGCGGTCGAGGAGCTGCTCGGCGCATCAGGTCGTGTGCTTCTCCGCGCGAGCGGGACCGAGGCCGCCGTGCGCGTGATGGTCGAGGCGGAGAGCCACGAGAACGCGGAGTCGGCTGTCGACCGGCTCGCGGGGATCGTGCTGCGCGAGCTCGGCGGTGCGTAGCGCGGACCCGGCCTGTTGCTGTTGCAGCTGTCAGCTCGCGGGCCCTCCAGGCTCGGGGCCCTTCGGCTCGCGGGCCCGGGGGCCACGCGAGCCTGGGCCCACTCGTAGGTTGGCCTACGGGCTCGAGAGCGCCCGCACGTCGTGGCTGATCCGCATCGAGCAGAACGTCGGCCCGCACATCGAGCAGAAGTGGGCGGACTTCGCCGCACCCGCCGGGAGAGTCTCGTCGTGGTAGGCGCGTGCGGTCGCCGGGTCGATCGCGAGCGCGAACTGGTCCTCCCACCGGAAGTCGAAGCGCGCCCGGGACAGTGCGTCGTCCCAGTTCCGGGCACCCGCGTGGTCCTTTGCGAGATCGGCCGCGTGCGCGGCGATCTTGTACGCGATCATCCCGTGCTTCACGTCGTCACGGTCGGGCAGGCCGAGATGCTCCTTCGGAGTCACGTAGCAGAGCATCGCCGTGCCGAACATCGCGATGGTGGCCGCTCCGATCGCCGAGGTGATGTGGTCGTAGCCCGGGGCGATGTCGGTCGTGAGCGGCCCGAGTGTGTAGAAGGGCGCGCCGTTGCAGACCGCCGCCTGGCGGTCGACGTTCTCGCGGATCTTGTGGAGCGGGACGTGGCCGGGCCCCTCGACCATGACCTGGACGTCGTGGCGCCACGCGACCGTCGTGAGCTCGCCGAGCGTCTCTAGCTCCGCGAACTGAGCGTCGTCGTTCGCGTCTGCGATCGAACCCGGGCGGAGCCCGTCACCGAGCGAGAACGCGACGTCGTACGCGGCGAGGATCTCGCACATCTCCTCGAAGTGCGTGTACAGGAAGTTCTCCCGGCCGTGGGCGAGGCACCACGCGGCCATGACCGAGCCGCCCCGGCTCACGATCCCCGTCGTTCGAGACGCGGTGAGCGGCACGTAACCACGGAGCACGCCCGCGTGGACCGTGACGTAGTCGACGCCCTGCTCGGCCTGCTCGACGAGCGTGTCGCGATAGAGGTCCCAGGTGAGCGCCGCCGGGACGCCGTCGACCTTCTCGAGTGCCTGATAGAGAGGCACCGTGCCGATCGGCACGGGGGAGCCGCGCAGCACGGCCTCGCGCGTCGTGTGGATGTCCGGTCCCGTCGAGAGGTCCATCACCGTGTCCGCACCCCACCTCGTCGCCCAGGTGAGCTTGTCGACCTCCTCGGCGATCGACGAGGTGACCGAGGAATTGCCGATGTTCGCGTTGACCTTCACGAGAAACCGCCGGCCGATGACCATGGGCTCGGCCTCGGGGTGGTTGACGTTCGCCGGCAGGATCGCGCGCCCGGCAGCGATCTCAGCCCGCACGACCTCCGCGTCGACGCCCTCGCGGATCGCGGCGAACTCCATCTCACGGGTGACCTCGCCGCGGCGCGCGTAGTGGCGCTGGGTGACCGTGGCGCCGGCCCGCGCCCGGAGGGGTTGCGCCACCGCGCGAGGGCCGACCGGGACGGCCGTCGCCGCGTCGCCCGGGGACGCACGGCGCACGGCCGCGCGTCCGTCGTCGCGCATCACCGGTCGCCGCCCTCGGTACTGCTCGACGTCGCCGCGGGCGATGATCCACTGCCGGCGAAGCGGCGGGAGAGTTCCCTGCGGACCGGCCCCTGGGCCACTCGTGTCGTAGAGCAGGACTCGTTCCCGAGGGGGATCCGTCGCGCCGCCGCCGCCGCCGCCGTCGGACGCGACCGCGCCTTCGTCGGACGCGACCGCGCCGGTGGCCTTGAGACGGACCTCGAGGAACGGCACCCGGACGTCGGGCCGTTCGCCGACGACGTAGACCTTCGAACGTGACGTGTCGCTCATCGTGTTCTCCCTCCGCCGGCATGACCCGGATCAGGTTCAACGGTCGGCGCTCTCGCGCCCTCTCAGCCCGCCGTGGGCTCCCGTGCGCCCGCAGTCTCGCCGATCTGGCGGCGCCCCGCACGTCGACACGCGCGGCCTCATCGCCCCGCGCTCTCGGGGGGCGCCCGCCTGCGGGACGCGCCCGCCTGCGGGACGCGCCCGCCCCCGCTCTGGCCGCTGGTCGTGTCGCCGGCCTGCCACCGGCGTGGCGCGCCCGCGCCCCGCGCCGCGACGCCGTAGCCTGGCGCCATGTGCGGGATCATCGGGGTGACGGGAGCGCCGGACGCCTGCGAGCTGCTAGTCGCGGGCCTCGAGCTCCTCGAGTACCGCGGCTATGACTCCGCGGGAATCGTCGTGTGTGACCGGGGCGCAGGAGCGCTGTGGCGGGCGCGTGCCGCCGAGCACGCGGGCTCGATCGAGCGGCTGAGGGCGCGGATCGACGATGCGCCGCACGACCCCGGCGCGTCTCTCGGCCATACGCGCTGGGCCACCCACGGACCGCCGACGGAGGTGAACGCGCATCCTCATCTCGACTGCTCGGGCCGCGTCGCCCTCGTGCACAACGGCATCATCGAGAACTACCGCGAGCTCGCGACCTCACTCGACGCGAGCGGCCACAAGCGGACGTCGCAGACGGACTCCGAGGTCCTCGTCCACCTCGTAGAGGACGAGCTCGTCGCGGGGGCCACGCTCGTGGAGGCCGTCAGGCGCTGTCTCGCGGTGGTCCGCGGCGACTTCGCTGTCGCGGTGGTGCGCGCGGAGGAGCCCGACGTGATCGTCGCGGCCCGCCGGACCTCCCCGCTCATCGTCGGCGTCACCGCCGACGTCGGGATCGTCGCGTCGGACGTCGCGGCTGCGCTCGCGACGACACGAGCGCTCTACGCGCTCGGCGAGGACGAGGTCGCCGAGGTGCGGCCAGGCGTGATCGCGGTCGTCGACCTCGAGGGCCGGACGGTCGAGCCGCGACCGATCGAGGTCTCGTGGAGCGTCCAGCGGGCGATGAAGGGCGGATATCCCGACTTCATGTCGAAGGAGATCCACGAGCAGCCCCAGGCCGTGCGCGACACGCTCCTCGGGCGTGTCGACGCGTCGGGCCGGACCGAGATCGAGGAGCTCGAGCTCCCCGCTGACGAGCTCGCGTCGGTGCGGCGCGTGCAGTTCCTCGCATGCGGCTCCAGCTTCCACGCCGCGCTCGCGGCCCGCCAGGCCGTGGAGGCGTGGGCCCGAATCGGCTCCGACGCGGAGGTCGCGAGCGAGTTCCGCTACCGCCGGCCGGTGCTCGACCGCGAGACGCTCGCGATCGCGATCAGCCAGTCGGGCGAGACCGTCGACACGCTCCACGCGATGCGAGAAGCGCGGCGTGCGGGGTCGCGTGTCCTCGCCCTGACGAACGTGGTCGACTCGGTGATGGCTCGCGAAGCAGACGGCGTCATGTACACGCGCGCCGGACCGGAGATCGGCGTCGCCTCCACGAAGTCCCACCTCGCGCAGCTCGCGCTCTTGCAGGTCCTCGCGCTCCACCTCGGGCGCGTGCGCGGGTCGATCGCGGGTGACGAGCTCGCCGCGGCCGCGAGCGCGATCTTGTCGCTCCCCGCGGCCGTCGAGGACGCGCTCGCTCGCGCCGAGGAGTACTGCCGCGTCGCGACCCGGTACGCGGACGTCGACGACTTCTACTTCCTCGGCCGCCGCGCCGGACTTCCGGTCGCGCTGGAGGGAGCGCTCAAGCTGAAGGAGCTCGCCTACGTGCGGGCAGAGGCGTACCCGGCGGGGGAGATGAAGCACGGTCCGATCTCGCTCATCGAGCCGGGCGTCGTCGTCGTCGTCGTCGCGACGCGCACGCCCTTGTGGGAGAAGGTCATGGGCAACGTCGAAGAGATGCGGGCACGCGGCGCGTCGGTGATCGCCGTCGCGGACGCTGGCGACGAGGAGACCGAGGGCCTCGTCGACGCCGTGCTCGCCGTCCCGCACGTCGACGAGGTGTGCTCGCCTGTCGTGAACGTCGTGCCGCTGCAGTACCTCGCGTACACCCTCGCCCGGGCGCGCGGCAACGACGTCGACCGGCCCCGCAACCTCGCGAAGGTCGTGACCGTCGAGTGACGCGGTCGCGATCGTCGACCGACGCGATCGTGATCGTCGACCGACGCGATCGTGATCGTCGAGTGACGCGAGCACGAGGTCCTGTCCACGACCCTCGGCGCGCGCGGTGATCGGCCTTGGCCTCGACGCGGTCGACCTCGAGCGGTTTCGCCGTGTCGTTGCACGTCGCCCGCGCCTTGTCGCGCGCGTGTTCACCGACGCGGAGCGCGCAGACGTCGCGGGGCGCGCAGATCCCGTGCCGGGTCTCGCGGCGCGCTTCGCGGCGAAGGAGGCCGCGATGAAGGCGCTCGGCGTCGGGATCGGGGGCGTCGCGTTCGCCGACGTCGAGGTCGTGCGGGGCGCGCTCGGCGCGCCCGAGCTCCGAGCGACGGGACGCGCGGCCCGTCGCGCCGCGGTGCTCGGGATCACGGAGTGGCACGTCTCTCTCACACATACCGCGACCGTCGCCGCGGCGACGGTCGTCGCGTCGTGAAGGCGGTCCTCACGCCAGCGGAGATGGCGCGGGTCGACGAGCTCGCGGCTCGCTCCGTCGGTCTCGATGCGCTCGTCGCCCGGGCCGGGGCGGCCGTTGCACACCACGCGCTCCAGATGCTCCGCGGCGCCTACGGCCGTCGGATCCTCGTCGTCGCGGGTCGCGGCCACAACGGGGACGACGGCCGGGTGGCCGCAGGAATCCTCGAACGGCGCGGCGCGCACGTCGTCGTGCGGGACCCCGGCGCAACGGCCGGTCCGTACGCTCCGGTCGACCTCGTCGTCGACGCGGCCTACGGCACGGGCTTCCACGGCGACTACCGCGCCCCGCGCGTCCCCGGGACGTCGGGCGCGCTGCGGGCGCCGGTCCTCGCTGTCGACGTCCCGACGGGCGTCGACGCGACGACGGGCGTCGCGTGCGGCGGCGCAGTCGTCGCGGACCGGACGATCACCTTCGGGGCGCTGAAGCCGGGCCTGCTCCTCGAGGACGGGCCCGACCACTGCGGCACAGTCGTCGTCGAGCCGATCGGCCTTCCCGTCGAGGACGCCGTCACGCACCTCGTCGACGACGGCGACGTCGCGGCTCTCGTCCCGCCCCGGCGGCGAGCCGGCCACAAGTGGGACAGCGCGGTGTACGTCGTGGCGGGCTCGCCAGGGATGCTCGGGGCGGCCCGACTTGCGGCCGAGGCGTGCACGCGGGCAGGAGCCGGCATGGTCCGCCTTGCATCTCCCGGCGTCCCGCCCGGTGCCTTTCCTGTCGCCGAGGTCGTGTCGAGGCACCTCCCCGGCTCGGGGTGGGCCGTGCCGCTTCTCGACGACCTCGGCCGGTGCCGCGCCCTCGTGATAGGGCCGGGCCTTGGCTCGACGCCCGAGACCGGCGCGGCGTTGCGGCGCCTCGTCTCGGAGGTCGCGATCCCGATGGTCGTCGACGCAGACGGACTCAACGCGCTGGGCGGCGCGCAGGAGATAGCGAGGCTCGCCGCGGCCCGCAGGGCGCCGCTCGTGCTGACGCCGCACGACGGGGAGTACGCGCGGCTCGTCGGGACGACACCGTCACGCGACCGAGTCGGGGCCGCGCGCGCGCTCGCATCCTCGACGCACGCGACGGTTCTTCTGAAAGGGGCAGTGACGGTCGTCGCGTCCCCGTCCGGCGCAGTGCTGCTCGTGACCTCGGGATCGAGCAGGCTCTCGACAGCGGGGACCGGCGACGTCCTCGCGGGCATCGTCGGAGCGCTGCTCGCACGCGGCCTCGCACCCCACCACGCGGCGGCGGTCGCGGCGCATGTCCACGGGCGGGCCGCGGCGCGCGGCCTTGCCGAGGGGCTCGTCGCGGGCGACCTCCCGCTGCTCGTGGCACGCGTCCTCTCCGACCTCACCGCGCGGGCGCGGCCGTCGTGAGCACGCATGTCCCCGCGCGGAGCACGGCAGTGGAGCGGCTGCGGTGAGCGGCTCCGCATCGCTGCGCCCAGCGTGGGTGGAGGTCGATCTCGGCGCGATCCGATCGAATGCCTCGCTGCTCGCGCGCGTCGCGGCCCCCGCGGAGCTGTGCGCCGTCGTGAAGGCCGACGCCTACGGGCACGGTGCACCACGGGTCGCCGAGGCTGCCCTCGAGGGCGGCGCTCGCGTGCTCGCCGTCGCGCTCGTCGACGAAGGGCTCGCGATCCGTGCCGCGGGGGTGCGTGCACCGGTCCTCCTCCTCTCCGAGCCGACGCCCGCCGCGATGGCCGAGGCCGTGGCGGCCGATCTCACGCTCACCGTCTACCGGCTGGAGGGAGTCGCGGCGGCACGGAGCGCGGCTGCGGGGCGCGAGCGCCCGATCCCCGTGGAGGTCAAGCTCGACACCGGGATGCACCGAGTCGGCGCGGACCCCGGCTCGCTGTACGAGGTCGCCGCGGCGGTTGCGGACGCGCCCGAGCTCGAGCTCGCCGGCCTGTGGACCCACCTCGCCGTCGCGGACGATCCGGACGACCCTTTCACAGGCGAGCAGCTCCGGGCGCTCGAGACCGCACGTGTCGCGCTCGCGGCGAGGGGGGTCGTCCCCCCCGTCGTCCACGCCGCGAACTCTGCCGGCGCTATCGCGCATCGCGCGTCGAGGCTCGATCGGGTCCGGTGCGGCATCGCGCTCTACGGGCATGCGCCGTCGCACACTCTCGCCGGCTGGATCGAGCGAGACCGCGCGGCCGGCGGCGCGCTCCGCCCGGCACTGAGCTGGAAGGCCGATGTCCATCTCGTGCGGCGGCTCCGCGCCGGAGAGCGCACGAGCTACGGCAGGACCTACGCCCTCCGCGCGGACGGCGCGGTCGCGGTCGTGCCGCTCGGCTACCACGACGGCGTCCCGCGCGCGTACGCGACGGCCGGAGGCGAGGTGCTCATCCGCGGTCGCCGGCGGCCCCTCGCGGGCACGGTGACGATGGACCAGATCATCGTCGACCTCGGCGACGATCCCGCGGTCGTGCCCGGCGACGAGGTCGTCCTCATCGGCCGTCAGGGGAGCGAGGAGATCACGCTCGAGGAGTGGGCGGACCGGCTCGGCACGATCTCCTACGAGGTGCTGTGCGGCATCGGGCCGCGCGTCCCCCGCAGGTACGTAGACGCTGATGTGCCGGAGGGGCCCGGCGCGGCGGGGCGGTAGCATTCGGAGCGTGCCGGCGCTCCTCGAGCTCGAGCGCGCGGCGCGCTCCTGCGTCGCCTGCCCCCTCGCCTCGGGCCGGACGACGGTCGTGTTCGGCGTCGGCGATCCCGCTGCCGACGTCATGTTCGTCGGGGAGGCGCCCGGCCACGACGAGGACCTCGCCGGCGAGCCGTTCGTCGGGCGGTCGGGGAGGCTGCTCGACCGCCTCGTCGCCGAGGAGCTCGGCCTCGAACGCGAGCAGTGCTATATCGCGAACGTCGTGAAGTGCAGGCCGCCGGGCAACCGCGACCCGCTCCCACTCGAGGTCGCGACGTGCCGGCACTACCTAGACGACCAGGTCCGTCTCGTCGCGCCAGCAGTCGTCGTCACTCTCGGGAACTTCGCGACCCGGGCGCTGCTCGACCGGACCGAAGGCGTCACCGCGTTGCGCGGCCGGACCTACCCGTACGGGTCGGGGGTCCTCGTGCCGACCTTCCACCCCGCGTACGCCCTGCGCGGGGGCGGCGTCGTCACCGCGCAGATGCGGGCGGACCTCGTCCGCGCGAAGCACGCGCTTGCTGAGGCGCGGGCCTCGGCGGGATCGAGCGCGCCGCGCGATGCGTCTCGAGGGCGTCGACCGTGAGCGCGCTGGAGGTGGAGACGGCCTCGGACGGATCGACGCGAGGGCTCGGAGCACTGCTCGCTCCGCTGCTCGAACCCGGTGACGTCGTCCTTCTCACCGGGGGGCTCGGCGCGGGGAAGACGACCTTCGTGAAGGGCGTCGTCGCCGGCCTCGGTTGCACGCAGGCTGTCACGAGCCCGACGTTCACGCTCGTGCGGACCTACGAGAGCGAGCCGGTCGTCGCGCACGTGGACTGCTGGCGGCTCGACCAGCTCGACGAGGTCGCCGACCTCGCGCTCGACGAGGTCCTCGACGCGGGCGGCGTCGCGCTCGTCGAGTGGGGCGAGGCGGCTGCTCCGCTCTTCGGGGCCGGCGCGCTCGAGATCCGTATCGACGCGGCCGGTGCCGGCGAGGGCAAGCGAGCACGAGGAGCGCCGGCGCACTCGGCGCTGCAGGCGGAGCGCGTCGAGGCGAGCACTCGCGACGAGAGCGCTCGTGTCGTCGCGCTCTCGTCGCGATCACCCTCGTGGGAGCACCGCCTCGCTCGGCTCGAGGCCCTCTGCCGGGGCGCCGGGCTAGCCGTGCGGGACAGCGTCGCACGGGGGGTCGGGCCGTGATCGTGCTCGCGATCGAGAGCGCGACGATCGAGGTCGGCGTCGCGCTCGCCGGGCCACAGGGCCTTCTCGCCACCGCGACCGCCCGGCCGGGTCGCCGGCACGTCGAGACGCTGCACCCGGAGATGGCGGCGGTGTGCGCGGCGTCGGGGATGTCGCTTGCCGATGTGGGCGCGATCGTCGTCGACGTCGGCCCGGGGCTGTTCACGGGGATCCGCGTCGGCGTCGCCGCGGCGAAGGCCCTCGCGTTCGCGCTGTCCGTCCCGGTCGTCGCGTGCAC
>DATLRJ010000145.1:0-5223 GCA_035534715.1 Acidimicrobiales bacterium | reverse complement strand
TGACGTGGCACCAGTGGCATGAGGAGTAGCCGATCGAGAGCAGGAGCGGCCGGTCGAGATCGCGCGCCCGCCCGAGCGCCTCCGCTCCCCAGGGGTACCAGTCGACCGGGTTCTCCGCGTGCTGGCGCAGATAGGGGCTCGTCTCCTGCGCGAGGCGGTTGGTCGGTGCCACCGCGTCACGCTACCCGCACGCGCCCGGCCCGGATCGCACGCCAGGCGAGAGGGGAATAGTTGCTCTGTCAACAATGTTGGGCGCCTTGGACGACGACCTTTCAACCACTGGAGACGAGATGACGGCGATCACCGCCCCCGCATCGGCGCTCACCGGCACCTACGCGATCGACCCGAGCGACAGCCGGGTGGGTTTCGTCGCCCGGCACGCGACGGTGACAAAGGTGCGGGGCTCGTTCAACGGCTTAGTGGATACCGGCTACGTCGACCCGCGCGACCCGCACCTCGAGCTCACCATCGAGGCGGCGAGCATCGACACGCGCCATGCGGATCGCGACCCGCACCGGCGCGGCAGCGAGCTCGTCGCTGTGGACGCCTACCCGCAGATCCGCTTCGCGGGCACGGCCGCCGAGGCCACGGCCACATAGAGCGCCCGAATGGCGCGGGGTCGGTCAGGGCCGGCCGCGCTGTCGGCACGCGCGCCTGAGGCGCGGCCGGGAGACCCGGGGTGGCGCGCCGCTCTCCTCCGACCTGCAACGACCCATCGATGACGACTGCGAGGCGACATGCGCACGACCACCACCCCCGAGATCGACGTCCGCCGGGCGGACTCCCGGCCCGCGACGCGCGTCGGGTGGCTCGACTCGAGGCACTCGTTCTCTTTCGGCCGCCATGTGGATCCCGGCAACACCCATCACGGCCTGCTACTCGTGAACAACGACGACGTCGTCGCGCCAGGGACCGGCTTCGACACCCATCCGCACCGTGACATGGAGATCGTGACGTGGGTCCTCCAGGGCTCCCTCGTGCACGAGGACTCCGAAGGCAACAGCGGGCTGATATACCCCGGCCTCGCTCAGCGGATGAGCGCGGGCACCGGGATCCTCCACTCGGAGAAGAACGACTCCTGGCGGGTGCGGGGCGGCGGAGCGCACGCCGATCCCGTGCGCTTCGTCCAGATGTGGGTCGCTCCCGACGAGAGCGGTGTCGAGCCCGGCTACGAGCAGCAGGAGATCTCCGACGGCGCGCTGCGAGGTTCGCTCGTCGTCGTCGCTTCGGGCATGGCCCACCACGGCGAGGCAGCGGCGATCCGTATCCGCAACCGAGCAGCCGCGCTCCACGTGGCGCGGCTCGCCACCGCCGACACCGTGACGATGCCCGACGCCCCGTACGCGCACCTCTTCGTCGCGCGCGGCACCGTGGAGCTCGAGGGCGCTGGTGCGCTCGCGCAAGGGGACGCGGTCCGCCTTGCGGGGGCCGGTGGCCGCCGGCTCACGGCGACCGGCGACGCGGAGGTGCTCGTCTGGGAGATGCATGCCTCGATCACGGCAGGCTGACGGGTGTCGCAGCGCGCCGGAGAGCGCTCTTCGGGCGCCGGCCGGATGGTGAGCGCTCGAGGCCGCGGCGCCTGACCGCTCGGCGCGTCAGGCCTGTCAGCCGGGGCCTACGAGGCTCGAGAGGGAGCTCCTCTTGAGCTTGCCGATCGCGGTGCGCGGGAGGGTGTTCGCGAGCACGAGCTCGCGCGGTGCCGCCCAGGGACCGATGGCGTCGAGCACGGCGGCACGCAGCGCTGCGAGCGTCGGGGGAGCCGCCTGCTCCACCGGCACGACGTACGCGACGACACGCTCGCCCCACTCCGCATCCGCTGTGCCCGCGACACCGACATCGGCCACGCCCGGGACGCGTCGGAGGATCTGCTCGACATGCTCGGGCCAGACGTTCTCGCCCCCCGACACGACGACGTCCCGCAGCCGCCCATCGACGTGCAGCCTGCCGTCGGCGTCGAGCCTCCCCGAGTCGCCCGTCGAGAACCAGCCGGCGTCGGTCTTGGGGTCCGTGCCGTCCCGGTACGCGCGGAGAAGCATGGGACCTCGAAGCTGCACCTCTCCGCCCGACGCGATTCGCACCTCGACCCCGTCGAGCGGGACGCCGTCATAGACGACCCCGCTGCCGCTCTCGGTCATGCCGTAGGTGACGACGACGTTCGGCGCGAGGCGATCGGGTGGCGCCGAGCCGCCGAGCACGATGCGCCGGTAGGCCGCGGCGCCGGCCTCGCCGAGGCGGTGCAGGGTCGTCGGCACGAGCGACGTGAGCGTCGCGCCTCGCTCGCGGGCCGCAGCGAGGACCTCGGCGCGGTCGAACCCGGCGAGCACCTCGACCGGGGTGCCGGTCACGATCGCACGAGTGAGCACGGCGAGGCCACCGACGTGGGCGAGCGGCAGGCAACAGCACCACCGGTCGGACGTCGGCTCGACGCCGAGGCGCTCGCTCGTCGCTCGCGCGGAGGCCTCGAGCGCCGCTCGGGTGAGCACCACGCCCTTCGGGGCGCCCGTCGTGCCCGACGTCGGGACGACGAGCGCATCGTCGACCTCGACCGGTCGCCCGGCCGCGAGCAGGTGCTCCTCGCCGTGCTCGTCGATGACGGCCCCGGGCGCGAGCGCGGCGACGATATCGCCGCGAGCGCGGGGCGCCATGCGCGAGTCGAGGGGGAGCGCGGCGTCGCCGTCGTCGAGGACGGCGCGCAGCGCGTCGAGGAACGCTGGTCCCGCGGGCAGGTCGAGGGCGACGAGCCGGGGCACGGCGGGTAGCCTAACGGCCGCCCCCGGAGGCGCTCCGGCGCCGCGGGACCGCCCGAGCCGGACCATGCGAGCCGTCGGCCGCGGCGGGGCCCGCGGAGGCGCGCCCGGTCCGGGCGCGCCCGGGCGGAGGCGAGGTGAAGAGGAGGCCGAGCGATGACCGAGCCCGTGGCGCTGCCGCGATGGGAGGCGAGCGGGGAGTACCGCGACATCTCCTACGAGACCGCGGAGGGGATCGCGAAGCTCACGATCTGTCGCCCGGAGGTCCGCAACGCGTTCCGCCCCCAGACGCTCGCGGAGCTGTCCGAAGCCTTCGAGCGTGCGCGTGACGACCCAGGGATCGGCGTCGTCGTTCTCACAGGTCAGGGGGATCTCGCGTTCTGCTCTGGTGGGGACCAGCGCATCCGGGGCGACGACGGCTACATCGGCGACGACGATGTCGCCCGTCGGGGTATCGGCCGGCTGAACGTCCTCGACCTGCAAGTCCAGATCCGCCGGCTCCCGAAGCCCGTCGTCGCCATGGTCGCGGGATATGCGATCGGCGGTGGCCACGTGCTCCACCTCGTCTGCGACCTCACGATTGCAGCGGACAACGCCCGCTTCGGCCAGACGGGGCCGCGCGTCGGCAGCTTCGACGCTGGCTACGGCGCCGGGCTGCTCGCGAAGACGATCGGCGAGAAGCGGGCCAAGGAGATCTGGTTCCTCTGCCGGCAGTACGACGCGGCGCGCGCGTATGAGATGGGCCTCGTCAACGTCGTCGTCCCGCTCGCGGACCTCGAGGCCGAGACCGTCGCGTGGTGCCGGGAGATGCTCCAGCTCTCTCCGCTCGCACTGCGGATGATGAAGGCGGGGTTCAACGCGGCGGACGAGGGGCTCGCGGGGGTCCAGCAGCTCGCAGGCGACGCAACGCTGCTCTTCTACATGAGCGAGGAGGCTCAGGAAGGTCGCGACGCATACCTCGAGCGGCGGCCCCCGGACTTCTCGCGCTTCCCCCGGCGGCCGTGAACGCGGGGATGCCCCTCGCCGGAGCGTCCTCCGCCCGCCCCGGGGCGCGTGTGTGGGTCGCCGGCGCGCGGCCCCGCACGCTTCCCGCCGCGGTCGTCCCGGTCGCGGTCGGGGCCGCTGTCGCGCACGCTTCCGGGCGGGTCGTGTGGTGGCACGCGGCGCTCGCCCTCGTCGTCTCGCTCGCAATGCAGATCGGGACCAACTACGCGAACGACTACTCCGACGGCGTGCGCGGGACGGACGAGGTGCGCGTCGGGCCGGCGCGCCTCGTCGCAGGCGGGCTCGCCCCGCCGGGCGCGGTGAAGGCCGCGGCAATCGCCGTGTTCGCTGCCGGCGCGATCGCCGGCCTCGTGCTCGCGATAGCGACCTCGCCGTGGCTCGTCGCCGTGGGTGTCGCGTCGATCGCCGCCGGCTGGTTCTACACGGGGGGACCTCGCCCCTACGGGTACATGGGCCTCGGCGAGCTCTTCGTCTTCGTCTTCTTCGGGCTCGTCGCGACCGTCGGGACCGCGTACGTCACGAGCGGCGACCTCACCGCCCTTTCCTTCGTCGCCGCGGTCCCTGTCGGGCTCCTTGCGGTCGCGCTCCTCGTCGTCAACAACGTGCGCGACATCCCGACCGACACGCGCTCGGGCAAGCGGACGCTCGCCGTCGTCCTCGGAGACCGCGCGGCGCGGTGGTCGTACGTGGGGGCGGTCACGACCGCGATCGCGCTCGCGGGCGTCGTGGCGCTATGGAGGCCATACGCGCTCCTCGGGCTCGGCGCGGCCGTCGCGGCGGTCCGCCCGGCGCGCCTCGTCATCGGCGGCGCCTCGGGCCGGGCACTCGTCCCCGCGCTCCAGCTGACTGGAGCGCTCCAGATCGCGTTCGGCGCGTTGCTGACCCTTGGGATCGCGCTGTGAGCGGCCCGCCACTGCGGCCGCTTTGGCGGGCTCGTCGTGCCGTTGCCGCAGCTTCTGGCCTACCCGGTGTCGCTGGTGTCGACCCCGTCGTTGTCCTCGACGAAGCCTCGGACGACCGACGCGAACGCGCGGGGATCCTCGAACGGCACCGCGTGACCGACACCTGGTACCACGACGTGGGTCGCGTTGTCCCCGATCGCGCGGCCCATGCGCTCGGCGATCTCGGCGAAGCGCACGTCGAGCTCGCCGGTCACGAGGCCGACGGGCATCTCGAGCTCGGCGAGCCGTTCCCACGACGGCAGCTGCGTCCCCGTCCCCGTCGTCCGGAGCGACGCGGCGAGCCCGGCACCGTCGTTCGCGAGACGCGCGGCGACGTCGGCCTGCTCGGCGTCGAGGTGGGCGAAGAGGGGGCCGGCGAGCCACTGCTCGAGGAACGCGCGGACCGCAATTCCGGGCGTCCCGTCGGGGGGGTCGAGCCGGTCCGCGAGCGCATCGTCCGCGACGCGGCGCGCCGCGCGCTCGGCCGGGTCCTCCATCCCCGCGGTCGCGCCGACGAGCACGAGCCCCTC
>DATLRJ010000144.1:0-23608 GCA_035534715.1 Acidimicrobiales bacterium | reverse complement strand
CACGGTGACGTCCGTCGCGCTGGTTCGAGTGGCGTCGCGACGGGCTCCCTCGTGACGGGAGGCCTGTGCACGACGGCGGTCCGTGCCCGGGTCGGCCAGGCATCCCTCGACGAGCTGCAGGGGGCGGGCGTGCAGATCACTGCGGACACCTCGGGCATCTCGTTTGGCGCGGAGGTGCTGTCGTGGCTCACTCTCCTGCCTGCGGTCGTCGTCATCGGGTGATTCTGGATGCGGCTGTCGAGGCGCGGCGGGGGTGCTCTGCAGGGAGCGCTCGGGGTAGGCCGGTCGCAGGCGAAGGTGTTCGACGAGGAGCGCCCGACCACGACGATCGCGGACGTCGCGGGCTACGAGGGAGCGATGCTCGAGATCCGCGAGGTCCTCGCCGTGCACTCGCGGTCCACGCGGCTCGACGTGAGCGCCGCGGACCTCGCGGAGGCGCGCGACCGCGCCTCTAATCGCGCTCCTCGCCGGCCGTTGGAGCGTCATGGCACCCGCCGAGGAGCCTGGGGACGAGGAGCGCTGGTCGTCGGACGCGGAGCTGCCCGACGACATCGCGCGCGTCCTCGTCGCCGAGCTGCAGCTACGGCACTGGACCGATCGCCACCAGGAGCGCGTCTGACCCGCTTAGCCTGAGCACATGTGGGATCCACAGCAGTACGCGAAGTTCGCCGCCGAGCGGTCCCGCCCGTTCACGGACCTCCTCGCCCGTGTCGATCTCGCGCCGGCGCGCGTCGTCGACCTCGGTTGCGGATCTGGAACCCTCACCCACACGCTCTGTGAGCGCTGGCCGACCGCGGTCGTGACGGGCGTCGACAGCTCCGAGGCGATGATCCGCGACGCGGCGGGACGATCCCTCCCCGACCGGCTCCGGTTCGTCCTGGGGGACCTCACGACCTGGGCGCCCGAGGAACCGGTCGACCTCGTCGTCGCGAACGCGGTCCTCCAGTGGCTCCCGGACCATCTCGATCTCCTCGGTCGGCTCGCGTCGTTCGTGGCGCCGGGCGGTGTCATCGCGTTCCACGTCCCGGGAAACCTCCAGGCGCCATCTCATACGATCGTCCGCGACCTGCGCGTGTCGAGCAGGTGGCGCGACCGGGTTGGAGAGGGCGCCGACCGGAACCTCGAGGTCGCGCAGCCCTCGGAGTACCTCGACGCCCTCCTCGCATGCGACCTGCACCCAGACGTCTGGGAGTCCACCTACCTGCAGCTCCTCACGGGGGAGGACCCGGTGCTCGAGTGGCTGAAGGGCGCGGCGTTGCGGCCCGTGCTGGATCGGCTCGACGAACGCGAGCGCGAGGCGTTCTGTGCCGAGCTCGGCCCGCTGCTTCGATCCGCGTACCCATCGGGCGAGCGCGGCACAGTGCTCCCGTACCGGCGGATCTTCGCCGTTGCGTCGCGGGGCCGCGCGGGCCTCACCGGAGAGGGGGCGGCACCGTGACCAGAGGTGCAGCGCCGGGTGGCGCGGAGCCCCGCCGGGGACGTGTGGTCGTCGTCACCGGCGCGAGCGCCGGTATCGGGGCGGCCGCCGCGACGATGCTCTCTCGCGGCGGGGCGCACGTCGCCGTCGTCGGCCGGTCCGCCGAGAAGACCCGCGGCGTCGCTCGGCGCTGTGACGGCACGCCGTTCGTCTGCGACTTCGCCCGACTCGCGGAGGTGCGACGCGTTGCCGACGAGCTGAGCGCGTCGTTCACCCGGATCGACGTGCTCGCCAACAACGCCGGGCTCTACGTTCGGCGCCGCGAGATCACAGCCGACGGCCACGAGCTGACCTTCCAGGTGAACCATCTCGCGCCTTTCCTTCTCACGAACCTGCTCGCGGAGCGGCTGCGCGGCCACGGCACGGTCGTGACGACCTCGAGTCGCGCTCAGCTCCTTGGAGGGATCGACCGCGAGGATCTCGGGGCGCCCCGCCGCTACCACGCGCTTCGGGCATACGCGACGACGAAGCTCGAGAACGTCCTGTTCACAAAGGAGCTCGCTCGACGCTGGTCCGGGCACGCAGTTGCAGCGGCCGCGTTCCATCCCGGCTCGGTCCGCAGCGAGTTCGGCCGGCGCGGCGGGCTCGCGATCGGGCTCGTGTACCGGACTCCGCTCGGGCGCGTCGTGTTGCGCTCACCGGAGGTCGGCGCGGACACGCTCTGCTGGCTCGCGACGTCGGAGGCGGGCGCGAGCTGGGAGTCTGGTGGCTACTACGCGAACCGGCGACCCGCGCGAGCGCACCGCAGCGCGGACGACGAACGGCTCGCGGCGTGGCTGTGGGAGCGGTCGGAGGAGCTCGTCGGCATCGCCTGAGACGTCCCGCGCCTCGTGCCGTGCGGGGCGCGACGCGCGACGGTCAAAAGAGCGGGGACGGCGGGCCTGCGGCCGCTGCCGCGACGGCCGCGCTCGTAGAGTGAGCTTCCGGCGCCTCCGAACGGAGCAGCGAGCGCCCGGCCGTCGCGGCCGCTGCGGGAGCGGCGGTTGCGCTCAGGGAGGTAGACGATGGTCGGCAGGGTGATGCGCTGTGTCGCCGCGGCTCGCATCGGCGACGAGAACGCCGACCTCGCCGAGGACGAGATCCGACACTTCGTCCACGCACAGCTCGACGCGATTGCCCTCGACGGGCGGAGCGTGTGCGTGCTCGTGCCCGACGCGACACGCACCTGTCCCGTGCCCCTCCTGCTCTCAGCCGTTCACGGCGCTCTCCACGGTCGGGTGTCGAGGCTTACCGTGCTCGTCGCTCTCGGGACGCACGCGGGGATGGACGAGCGCGCCCGGGCCACCCATCTCGGCTACCGGCCCGGAGAGCCAGGCGCGACCTATCCGGCCACGGAGATACTCGATCACGCGTGGTGGGATCCGTCGACGTTCGTCGACATCGGCGTGGTCCCCGCGGAGCGGGTCGCGCAGCTGTCGGGTGGGTTGCTGCGCCACGACGCGACCGTCCGCGTGAACCGTGCGGTCGTCGAGCACGACGTCGTCCTCGTCGTCGGGCCCGTCTTTCCTCACGAGGTCGCCGGGTTCTCGGGCGGCAACAAGTACCTGTTCCCGGGAGTGTCGGGTCGCGAGCTGATCGACCTGTCGCACTGGGTAGGAGCTCTCGTCGGGAGCGCGCAGATCATCGGCGTCACCGGGCCGACCCCGGTGCGGGCGCTCATCGACGAGGCGGCGTCGATGCTTTCGAGCGAGCGACTGGCGTTCTGTGCCGTGACGCGCCCGGGATCGGACGGGCTGCACGCGCTTTCGTTCGGGGACACGGTGGGTGCGTGGGCTGCAGTGGTCGACACGGCCGCGGCATCGCACATCCGCTACCTCGACACGCCGGTGCGGCGCGTTCTCTCGATCCTCCCGGAGCGTTACGCCGACATGTGGACGGGAGCGAAGGGCTTCTACAAGGTCGAGCCCGTCGTGGCCGACGGCGGCGAGGTCGTGATCCTCGCGCCGCACATCCGCGAGGTAAGCGCCATGCACCCCGAGATCGCTGAGATCGGCTATCACTGCCGCGACTACTTCGTGAAGCAGTGGGACCGCTTCCGCTCGCGGTCCTGGGGAGATCTCGCGCACTGCACGCACCTTCGGGGGGCGGGCACCTACGACCCGACCGACGGCGAGCGAGCCCGCGTCACCGTGACGCTCGCGACCGCGATCCCGGAGCACACCGTCAGTTCGGTCAACCTCGACTACATCGACCCCGGGGCGATCGACATCGACGCGTGGGCAGACGATCCCGGCACCCTCGTAGTGCGGGACGCGGGCGAGGAGCTCTACCGCCTCCGACCTAGCCCGTCGTGATCGACGCACCGGCTGGCAGTGCGAAGTCGCTCGCCGGCGCGGTGCTCGAGTACGACGAGAGCACGACGTAGCTCCTGGAGGACCCTCCGTAGGCGAGGATTCCCTTCGAGTTGGTGACGCAGTACTCGTAGGATGCCTTCTTCGCCGACACGTTCACGCACGTCGAGGCCTGGCCGGCGATCGTCTTCGACGACGACGTGACCGTCACACCGGCGAGCTTCGTGAGCGTCTCGGCTTCGAGCGTCTTTAGCTCGGTGACGATAGCGGCGGGGCTGAACAGCCCGACGAGCCCGAGCAGCGGGTTCGTGGTAGATGAGGATTTGAAGCACATCGCGTGCCCGAGCGCGGACGCGCAGAAGTACGTCTTGCCCGCGAGCTCGAGAACGAACCCTTGGGCCTCGCCGAAGCGCGCGTCGGGTGGTCGTTGCTCGAACACCAGCGTCGTCGTCTTGCCAGCGGAGTGAGCGGTGTAGGTCACCTTGAACGTGAGGTGCTCCTCCGCCTGGAGCGACTTCTCGAGAGTGCTGAAGGGCGGCGGCTTCGCCTTTCTCGCCACGGTCGAGGCGGCCGATGCCGTGAGGCCGAGTGCAGAGGTGAGGACCGCGCCAGCGAGCGCAGGCAGGGCGATCCGGCGAGCGGCACGGGGCCGGTCCGGAGTGGAAGAAGTAGTCACGACGTGCTCCCCCTCGCAGCCGGGTGTGCCCGTGATCGGCGCCGTCCAGAATGCTTGTGCAACGGCTCCCCGGTCCGGCCGCGCGCGATCCTGGCGCACGCCGCGTGCGACGTCAAGCACCACTTGCTAGCGAGGTGCAGATAGTGGTGGGCGCCGTGTCGATGGTCAGGTGCGGCGAGTCCGCGCGAGCCGGCCGAGCAGCACGCGGTCGACGACCTCGATGTCGCCCCGGTGAAGCACGATGGCACCGGCGTGTTCGGCGCTACGAAGGATCCGATTGACCGTCGGACGAGTCGTGCCCGCGAGCGACGCGAGGTCGAGCTGTGTGAGCGGCACGGGGCGGTCGCCGAGGGACTCCGCCGCGTCGAGCAGCCGCCGCAGCACGCGTTCTGGTGCGGGCACGTACAGGGCCTCCGTGAGCCTTTCGGAGACCCGGCGCAGGCGGTCCTCGAGGAGCGTCGCGAGGAACCGGTCGACCGATGGGTGCCTCGCGCGCAGGTCGTCGAAGGCGTCGCGACCGAGGTAGAGGGACTCGACCGCGGTGAGCGCGAACGCGGTCGCGGATCTGGTGGCGCCCGTCGCGATGAGCGACTGCTCGCCGACGGGCTCGCCGGGTCCGATGATGGCGAGAGTCGCGACGTCTCCCGCGGGCGTCGACGAGCGGATCGCGATCCACCCCAGGTCCACGAGGTGCATCCCGTCGCTCGGGTCTCCCTCGTGGAAGAGCCGCTCGTGACGCTCGTAGCGTCGCCGGCGGGCGCTGCGCCGTACGTCGCGCCGCGTCTGCTCGTCCAGCACGGCGAGGAACTGCGTCCTCGAGCTCACCACGGCGTCGTTCTTCGTCCCATGCCAAAGGCCCCCAGTCGTCGAGCACCCCCGCGGGCGCGCTCGCGCGCCGCGCGGGAAAGTGTGTCCGCCGACACACACTATCTGTCGCCTCGGCTACAGACACGGGATGGCACAGCGTGCATGATGTCGTCGTAAGGAACCGATCGCACCCCACCGGGAGGCCTACATGAGCGACAAGAAGATCCAGCCGACGAGCCCCGACGCCGCGGTGACGTCTGACGACGAGGCGACGGCGGAAGCGAAGGGCCCTCACGAGACACGCAGGATCTCGCGCCTCGCCTCCTTCTTCCGCTTCTAGGGCTTCCAGTCTTCCGGGCTTCCGCTCGATGAGCGACGACCTCTGGTCGTCGCTCATCGAGCGCGCCCGTGAGCCGCATCGGTCAGGGGCGGACGTCTGGGCGCACCTCGGTGCTCAGCTGAGCCCGGAGCGGTGGCGTCCGAGACTCGCCGACGACGTCGAGACGGTCGATCTCGACTGGGTGCGGTCCGGACCGCGGGTGCTGCTCGCGCGCGGCTCGGTCATCGTGAGCGTCGACGAGCGCGACGCTCGGCTGCTTTCATTGCTCGACGGCAGGAGGACGCTCGCGGAGATCGTGAGCGGCGACGGCCGCGACCGGGACCTAGAGCCCGCGCGCGTGCTTTCCGCCCTCGAGCTGTTGCGCGTGCACGGGCTGCTCGCCGACCGAACGGTCGACGTCGGCCGTGAGCTCGGAGCGGCGCTCCGCCCGGCGACATGGCGCGGGCGCCTTTCGGGCTCGGTCCGCACGCTCTCGGCCGAGTGGACAGGCGCCGATCGCTTCGTCCGTTCCCTGTACGGGCTCGGGCTACGTCGCGTCGCGACGCCGGCCGCCGCCGCGATCAGCGCGGTGGTCGGGCTCGGCGGTCTCGCGGCTTTCGTCGCGGTCGCGCTCTCGCACCGGTTCAGCTTCGGGACGCAATCGCCAGGTTGGGGCTTCGTCCTGTTCGTCGCGCTCAATGTCGGCCTCGTCTTCGTCCACGAGCTCGGGCATGCGCTCGCGGTCGTCCACTATGGGCGCCGAATCGACGGAGCGGGGATGCGCCTGTACTACGGCTCGCCGTCGTTCTTCGTCGACGCGCCGCAGGCGCTGCTTCTCACCCGGCGCCAGCGGATCTCGCAGGCCGCGGCGGGCCCGTGGTTCGAGTTCGTCGCGGGAGGGGCCGCGGCGCTGGCGCTCGCGGCCGACCCGCGAGGGCCGGGCGCCCACGTCCTCTACCGGTTCGTCGTGCTCACGTACTTCCTTCTTCTTGTCAACCTCGTCCCGCTCCTCGAGCTCGACGGCTACTGGATCTTCTCCGACGTCGTCGGAGTGTCCGACCTGCGTGCACGGTCGCTCGCGTTCCTCCGTCACACTGCGTGGCGCAAGGTCCGCCGGCGGGAGCGCTTCGGGCCGACCGAGATCGCCCTCGCGACCTACGCGCTCGTGGGCGGCGCGTTCGCCGTGTTCGTCCTAACGGTCGCCGCGCAGTTCTGGAGGCGGACCTTCGGTGCGGTTGCGAGCTCGATGTGGCGGGCGGGCGTGGTCGACCGCGTCCTGCTCGTCGTGCTCGTGGCGGTGCTCGCCGGACCGCTCGTGCAGGTTGCTGTCGGCGTGGGCGTACGCGGCGGTGCGCGGCTGTCCTCGTTCACGAGGCGTGCGAGATTTCGCATGGAGAGGGGCTGGCGCGTCGAGGCGGCGCGCACCGTCGATTCGCCGTCTCTGTTCGAGGACCTCCCCGTCGAGGTGCTCAACGACCTTGCCGGTCGAGTGCGACTCGTCGCGCGTCCGCCGGGCGGTGACGTCGTCCGACAGGGCGAGCCCGCCGACGCGTACTTCGTCGTGCGCCGGGGACGAGCGGAGGTACTCGACGTCGACGCCCTCACGGGGGAGACTCGCACTCTCGGGGAGATCGGACCCGGTCAGGGCTTCGGGGAGCTCGGGCTCGTCCGGCACGCCGTCCGGGCCGCGACCGTCCGCGCGCTGACGCCACTCGAGCTTTTCGAGGTCGACCGGAGCAGCTTCGAGCGGCTCCTCGCCCCCTACCTGCGAGCACCGAGCATCGGCGTGACTCTCCAGGAGGTGGCCGAGCTCGCCGCAGTCCCCCTCCTCGCGCGCCTCTCGCGGGACGAGGTCGTCGCTCTCGCCGAGGGTGGCGAGGCGATCACCGCTGTTCCAGGCGAGGCGATCGTCACCGAGGGCGACTCTGCGGACGGCCTCTACGTGCTGCTCGAGGGCCATGTCGAGGTCGTACGCGGCGGACGGCAGGTCGCGACGCTCGGCCCGGCGAGCTACTTCGGGGAGATCGCGTTGCTCGAGGGAGGAGCGCGAACCGCGACCGTCCGAGCGACGACGTCCGTGCGAGCGTTCCGCGTCTCGCCCGCGGGCTTCGCGGCCGTGCTCGCGACGTCCCTTAGGCTCGGGTCCGGCACGACGGCGGCCCTCCCCGAGGACCGGCGCCACTAGCGAGCCGGGACGAGGAGCACAGCGGGTGGACTGCTGGCACTGTCGCAAGAGCGCGGTCGGGACCTGTCGGTTCTGCGGGCGCGGGATCTGCGCCGACCACGTGAGGACGCGGCCGTTCATCCTCGAGATGTACCGCGGCCGCGAGCATCTCGAGGCCCTCGTCGTC
This sequence comes from Acidimicrobiales bacterium, assembly GCA_035534715.1. Lineage (GTDB taxonomy): Bacteria > Actinomycetota > Acidimicrobiia > Acidimicrobiales > Bog-793 > JAJZBW01. Next base: position 15,687 of record DATLRJ010000144.1, on the reverse strand, counting down.
GAGGATGCCCTTCACTGCGGCGCGTGCACGCCTCGGCCGGATCCCGTGGCTCTGCCCGGGCTCGACTGACCCGCGGCTACAGAGCGCGAGCGCGTCCTCGGGCTCTCGATGGTCTACGAGGTGCTCCCCTGTCGCGTGTGAAGGAGTCCTCTGACGAGAGCCACGATCATGCGCGCTCGGTGGCTCGGGGTCTGTCGAGCACTGCTCACGTGATCACGTGCGCCGCGCAGCACGTGATAAGCGAAAGGCTCGCGTTCGTCGGGTCGGCCGACCCGACCGGTGAGCCTCAGGAACGTTCGGTGATGAGCCTCATCATCTCTCGCCGCCACTCGGACCGTGCCTGGGCGGCCTCGACGGTCTCGGGGTGGACCATGCGCTCGATGCGGGGCTCGCCCGGACCACGGTGAAACGCGAACGCTCGAGCCTCGGCCTCGGTGTCGGCCTTGGTGTAGTGCGCGCGTTGGAGCATGTAGCCCTGCCACGAGGCGACGAGGAACGTCTCCATGAACCGGCCGTGCTCCGTGACATCCTCGAACACCCCCCACCGTGTCCCGCCGAGGTGCCGTCGGACGATGCGCAGGTCTGCCATCGCGGCGAGGAAGTCGTCGACGCCCTCCTCGTCGATCCGGTACTCGACGAGGATGAGCACCGGCCCGTCGTTCGCCTGGATCCGTCTATTGACGACGAGCGACGGGCTCCCGACGATCTCGAGCGACGCCCGATCGACGACCGGGAGGCCGAAGCGCGGGATCACGAGCACGCCGGGGATGAAGGCGAGAGCGGAGACAAGCAGGGTCGTACGTAGGGGAAGGAAGGAGTCGATGACGCCGAACCCGAGCCCGCCGACCACGAAGGGTCCCTCGAGCACGACGTAGTAGAGCGAGAGAGCCCGCGTCTGGACCCACTCGGGCGTGACCTGCCGGGCCGCGATGACGAAGGCCATCGTCGCCCACACCCAGGTCGCGCCCGTGACGAGGAGCGCCGGAACAGCGGCCCAGCGGTTGGGCCAAAGGACGAGGGCGCCGACTGCGAGGCCGTTCGCGACCGTAGCGGCCGCGACGAGGGCGTCCAGGTGGAGGTGGCCCTGGAGACGCGGGACCGCGAGGGCGGCGAGCATCGCGCCCACTCCCACGAGTGCGAGGTATGCGCCGTAGCCGAGCGCGGTCGTGTGCAGGTAGTGGGCGGCGAAAAGCGGGAGAAGCGCGCCGAGCGCGGCTGCCGGAGCGGCGTAGAGCGCGGTGCGCGCCGCGATCGCGCGGAGCCCGGGGGTGTTCGCGAAGTAGCGCCACCCGGAGGAGATCGCGCCGAGGAGGCTCTCCGCAGCGTCGCCGCCCGGCGTCGACAGGCGAAGGTCGCTACGGCCCCGCCAGATGACGAGGAAGCCGACGAGCGGGAGCATGAGCGCTCCACACACCGCGAAGAACGAGGCGCTCCCCGCGCCGCGGAGCACCGCCCCGCCGAGCACGGGACCGACGACCTGTCCGATGTTCCACTGGAAGCTGTCGACGCTCAACGCGACCGGAGCGATCTCTGGCGGGACGAGGTCGGCGACGGTCGTCCACCACGTCGGCGAGGACGTGCCGTTCGCGATTCCCATTCCCGCGAGGCCGACGAGCAGCGTCGCGGGCGAGAGGAGGCGGGCCGCGGAGATGATCGCGAGGAACGCTGCCGAGCTCGCGAGCAGGAGCTTCGCGACGAGGAGGACCGCGCGGCGGTCGCGCGCGTCGGCGGCGGCGCCGGAGAAGACGACCGCGAAGATCCCGGCGAGCGGGGTCATCGACGCCGCGAGCGCCACGAGCACCGGCGAGGTCGTGAGCTGCTCCATGATGAAGCCACCGACGAGCGTGACCATCCAGACGCCCGCGTTCGCAAAGACGGCTGTGCCCTCGAGCCAGCGGAACGCCCGGCTGCGCAGGGGAGCGAGCAGCGCCGTCACGACCTCACTGTAGGGACCGCGCGGAACGCGCATCGGGCGCGTCGCGACTGCGAGGTGGCTGCCGGCGAACCGCGGCCGGCATCCGGGTGTCCGGGCGTCGGGGCATCCGGGCGTCCGAGTGCGGCGCGCCCGGAGGGAGCCGCGCCCCGCGCGCCGCGGGGGAGCCGCGCCCCGCGCGCCGCGAGGGAGCCGCGCCCCGCGCGCCGCGGAGGGAGCCACAATGGCGAGGTGCACCCAGCCGGCAGCGCCCGCGACCCGCGTGGTGCCGCGCTCCGCCGGGGGCTCCTCTGCGCGGCGGCGGCCGGAGCTCTCGTCCTGCCGGCCTCCGGTGCGATACCCGCGCTGCCCGCGCGCGTCACGCCCTCTGCCCGGGCGAGCGCGGCCGCGTACCCGATACCCGCGCCTCCCGTCCTCCCTGAGCCCTGCCCGCCGCCCCCGCTCCCGCCAGGTCCACCCCCGCCGCCCCTCGGCCCACCGTCCGTGCCCGACAGCGCGATCCCGGTCGCCGGCGTGCCCCCGCCGCGTGTGGTGGACCTCTCGGCCCTGTCGGGCAAGGGGCTGTGGCTCGCGACGTGGAAGACAAGCCGGCTCGACGTGCGGCGCACCGTCGCCATGGCGGTGCGCGCGGGACTGCGCCAGCTGTGGCTCCGCACGGGGAGCAGCCACGACGGCTACTACGGCGCGACGCTGCTCCGGGAGCTCGTCCCCGCTGCGCACCGCGCGGGCATCGCAGTCATTGCCTGGGACTTCGCGACGATGTCGAACCCGGCCGCCGACGCGGCACGCGCCGCTGACGCGCTGCGCGACGGGGCCGACGGCTTCGCGGCGGACATCGAGAGCCCGGCGGAGGGAACCTACCTGAGCGCCCGCCGCGTCGCGTACTACCTATCCCTCGTGCGCGCGGACGCGGGGCGCCGGCCCGTCGTCGCCGTGGTGCCCCGGCCCCTCCGCTACTGGCTCGCGACGTACCCGTACGCGGCGGAGGCGCCCTACGTCGACGCCTTCGCGCCGATGGTCTACTGGTCGTGCACGGAGCCGGGGCGTGCAGTCCTCGAGGCGATCCGGGGACTCGAGCGTCTGAGGCCGGTCGTTCCTGTCGGGCAGGACTACGACATGGCATCGGAGGGAGGTCGGCACGGCCTTCCGTCCGGCGCGGAGATCTGGAGGTTCCTCGACGTCTCGCACAGGGGCGGCGCGCTCGGTGCGAGCCTTTACGACGCGGAGTCGGGTGGTCCGGCGCAGCTCGCCGCCCTTGCGCGCTACCCGTGGCGGGAGCGGTCGCTGGGCTGAGCCACCGCGAGCGGGGCGCAGCCGTGCGCGCCGATCCCCCTCGCCCCGGTGCGCGGCTCATCCCGTGGTGTACCCTCTGGGGTATGTGCAGAGCGACGACGTGCCCGACGTGCGCGCGGCCGAGCTGGAAGGGGTGCGGCGCCCACATCGAGCAGGTGCTCGGCCACGTGCCGATCGACCAGCGCTGCCGCTGCCGCGAAGGTGCCTCGCGCCGCGCGCGCCGGGCGAGTGACTCGGCGCCCGACGCGGCCGAGCGTCCGGTGCGACGCGGCTGGTTCTCGCGCCGCGGTTAGGTCACCGGCGAGGTCGGGGCACCGCCGGGCGGGCGCGCGGAGCTCGACGCGCTCGAATTGGGGCGGTGGGGGGTCGTCAGCTACGTGGTGACTACGAGCGCGCCTCAATCGTCGTCGACTGCCGTCGCGGACGCGTCGCTGCGTGCGACCGTCGACGGGCTCTGCGTACCGGGGGTGATCCGGGCCGTCGCGCAGCCGATCGTCCGCGTCTCGGACCTCGCGATCGTCGGCTACGAGGCGCTCGCGCGAATGCCGTCGCGCGTCCGACGCCCGCCGGACTGGTGGCTCGAGCGAGCTGGGGAGCTCGGTCAACGCGCCCGGCTCGAGATCGCATGCTGGCGCGCGATCGCAGAGCTCGGCACGCCGCCCGACGACGCCTTGCTGTTCGTCAACGTGAGCCCGGACGTCCTCGTCGAGCCGGACCTGCTCGCGCTCCGCGACCTGCTCCCGGAGCGCCTAGTCATCGAGGTCACCGAGCAGGCGGCGGTCGAGGACTATCTCGGCCTGCGCGACGACCTCGTCCCGTGGTTGTCGCGAAATGCGAGGCTCGCGATCGACGACACCGGCGCCGGTCACTCGAGCCTGCGCCACGTCGTCGAGCTCTTGCCAGATTTCGTGAAGATCGACCGGTCGCTCGTGAGCGGCATCGCCGGGGACCGCAATCGCCGCGCTCTCGTCCACTCGCTCGTCGCGTTCGCTCGCGAGGTCGGCGCGACTGTGGTCGCCGAGGGCGTCGAGACGGCCGACGAGCTCGCAGTTCTTCGAGCGGCCCAGGTCCACCTCGTCCAGGGCTACCTGCTTGCTCGGCCGGGGCCCGCGTGGCCGCAAGCCGTGCTCGCCGGCCGATCCGGAGCCCGATCGGCGCTCGGTGTCGCCGGCTCCGGCAACGACGGTGCGGGCGTGCTCGATGCGGAGCGGCTCGCCGGGGAGCTCGCGCGTGTCACCGACGCAGGGGCCGCGTGCGAGGCGGTCGTCGAGCACCTGCGACCGGGAGGACTGCTCGCGAGCGTCTACCTCGAGCGCAGCGGTCAGCTCCGCTGCGTAGCGCAACGCGGACTCTGGCAGGTGCTCGACGGTATGACCGCGACCGCGGGCATCACCGGTCGCACGTGGTCGAGCGGGGTCCCTGTCGTCGTCGACGACGTCGAGGGGTGCGCCGACTATCTCGAGGCGATCCCTGGAGTGAGGGCAGAGGCGTGTGTCCCCGTCGTCGTGGACGGCGAGGCGATCGGGGCTCTCAACGTCGAGTCGCTGACCTCGCTCCCTCCGGGCACGCCGGGACTGCTCGAGAGGTGCGCTCGCATGCTCGCGGAACGGCTGAGCGTTCTCGGCTGGCGCGGCCACGGCACGCCATGGCGCCGCGCGGCGCGCGCGTCGGTCGTGATCTCCGAGCTCGCGCTCGAGCTCGACGCACCGTCGCGCGCTCTCAGCGCGTTCCGTGAGGCCGCGGCGATGGACTCCGCGTGCCTCGTTCGTGAGATCGGTGGCTCCTTCGAGGTCGTGTCGTCAGCGGGTCCGCTCGGCCCGATCCTCTCCCGGCTCCCGGAGCGTGAGCTCTCCCAGCTCGCCACCCTCGTCGAGAACGTGAGCTCCTGCTACACGGCGAACGACGTGACCGGCAGGGGATTTGTCGGGACGGAGTCGCTGCGCGTGTCGGCCCGGGCGGTCGTCGTCCTCCCTCTGCGTGCGGGCGGCGACCGCCTCGGCCTCGTCGTCTGTGCGAGCGCGGTGCCGCGCGCCCTCTCCTGTGACGACGTCGAGCCGCTCGAGCTGCTCACGAACCTGCTCGCCGCGACGCTCAGCGCGTCCGAGAGCGTCGCCCGCGCCCGGCGGGCGGATCCTCGAGCGAGCGCGGCCCCGCCAGACGGCACATGCCTGGGCCCGAGCGCGACCGGGGGAGTGGAGGTCGAGACCGGGAGCGAGGGGCACCGCGCGCGCGAGCGGGCGCGCGAGCTGTCGACTCACCTGGAGTGAGCGCCGCGCGGTGCCCGGGGACGATGCGGGCAGGATCGGGATAGAGCACATTCCGCCGGGTCGCCGTCCGGGGCGCCGGCGACGGTGCAGAGCGCGTCGAGGGAGCGTCCCTCCCTGCCCGTCCGGGGACGACCCGAGGCGGGCGCAGGCAGCGAGTCCGTCGTCGGTGCCGGCGGCGGTGGTGACGTCCGTCGTGAGGTGACCGAGCGTCTCGACGAGTTGCACGTCACCGGGCGATCCACTCGCGGGAATAGCTCTGCTCGCCCGGGAGTTGGACCGCGCATGGCACTGAAGGTCGTGGCGAACGCGTACGGCGGTCCCGAGGTCCTCTCGCTCGTCGACGAGCCGGTCGGTCCGCCCGCGGAGGGAGCGGTGCTCGTCGACGTCCGCGCCGCGGGGACGAACCCTTTCGACCTCAAGCTGTACAGCGGCGCGTTCGGCCGCGACCCCGGCGCGTTGCCGATGGCGCTCGGCTCGGAGGCCGCGGGGGTCGTGATCGCAGTCGGCGGCGACGCCGAGGGACCGAGCGGGCCGATTCGAGTCGGCGACGAGGTCATCGCCTACCGGGCACCCGGTGCGTACGCGCAGCAGGTGCTCGTCCCCGGGCCTGCGGTCGTCGCCAAGCCGGCGGCGCTCACGTTCGAGCAGGCGAGCGGGCTCATGCTCGTGGGCACGACGGCGGTCCACGCGCTCACGGCCGCGGCCGTGCGCTCGGGCGACACCGTCCTTGTCCACGGGGCCTCGGGCGGGGTCGGGAGCATGGTGGTCCAGATCGCGGTGGCCTCGGGCGCGCGCGTGATCGGCACTGCGGCACCCGATCGACACGACGCGTTGCGCCTGCTTGGCGCGGAGCCCGTCGCGTACGGCGATGGTCTCGTCGAGCGCGTGCGTGCGCTCGCCCCGGCCGGCGTCGACGCGGCGATCGACACTGTCGGTACCGACGAGGCAGTGGACGTCTCGGTCGAGCTCGTCGCGGACCGGGACCGGATCGCGACGATCGCGGCCTTTGGTCGCGGCGGCGAGCTCGGCATCAAGGTGCTAGGCGCGGGCCCCGGGGCGGATCCCGGCACGGCGATCCGGGACGCAGCGCGTCTCGAGCTCGTCCGGCTCGTCGCAAAGGGCGCGCTCACTGTGCGCGTCGCTCGCACCTACCCGTTGAGCGAGGCTGCAGACGCGCACCGCGAGCTCGCGGGCGGCCACGCCAACGGGAAGATCATCCTCGTCCCGTGACGACCGGCGCCGATGGCGCTCCGTCTCGCGAAGTTCACCGAAGCATCGCGCGAACGGGCCGCGACCACCCCTATCCTGGGGTCACTTGCCGGGGCAGCACGCGCCTGCGGAGAGAGCGGCGATCCGACCCACCGATCACCCCCTGACGACGAGGCCGAGGAGGCACGCAGCCGTGCCGAGGTTCGGCGCGCCGCTCGTCGCCTGCTCGCTCGCGATCCTTCTGTCGGGCTGTCTGTCGAGCGGCTATGCGTACTTCAACCGCGAGAGCCCGGACGGCACGCGCCTCTACTTCAAGCTGCCGAGCACGTGGAAGACCTTCGGGTCGACCCAGGCGATCGAGGCGTCGAACGGCAAGCTCACCGAGAGCCAGATCTCGCAGATCGAGAACGGCGAGTGGCTCCTGTTCTTCGCGGGAACCCGGCGCATCTCGCTCCGGCAGATCGGGGCGTCGGGGAGCCGCGTCCCCGAGGGCGAGGTGATCGCCCGGAAGCTCTCCCCGAGCGAGCGCGACACCTTCTCCCTCGCGGCGATGCGCAGCTTCATGCTCGGCGCGGACCCGCTCACGACCGCGGGCATGCACGTGCTGAGCTACGCCGAGTCGACAGGTTCCGGCGGCATTCGCGAGAGCCGTCTCGTCGTCGACCTCGGAGGCGCCGGCAGCGTGGTGACCACCTTCGGGCAGGTCGTGGCCGTCGATCCCCAGACCGATTGGGTCTTCGCGATCGGTGTCGGCTGCCGGGCGAGCTGCTGGGGGCCGAGCTCGGGAACGATCACGCAGATATTGAGCTCGTGGACCGTCAAGGAGCAGCGATGACCGAGGACGCCGACAACCCTGCGGGACCGGGCGCGACCGGTCCCTCCGCCGGTGCACAAGGGCCGAGCGCAAACGGCGCACCGCGGAGCGCGAATGGCCGGGGTCCAACGCCGGGAGCCGAGAGCACGGTGGGTCGCGCCTGGGACGACCTGCCCGTGCTCGACCCCGCGACATCGCCGCGTCTCGAGGCCGACGCACTGCGCCAGCGCGCCGACGTAGTCGACCGAGTACGGCTGCTCGTGTTCCTCGCCGCGCTCTTCTGGCTCCTCGTATGGGCGAGCTCTGTGAACAACCCGATCGAGCCGTTCGGCGACGTCCTCGGCAACGAGATCCGCTCCCTCGCGTGGCTCGAGGTGCTCGCCGGGCTCGAGGTCGCCCGCCAGCTCCACTACCTCGTGAGCGAGCACTGGTCGGCCTGGCACCGCTTCGTCACGAACCGCGTCCTCGGCGGGTCATCGCGGCTCGCCGGCCACATCGGGGACTGGAACCGCTTCCGTATCGGTCGGTCCATCCGCGTGCTCGTCCTGCTCGGCGCGCTCGCAGTCGTCCTCGGCGCGTTCTACCACGTGTCGCCTGCGGTCTCACTGTTCCAGGTGCCTGCCGCGATCGTGAGCGCCCTCCCGCTCATCGTGCAGGTCGTGTTCTTCATGTTCCTCGCGGTGATCCAGTTCGTGGCGATCTTCTGGTTCATGTCGCGCGGGGGCGTCGACGTGTACTACCCGGGCGACGTGAAGACGCGGTTCTCCGACGTGTGGGGCCAGGACTCGGTGCTCGAGCGAGTCAAGGAAAACATCATCTTTCTTCGAGACCCCGAGGCGATCGAGTCGCGTGGCGGGTACGTCCCCGGCGGGATCCTGCTCTGGGGCCCGCCCGGGACGGGCAAGACGCTGATCGCCGAGGCCGTGGCGGGCGAGACGCACAACCCGTTCGTCTTCGTGGACCCCGGTGCGTTCCAGAACATGTTCTTCGGCGTCGGGATCTTGAAGGTGAAGGCGCTCTTCCGCAAGCTCAGGCGGCTCGCGCTGCGCTATGGCGGGGTCGTCGTGTTCTTCGACGAGGCGGACTCGCTCGGCAATCGCGGCGCGCTCACGACGGGCGGGATATTCGGCCCGAGCTCTTCGATGGCGCACGACCTCGCGGCCGCGGCCGGCTGCCATGGGACGAGCTACCTCGGCCCGGCGTCGAGCGTCCACCTGCTCGGCCAGCGCGTGGGAGGGGACCAGGCGGGCGTCGAGCCTCCGCGCACGAAGCTCGCCGCGGTCATGGCGGGAGCGATGGGTGGCGGCGGCGGGGGAATGGGGACGCTCCAGTCTCTTCTCTCGGAGATGTCAGGGCTGTCGAAGCCTCGCGGCCTTTTCAACCGCGTCGTGCGGAGGGTCCTCGGCATGCGGCCGAAGCCACCGCCGAAGTACCGCATCCTCGTCATGATGGCGACCAACCTCCCGCAGAGCCTCGATGAGGCGCTGCTCCGGCCCGGTCGCATCGACCGCATCTACAAGGTCGGCTACCCGTCGAAGGCCGGTCGGGTGCGAACCTACGCGGGCTACCTCTCGAAGGTCCGTCACGAGGTCACGGACGCGCAGATCGACCTGCTCGCCACGATGACCCCCTACGCGACGGGCGCGACGATCAAGGACCTCGTGAACGAGTCGCTCATCACGGCGATCCGCGACGGGCGAGGTGCGATCACGTGGCAGGACGTGCTGAGGGCGAAGCAGCTGAAGGACTTCGGGCCCCCCGAGGACGTCGAGTACATCGAGCGCGAGCGGCATGCAGTGGCCGTCCACGAGGCCTGCCACGCCGTCGCTGCCGCCCGGCTCCCTCACGAGGACTGGGCGATCGACGTAGCGACGATCGAGAAGGGCGGTACCTACCTCGGCCTCGTGAAGCGCGTGCGCGTCGAGGACACGTTCACCCAGTGGCGCTCGGACTACGAGTCCGACATCATGATCTCTCTCGCGAGCCTGGCGGGCGAGCGGGCCTTCTTCGACGGCGACTCCGCGTCCGGAGTGAGCGGTGATCTCGCGAACGCGACGCGGATCGCGACGTTCATGGAGGGCTACTGGGGCATGGGTCAGACGATCGCGAGTCACGAGATCACCCGTGAGGCAGGCGTGGGCGGCGGTCGCGGGCGCGCGCCGGGCGAGAGGGAGGAGAAGGAGCTCCTCGACCTGAGCCTCGGCGGGAGGATCGAGGCGAAGCTCGCCGAGCTCCTCGACCGCACGGAGCAGCTGCTACGCGACAACCGCCTCGAGGTGCTCGCGCTCGCCCATGCGCTCGAGACGTACAAGACGATCACCGGGCAGGACGTCCTCGCAGTCGTCGAAGGGACCGTGGGGCCGTTCGTCGACGGCCGCGCCTACCACACCGAGGCGTTCCGGCAGCGCATCGAGACCTACCACGAGGCGGTGCTCGCGGCGCACAAGTCGCGGATGCGTCTCGAGGTCCGCCTTCCCGAGCTCCCCGAACGGGAGGCTGTCGTCGCCGAGCCTTCGGGGCCCGGACCCGTCGTCGGCTGAGGGAGCGGCGTCGACCCCAGAGCTCCGACCGCCCCCGTCCCCGGCCGGCATCTCGTCGCGGCGCCGCTCGGGTGCTCAGCCCCCCGCCATCGCTCCGACGACTAGCAGCGGCTCCGCTCCCGTCGCGACGGCCTCGGGGAGCGGCGCGTCGGGGAGCTCGTGCGACAGGTCCTCCCCGCACGCGAAGAACCTGACGAACGCCCGCCGTCGACGTGTCGCGGGGTCACGGATCGTGCCGCGCAGCTCCGGGTGGCATCGCTCGAGGGCGTCGAGGACGCTCGACTGGGTGACCGCCCCGTCGACGTCGAGCGCGAGCTCCCGCTCGGTGCGCGCGAGCACTCGCAGGTGCGCGGGCAGCACGACTCTCACGACCGGCCCTGGCGAGCGGGCCCCGGTGCCGGCCGTCACGGGAGCGTCTGGACCTCGACGGACAGCACCGCCGGCAGGTCCCGGACGATCGGCGCCCAGCTGTCGCCGGAGTCAGCGGACGCGTAGACCTGGCCGCCCGTCGTCCCGAAGTAGACGCCGCAGCTCTCGAGCGAGTCCACTGCCATAGCGTCGCGGAGCACGTTCACGTAGCAGTGCGTCTGCGGGAGGCCGCTCGTGAGTGGCTCCCATTCGTCACCTCCGCTCCGGCTTCGGTAGACGCGAAGCTTGCCCTCCGGCGGGAAGTGCTGGGAGTCGCTCGTGATAGGGACGACGTACACGGTCTCCGGCTCGTGGGCGTGGACGTCGATGACAAAGCCGAAGTCGGTCGGAAGATCGCCGCTCACCTCGTGCCAGCTCTCGCCCGCGTCGTCGCTGCGCATGACGTCCCAGTGCTTTTGCATGTAGAGGACGTCGGGGCGAGCGGGGTGCACCGCGAGATGGTGGACGCAGTGGCCGACCTCGGACTCGGGTCCCGGGATCTCGCCGGAGCGCAGCCCGCGATTGGTCGGTCGCCACGTCGTCCCTGCGTCGTCGGTGCGGAACACGCCTGCGGCGGAGATCGCGACGAACATCCGCGCCGGATCCCTCGAGTCGGCGATCACGGTGTGAAGGCACATCCCCCCGGCGCCGGGCTGCCACGACGAGCCCGATCCGTGACCGCGCAGGCCCGCGAGCTCCGACCAGGTCGCGCCGCCGTCGTCGGAGCGGAACAGCGCGGCATCCTCGACTCCGGCGTAGACCGTGTCGGGATCGGTCGCGGACGGCTCGAGGTGCCAGACGCGTGCGAACTCCCACGGGTGGGGCGTTCCGTCGTACCACTGGTGGGTCCCGGGCACCCCGTCGTAGGTGAAGTCGTTTCCGACAGGGGCCCAGGTGCGTCCTCCGTCGTCGGAGCGTTGGACGACTTGGCCGAACCACGTCGAGGTCTGCGACGCCCAGATCCGGTCTGGATCCGCGGGCGAGCCTGTCACGTGGTAGATCTCCCAGCCGGCGAAGTACGGGCCCGCGACGTCCCACTCGACGCGACGCTCGTCGGAGCTGAGCACGAACGCGCCCTTACGCGTGCCGACGAGGACCCGGACGCCGCTCATCGGGCAGCCGCCCGGTGGACGGGAACCCACGCCCCGTTCTGCGGGCCGCGCCGTCTCGGCCCCGCTCGGACGACGACGTTGCGATCGGCTGGAGCACGGGTGCGTCCCACGACGGTCTACCTCCCGGTCGGTGCAAGCGGCTCCAAGCCTGCCACGCCCGTGCGCCCCGCGCTCGCCTCGCTCTCGAAGCGCGGACGTGCCGGGCGCGTCAGCGCGGGTACAGCGAGCCGTCGGGCGCGCGCCGCTCGGGCGGCTTCTCCTTGCGGGCGCGGTATGTCTCCGGGTCCTCGTGGATGAGCCGCCACCACCCGACGATCGCGAGCACGGCGAACGCCGGCCACTCGATCGAGTAGAACCAGCTGAGGCCGTTCCCGGACAGCGCACGCGTCGCCTGCCACCACCCCGCGGCGAGGCAGGCCGGCGCGACGACGAGGACCGCTAGGTGGAGGAGCAGGGCCCGGCGCGAGGTCCAGCGGCGCGTCACGTGAGGAGTCTACGGGCTCGTCCCGTTGCCGTTCTCGCAATCTCTGTGAGGGCCGACCTCACTAGCGTCGAGGGCCTCCCGGACCCGCGCTCTCGTCGGTCGCACGCGCGACCGCGACGGCGTCGTAGCGGTGCGTGAGCTTTCGCTCCGCGACGAACGCGCAGAACGGCACCGTCCCGGCGAGGAGGACGAGCAGCATCGGGACGAGCGGTACGCGCAGGGCCCGCGCGAGCTCGAACGCGACGTAGAGATAGACGATGTAGAGGAACCCGTGCATGGTGCCGACGACGTTGACGACTCCGGGATCACCGGCCGCGAGCTGGAGCGGGACGCCGACGAACACGAGCACGATGAGGAGCGTCGCGGTGGAGAACGCGAGCGCTCGGTAGCGCACGAGCAGGCGCCGGTCGACGCCGGGAGGGCGATCGCCCTGCGCGGCCGCGCTGTCCCCAGCAGGGCGCGCCGTGCTCACGCTCGTCCTGCAGACGGCGAGCGGGTGGGCCGGACCGTGCTCGCGACCGCGCGACCGAGCGTCGCGCCGGAGCGACGCGCGGTCGCGACACGGACGACGGTCCGCCACCCGAGGAGCTCTGCGCCGAGGAAGGCCAGCGCGACGACGACGAACGCCGCCGCCGTCCCCTGTCCCGACACGACCCGGAGCACCATGCCCACGGCGACGGTCGCGATCCACGTAGCGGTTCCGGACGGGACGAGAGCCGCGGGCCGCCGCCAGGCCCGGGACGCGACCCACCCGATCGCGGCGCCGGTGAGGAAGGGCCACGCGGTGCTCGCCATCCCAGCCACGCTCACGCCGTCGGTGTGCGCGGAACGGCCGATCCCGACGAAGACGAGGATCGCGCCCGCGTCTAGTGCTGCCGCCGTCGCGCTGCGCATCCCGACGGATCGTAGCCGTGGGGGCGTCGCGTTGCCGTATGGTCGAGGCCGCGCGCAGCGCGCGAGGATCGGGAGGCGATGGTGACGCCGGAGACCTCTCAGACGCCGGGGGGCTCGGCGATCGGCCGTCACCTCACGCTGCGTTCTGACGCGTCGCCCTCGGGCACGGCGTGCGTCATCGTGGGCGCCGACTCCCGCTCGCTCACCGTGAAGCCGATGCGCCCGGGTCCGCCGCCGCCCCATCTCCACGCCGGTGCCGAGGTGCGCTGCACGAGCATGGCCGGCGAATGGGCGACGACCGTGCGCTCCGTCGGCGACGCGACGATCGAGCTCGCGGCACCCCGCTGGCTGTCGCGCGCGGCCCACCGCCGTTTCGCACGCGTCCGTGCCGACCAGTCGACGTCGCTCACGCTCGACGGGACGAGCTGGGCCGCGCGCCTGCAGGACATCTCGCTCGGTGGCGCGGCCGCGCTCGTCGAGCGCGCCGCCGAGCTCCGGCCCGACCAGCGCGTCGCTGTCGAGATCAACGGAGGGGTCGCGACGGCGACGGTCCGCTCCGTGCGCGATCACGCGCACCCGCTCCTCGTCGTCGCCGGCCTGTCGTGGCTGCGGCTCGACCCGGACGCCCGATCGTGGATCGCGTCGCATGTCGCCCGCCCGCCCGACGCGGCGGGTTGAGCCCGAGCGGATGGCCCCGCGCCGCTCGCACGTGGCCCCGCGCCGATCGCACGTAGAGGCGTCACAGCGTGCCCAGACCGTGACCGGACGCGACGGTGCCACGCGGACGTCGCCGCGCAGTGCACAATGGGCGGCGCCGGGTTCGGTCGGGCCGGTCCGGGGAGCGCGGCGAGATCGCCGCGCTCCCGGGCGGCGCAGCGTGGCGGACGGAGGGGGGCTCGGTTGACAGCGGTAGAGGCGAACGGCTCGGCGCGTCCACTCGTCGTCGGGGTCGTCTGTGAGGGCGGGCCGGACGAGGCGCGCGTCGCTCTCGTCCCCGACGGCGTCGCCCGGCTCGTGGCGACCGGGTGCGCCGTGCTCGTCGAGACTGGGGCGGGAGAGCGCGCTCACTTCGTCGATGACGCGTACTCGCGAGCTGGCGCGAGCGTCGTGTCGCGAGACGACGTGCTCGGGGGCGCGGACGTCGTGCTGTTCGTCGGTAGTCCGCCACCCGCGACGATCTCACAGCTGCGTGCCGGCCAGGTCGTGATCGGGATGCTCCGGCCGCTCGTGGAGCCCGAGCTCGCCGCCGACCTCGCGAGGCGCGACGTCACGGCGTTCAGCCTCGACGGGCTCCCGAGGACGCTGAGCCGCGCCCAGGCGATGGATGCGTTGAGCTCGCAGGCGAGCATCGCCGGGTACAAGGCGGCGATCGTCGCGGCGTACGAGATGGGCCGCTACTTCCCGATGCTCATCACGGCGGCGGGAACCGCCCGACCGACCGAGGTCCTCGTGCTCGGCGCGGGCGTCGCGGGTCTCCAGGCGATCGGCACCGCGAAACGGCTCGGTGCCGTCGTGCGAGGCTACGACGTGCGGCCCGAGGCGCGCGAGCAGATCCTGTCGCTCGGGGCGAAGTACCTCGAGCTGAAGAGCGTCGCGTCCGCGGCGGGGGAGGGCGGCTACGCCCGCAGCCTCGACGCGGACGAGCAGCGGGCGCAGCAGGAGGAGCTGAACGCACACATCGCGGACCATGATGTCGTGATCACGACGGCTCAGGTTCCCGGGCGCCGCCCGCCGCTGCTCGTCACCGCGGTGGCGCTCGAGTCGATGCGGCCGGGGTCGGTCGTCGTCGACATGGCGGCGAGCGAGCTCGGCGGCAACGTGGAGCTCTCGCGCCCCGGAGAACGGGTGGTGACCGCGCAGGGCGTGACGATCGTCGGTGCGGGCAACCTCGCGTCGACGATGGCCACCGGTGCGTCGGCCGCCTACTCCCACAACATCTCCGCGCTCCTGCTCCACCTCGTAAAGGACGGTGCGATCGTCGTGGATCCGCAGGACGAGATCCAGGCGGGCGTGCTCGTCACGCACGCGGGAGCCGTCGTCCATCCCGGGACTGCCGCGCTTCTCGCGGACGCGGGAACGACCGAAGGGGGTGCCCGATGAGCACTGGACTGCTCACTGATCTCACGATTGCCGTGCTCAGCCTGCTCGTCGGGTTCGAGGTGATCAGCAAGGTGCCCGAGACGCTCCACACCCCGCTGATGTCTGCCGCGAACTCGATCCATGGGATCGTCCTCGTCGGAGCCGCGCTCGTCGCGAGCACGGCGCACGACGCCGCGGGCTACGCGCTCGCGTTCGTCGCCGCGCTCTTCGCGGGGATGAACGTCGTCGGCGGCTACGCGGTGACAGGCAGGATGCTGAAGATGTTCAAGCGCCGTCCGGCGCCTCCTGCGGCCCCGGCGGCCGACGGTGCGGCGGGCGAGGTGCCGGCCCGGTGAGCGGGTTCGACGCGGCCGTCCGCCTCGTGTACGTCGCGTCCGCGGCGTGCTTCGTCATCGGGTTGCACCTCATGAACGCCCCGCCGACGGCGAACCGAGGAAGTCGCATTTCCGCCGCGGGCATGGTGGCCGCGGTCGCGGCGACCGTCGCCCTCGTCGCGCACGACTCGTCGATCACAGCGACCGGCTGGGCGGTGCTGCTCGTCGGCGCCCTCCTCGGCTCGGGGGCGGGGCTCGGGTTCGCGCGGTCGGTGAGGATGACCGCGATCCCTCAGCTCGTGAGCTTGTTCAACGCGAT
>DATLRJ010000143.1:0-18972 GCA_035534715.1 Acidimicrobiales bacterium | reverse complement strand
CACGGGCCGGAGATCTCCGCGGGCGAGCGCGACCGGCAACAGCAGGAGCCCCCCGAGCGCGGTGCGGGCGAACACGAGGGTCGCCGGCGTGACGCCTGACATGGCGACCTTGATGAGCAGGTACGGGATTCCCCAGATGACACCGAGAGCGAGGAACAGAGTCTGGCCGCGCCTTGTCACGTCCCCTCCGGCGGCGCCGTCGGGCCTCGGAACCGGTCGCGCCGGCCGGGCGACGTCCGGGGCACCCACCGGCATCCGGACGGCGCGTGCCGAGGCCCGCACCGGTGCCGTTCGGCCGCGTCGCGTCCCGAGCGAGCGGTGCCGCGGCGGGTCGCCACTCGGGCCGAACCCGCAACAGCCTCGACACGAGTGCTGGAGACGAAACGGTCGCGTGCTGCCGCGATACCGACGACGACCTCGAAGCACAGAAGTGCGACGAGGGTGACGAGGGGCGCCGTCCAGCCGCCGGTGAGCTGGTGCAGGGCGCCCACGGCGAGGGGCCCGAGCGCGGCGAGGACATAGCCTCCCCCCTGGGCCAACATCGACAGCTGGCCGACGCGATGCGCGTCGCGCCCGCGCTGGGCGATGAATCCGAGAGCGAGGCTGAGAGAGGTTCCCGATCCGAGGCCGAGCGCGGTCATCGACTCGACCGCGAGACCGCGCGCGTCGACGAGGAGGGCGAGGACCCCGAGGACCCCGAGGACGGCGGACATCGCGACGAGGGGCGCTTCGCTCCGCATCCGGCGACCCATGAAGGGCGTCGCGAGCGCCGCGGGAATGCTGACGAAGCCGGTGTACGAGACGAGCCAGCCGGCTGCTCCCGGGTTCACACCGTGCGAACGGAAGAGGCTCGGGAGCCACGCGACCGACGCGTAGAAGACCATCGACTGCATGCCCATGTACGCGGTGACCGCGATCGCGACGCGGTCACGCCACATGCCGCGCAGGTCGGGCGGCGGCGGCGGCTCCGGCGCCCGCCGGTCCGCGGCCCTGACGAGGGGTAGCGCCAGCACGAGCGCAGCGCCTACGGGTACTGCCCACAGCGCGAGCACGCCGCGCCAGCCGAGGCCGCTCGCGTCCTCGAGGGGGACGGTCACACCGGCTGCGATGGCTGCGCCCGCGGTGAGCGCGGTCGCGTAGAGACCCGTCATGAGCGCGACCTGGCGGGGGAAGTCCCTCTTGATGATCCCGGGCAGGACGACGTTGCCAACGGCGATCGCGGCACCTGCGAGCGTCGTCCCGGCGAAGAGCGCGGAGCGACCAGGAAGAATGCGGACGCATATGCCGACGGCGAGCACGGCGAGCACCGCGACGACGAGCCGCTCGCGCCCGAGGCGTCCCGTGAGGCGCGGGGTGAGGAACGCGAACGCGCCGAAGCATGCGACCGGCAACGTCGTGAGCAGCCCGGCGAGAGTCGGGGAGAGGCCGGTAGACCGGCGGATCTCCGGCAGCAGGGGAGAGATCGACACGATCGCAGGCCGGAGATTGGCGCCGACGAGGAGGAGCGCGACCGCGACGAGGGTTCTGGAGCGACGAGTGGGGGAATCGGCGTCGGCCGCGAGCTCGGTGCGCGGTGGGGGCCTTGTCACGGGCGTCGCCGCGCGACGGGACTGAACCTCGCTCGTCGCGTCGTCACGGGCGAGCAGTCTCGCGCCCTCGGGCGACCGACGCGGTCGACGCGCCACGCGGGTCGTGGCGCGTCGGCGCCCCGCAGTTTGGCGATCGGGCCGGGCGTTGTCTCGAGTGGCGCGGCGCCGATCCACCTCGAACCCGGCGGCCAGGGCCGCCGGGTTCAGTCCAGGCTGTCGGGGAGCGAGCGGGCGCGCGCCGCCACGAGCTCGCTGCGGCGGCTGCGAGTGCCCGTCGCGTCCACGTACGCGCGCACTCGGCGCGAGTCCCTAGCGCGGGACGTCGCGCCGACACCGGCGACCGAGGCGACGACGAGGATCAGTACGAGACCGCCGAGTGCCATCCACAGCACGTTTACGAGTGCCGCCATCATTCCTCCCGATCGGCTCGACTCCCTGTCTCGCCGAGCGTGCCAGCCAGATGTTGGGAAACGGCGCGGGCATTCGCGAGGGATCTGTTAGGGGGCGCGGCGCGTTAGCGTGCCGGGAGATGGCGACGGCGGCGGGGGGCGGCTCGGTCGGAGACGTGGACGCTGTGCTCGCTCGGCTCCGCGCCACCTACGCGACGGGAGCCACCCGGTCGGTCGAGTGGCGCCTTGCGTGCCTCGGCGAGCTTCGCAATCGGATCCTCGGCTCGGCGTGCATGCTCGAGCGCGCCCTCGCCGCCGACCTCGGCAAGCACCGGGCCGAGACCCTCGCGACCGAGACGGGACTCGTCGTCGCGGAGATCGACCACGTGCGGCGCGGCCTTCGCCGATGGCTCCGTCCGATCCCAGTTCGGGTGCCGCTCGTGCAGCGGCCGGGCAGCGCCCGGTTCACGCGCGAGCCGCTCGGCGTCGTACTTGTCGTGTCGCCGTGGAACTACCCCGTGTATCTCGCTCTCATGCCCCTCGTCGCCGCGCTGGCGGCCGGGAACTGCGTCCTCGTGAAGCCCTCGGAGCTCGCGCCGCGATCCGCGCAGGCTCTCGTCACGCTCCTCGGCGGCGGCGGCGGCGGCGGCGGTGGCGGCGGCGGCTTGGTCGGCGAGGCGACCGGTGTCGTGCCCGGCGGCGCCGACGAGGTCCACGTCGCGCTCCGCGCGGGCGTCGACCACCTCTTCTTCACCGGGAGCACCGCCGTCGGGCGAACCGTCGCCGAAGCGGCCGCGCGCCACCTCACGCCGGTGACGCTGGAGCTCGGAGGCAAGTGCCCGGCCATCGTCGACGACTCGGCCGATGTGAGGTCCGCGGCGCGTCGGATCGCGTGGGCGAAGTTCGTCAACGCCGGACAGACCTGCGTCTCCCCCGACTACGTGCTCGCCACGGGTCACGTCGTCGGCCCGCTCACGACCGCGATCGTCGACGCGGCCCGCTCGATGTACGGCCCGGACGCCGCGGCGAGCCCGGACTACGCGAGGATCGTCGACGCCGCGCACCTCGACCGTCTCGTCCGCCTGCTCGACGGCCACGGCGGGCGCGTCGTCAGTGGCGGCGACCACGATGTCGCGCGCCGCTATCTCGGGCCGACGGTGGTCCGTGAACCCGACCGCGGCTCGACGTTGATGCGCGATGAGATCTTCGGTCCGATCCTTCCGATCCTCGAGGTAGGCGGCGTCGACGAGGCGATCGCGATCGTCGGCGGGCTCCCGTCGCCGCTCGCGGTCTACGTGTTCTCCGAGGACCGCGCCGCCCGAGCGCAGGTCGAACGTGGCACGCGCTCGGGAGCATTCTGCGTGAACGCCGCCATGACCGCGCTCGGTGTGCCGGGGCTGCCCTTCGGCGGTGTGGGCGACTCCGGGTGGGGCGTCTCCCACGGGCGCCTCGGGGTCGAGGCGATGTCCCAGGTGCGATCGGTGCTCGAGCGCTCCGCCCGTCCGGACCTGGCGGTGCATCGCCCGCCCTACTCAGCGACGCGGACCTGGCTCCTCCGCCAGGCGCTCGGCGCGACGCGCCGCGGGCGCGGCCGCCGCGAGGGGTCGGGGCTCGAGAGGACGGCCGGTGGTCGCTAGCGTGGCGCCGATGCCGCGTCGCTCGCCCGTGCCGCCGCGCCGCCGGCGCGTGCCCGTGCTCACGCTGCTCATGGTCACAGGCGTGCTCGTCCTCGAGCTTGGCTTCATTGCGTCGTACGTCGGGGCACTGCACGCGCCGACGCCATCGGGCGTCCCGGTCGCGCTCGTCGGACCGTCCGCGGCGCGCTCCGCGGTGGCACGCGGGCTCGAGCTCGCAGGAGAGTCGGCGGCGGTCCGGGTCGTCCCGGAGCCCGACGTCGTCGCCGCGCGCGCGGCCGTCGGGTCGGGCGCCGCGTACGCCGTCTTCGTGCCGGGGACCGCGCGGGACACGCTCCTCGTCGCAGACGCGGCGAGTCCGTTCGTCGCATCGGCGTTGACCTCGATCTTCCGCGGTCTCGCGACCGCCTCGGGAGCGCGCCTCGACGTGGTCGACATGGCGCCGCTCCCGGCAGGGGACCCCGTGGGGCTGTCCGCGTTCTACCTCAGCGTCGGCTGGGTCGTCGGTGGCTACCTTGTTGCGGCCGTCCTCGGGGTCGGAGCAGGCATGTCGGCGGAGTCGCGCCGCGCCGCGGCGTCTCGGGTCTCGGCGATCGTCGCGTTCTCGATCGCGTCCGGGCTGATCGGCGCGTTGATCGTCGACCAGTGGCTCGGCGCGCTCCGCCATCACACGCTCGAGCTGGCGGGCGTCGGCGCGCTCGTCGTGCTCGCGACGGCGCTGTCGACGGCGGCGCTCGAGACCGTTCTCGGCCTCGCCGGCACCGCTCTCGCGATCGCCGCATTCGTCGTCGTCGGCAACCCGTCGTCCGGCGGGCCGTTCGCCGCGCCGCTGCTGCCGAGGTTCTTCGGCGCCGTCGGCGGCTACCTGCCCCCCGGGGCGGCAACGCGCCTCGTCCGGAGTGTCACCTACTTCTCCGGCGCGGGGACCACGCACGCCTACGCAGTGCTCGGCTCCTACGCCGTGCTCGGCGCGCTCGTGACCGTCGCGCTCGCCGGTCAGCGACGTCCGTACGTCCGCCTCCTTCCCGAGTGAGCATCCGCGTCGCTACGGGGTGATCGTTATCGCGCCCTTCTGCGCCGCGGTCGTGTCGAGGACGATCTCGACGAAGGTGCGGCCCGGCGCGAGAGCGACCGGCGCGCCGTGAGCGCCGGTGAACGTCGTCATCGAGCTCTCAGTCGGCCGGTGCCATGTCACGGGGATCTCCTTGCCGTCGCGGAGCAGGTACCCCGAGCCGGTCCCCGTGAGCACGCTCTCCACGTCGCCCGAGCCGCCAGGGCTCTCCGAGTAGGGCCCGAGCTGGTACTTCACGATCTGGACGACCACGTTGGTGGTCGACACCTGCGCGTTCGTCAGCGCGTCGACGTCCGGTCCCGCTCCGGCGTAGCTGTGCAGCCAGGTGGCCGTCGGGGCGTTCCAGGTCCAGACGCTGTCGGTGCCGGCCGAGAAGTTGATCTCGATGCTCTTCGCGGCCTTCGCTCCCGCGGGGACGGTCGTCGAATAGTGAAACACTGGCGCGGGCGGCGCCTTCTCGTTCGGGAAGGACGCCCAGACCGCCGCGGTGCTCGTGTAGAGGTTGTCCGGCGCTACCCGGCTCGTGATCCGGGTGCCGTCGGACGCGAACGTGCTGAGCAGGTTGACGTCCTTCACGTAACGGAGCGCGTCGAGAGCCGAGACGTCAGGGATGATCCCGCCGGCGTGCACGAGGAGGGGGAGGTGTCTGTACATCGCGAGGATGTGCCAGTCGACCCAGCGCAGCGACCGGGTCGGACCGATCGACGAGGCCGAGTTGCACTGGTAGATCGCCATGTAGCGCATGATCCCGCCCTCCGCCGGGGTGTCGTAGACGACGTCGGCCTCGTTCAGCCCGCTCTGCGGCCGGGCGCCCTGGGGCTCGTTCCCGATCTTGACGGCGATCGCGGGGCGCCTCGGTACGACGCCACCGGGCGCCCGGGTGTCGGTGAGCGGACAGACGTCGGACGCCAGCGCGGCGGTCGTCGAGGTCCCCCCGCCCGCCGTGGTGCCGGTCGGAGACTTCTTCGGGGAGCCCGAGAGCGCGACGGCGATGCCGGCGCCGGCGCCGACGACCACGACGACGGCGACGGCGGCGAGCACTCTCCGGTTAGGACCAGAACGCGGGGCGCGGTGAGATTGGGCACTGCGAGGTGTGGAGGGCACGAGGGCACGGTAGTGGGTTCCGCCGCCGAGGTGGTGTCAATTGGGGGCGCCGCAGCGACGATTCCCGTTCCCCGCGCGCGCGAGGTCGCTCAACCTCCCGCGATCCGCTCGAACCACGCGGCGCGGCGCGCGGGACGCCCGCTCCGCTGTTCGACGCGATCGGCCGAGGTCATGACCGCGAGTCCGGCGTTCACGCCGAGGAAGCGCAGCGGCTCGGGCTCCCACGCCCGTGAGCGGTGTCCGACCCAGGGCAGGCGTGTGAGCTCGGAATCGGTGTCGAGGACGAGATCCGCGAGTGTCCTACCGGCGAGGTTCGCCGTCGAGACGCCGTCGCCGACATAGCCACCGGCCCACGCGAGCCCCGTCGTGCGGTCGAGGCCGACCGAGGCGAACCAGTCGCGCGGGACCCCGAGCGGCCCGCCCCACCGGTGGGTGATCGCGGCATCCCCGAGCACGGGGAACAGGTCGACGAGGGTCGCCGTGAGCATGTCGTGGACGCGTGGGACGCGCTCGTGGGCCGGGTGGATCGCGGACGCGAAGTGGTAGGGCGCACCGCGCCCACCGAACGCCAGCCGCCCGTCCGCGGTCCGCTGGCCGTAGATCACGAGGTGGCGGTGGTCGGCGAAGGTCTCGCGGCGCGCAAGCCCGATCCGAGCCCATGTCGCGGCGTCGAGCGGCTCGGTCGCGATCATGAGGGAGTACACGGGAACGACGGCGCGACGCGTCCCGCGAAGCCGGGCCGTGTAGCCCTCGGTCGCCCGGACCACGGTCGCGGCGCGTAGCCGGCCGTGGTCGGTGTCGACACGGCCGGGCGATATCGACAGGGCGCGGGTCCGTTCGTAGAGCGAGACGCCGATGCGCTCGGCGCACGTCGCGAGGCCCCGCGCGAGCCGGGCGGGATGAATCGCGGCGCAGTGCGGCGTGTACGTCGCGCCGAGGACGTTCTGCGCGCCGAGGATCGCGCGCGCTTCGTCCGGTCCGAGAAGGGCGAGGTCATCTGGTCCCACTCCGACAAGACGCGCGTCCTCGACCTCGGCGCGCGCCCGGGCGAGCTCGGCGGCATTGCGCATCGCCGTGATCGTGCCGCCTTTCGCGAAGTGGCAGTCGATACCCTCGAGCGCGGACACGCGGCCGACCTCGTCCACCGAGGCGCGCATCGCGGCCCGCATCGCCGTCGCCGCGCCGAGGCCGAACGAGCGCGCTATCCGCTTGTCGGACGCAGGGAACAGCGCCGAGCACCATCCGCCGTTGCGTCCCGACGCTCCGAAGCCCGCGACCTCCGCCTCGACGACGGCGATGCGAAGCGACGGCTCGCGTGACTTGAGGTAGTAGGCCGCCCAGAGGCCGGTGAAGCCGGCGCCGACGATCGCGACGTCGACGTCGGTGTCGCCCGGGAGCGCGGGGCGCGGAACGACGGGGGAGTCGAGGGACGCGAACCAGTAGGAGATGTCGGAGTAGCGAGCGGCCGCGTCACGGCTCACAGCTGCTTCCAGGCCTCCTCGAGCACAGTGCGAAGGGTCTGAGAGATCTCGGCGAACTGCTCCTCGCCGCACACGAGCGGGGGCGCGAGCTGTATGACGGGGTCGCCGCGGTCATCGGCGCGGCAGACGAGCCCGGCCTCGAACAGCCGGGGCGAGAGGAAGCCTCGCAGCAGACGCTCGGACTCCTCGTCGGAGAACGTCGCCTTCGTCTCCTTGTCCTTCACGAGCTCGATCCCGTAGAAGTAGCCGTCGCCGCGCACGTCGCCGACGATCGGGAGGTCGCGCAGTGCCTCGAGCTCGGCGCGGAAGGCCGGCTCGTTTCGCCGGACGTGGCCGAGCAGGTCCTCGCGCTCGAAGATGTCGAGGTTCGCGAGCGCGACCGCGCACGACACCGGGTGCCCGGCGAACGTGATGCCATGGAGGAAGGTCTTCTCGCCGGTGAGGAAGGGCTCGATGAGGTGGTCGCCGACGACGAGGGCGCCGAGCGGCGAGTAGCCGCTCGTCAGACCCTTTGCCGTCGTGATCATGTCGGGCACGTAGCCGTAGCGGTCGGCGGCGAAGTAGTGCCCGAGACGGCCGAACGCGCAGATGACCTCGTCGGACACGAGCAGCACGCCGTAGCGGTCGCAGATCTGGCGCACGCGGGGGAGATAGCCGGGGGGAGGTGTGAAGCACCCTCCGCTGTTCTGGACGGGCTCGAGGAACACCGCGGCGACCGACTCCGGCCCTTCCCGCACGATCGCACGCTCGATCTCGTCAGCGGCCCAGATCCCGAACGCGACGGGGTCGTCGCCGTGCTCGGGCGCCCGGTAGAAGTTCGTGTTCGGCACCTTCACCGCGCCGGGAACGAGCGGCTCGAAGTCGGACTTCAGCTCCGGGACGCCCGTGATCGAGAGCGCACCCATCGTCGTGCCGTGGTAGGAGATGTCCCGGCTCACGACCTTCCAGCGCTGCGGCTGGCCGATCGCCTTGAAGTACTGGCGGGCGAGCTTCCAGGCCGACTCGACGGCTTCGGAGCCGCCGGTGGTGAAGAAGACGCGGTTGCAGTTGCCTGGGGCGAGGTTCGCGATGCGCTCGGCGAGCTCGATGCCGCGGGGGTGCGCGTAGCTCCACAACGGGAAGTAGGCGAGCTCGCCCGCCTGTCTCGCTGCAGCCTCGGCGATCTCGGTGCGCCCGTGGCCGACCTGCACCGTGAACAGTCCCGAGAGGCCGTCGAGGTACCGCTTTCCCGCGTTGTCGAAGACGTAGGCGCCCTCGCCCCGCACGATGACCGGCACGTCGTGGTTCGCGTACGAGGAGAGGCGCGTGAAGTGCATCCAGAGGTGATTGCGTGCAGCCGCCTGGAGCTCGTCGTTGGTCATGGGCGTCATCTGGTCCCCCAGGTGTAGGTCTGCTTGGTCAGTTCTAGGTAGACGAAGGTCTCCGCGTGGCGGACGCCAGGAAGGGTGCGCACCGTCGAGTTCAAGATCTCGAGCAGGTGCGCGTCGTCCTCGCAGACCACCTCGACGAGTATGTCGAAGCCGCCGGCACAGACCACGACGTAGTCGACCTCCGCGATGGCCGCGAGCATCGCCGCGAGCTGGCGCACGTCGCCGTCGGCCCGGATCCCGACCATCGCCTGGCGCGCGAAGCCCACCTGCTTCGGATCGGTCACGGCGACGACCTGGATCACACCCGCGTCGCGGAGCCGCTGCACGCGCTGGCGGACGGCGGCCTCCGAGAGGCCGACGACGGCCGCGATCGCGTTGTACGGCCGGCGGCCGTCGCGCTGCAGCTCTTCGATGATGGCCCTGTTCGCCTCGTCGAGCACGTCCTCGCGTCCTCCTCGGCCACCACCGTGCGCCATGACAGGGCCCCGCGTCAAGTGAATCCGTCGCCCGACGGGTCGAGATGTGCGAAATCGCTTGTCGATCGAGGGTATCTCTGCGAGGATTGGCCTCGAACGTAGCGGGCGCACAGTCGCGGGAGGGGATCGGTGGGAGCTCCAGAGGTGTCGTCGCTCGAGCACTTCGAGAACTTCGTCGGCGGCCGCCGGGTGACGGCCCGATCCGGACAGGTTGCCGAGATCGTCGACCCGAGCACTGGTGAGCCCTACGCGCTCGCACCCGTGTCAGGCCGCGAGGACGTCGACGAGGCCGTGCGCGCCGCCGAGCGGGCCTTCCCCGACTGGCGCGACGCGACCCCTTCGCAGCGATCGCTCGCGCTCCTGCGCATCGCGGACGCCGTCGAGGAGCACGCGGACGAGCTCGCGCGGATCGAGGGCCGGGACACGGGCAAGCCATTCGCGCTGACGCTCTCCGAGGAGGTCCCGCCGACGGCGGACCAGATCCGCTTCTTCGCCGCCGCCGCTCGCATGCTCGAGGGCCGCGCCGCCGCGGAGTACATGGAGGGCCACACCTCGTTCGTCCGGCGCGAGCCGATCGGCGTCTGCGCAGCGGTGACGCCGTGGAACTACCCGTTCATGATGGCCGTCTGGAAATGGGGCCCCGCGCTCGCCGCGGGGAACACGATGGTCCTGAAGCCCTCCGACACGACGCCAGCCTCGACGCTCTATCTCGCGGAGCTCATGGCGGAGCACCTGCCGCCGGGGGTGTTCAACGTCGTCTGCGGAGATCGCGACACCGGGCGCGCGCTCGTCGCGCACGACGTCCCGCAGATGGTCTCGATCACGGGGAGCGTCCGCGCGGGTATCGAGGTCGCGACGGCGGCCGCGCCGTTGCTCAAGCGAGTCCATCTCGAGCTCGGCGGCAAGGCGCCGGTGGTCGTGTTCGACGACGCCGACGTCGCGGCCGCGGCGGAGGGCATCGCGATGGCGGGGTACTTCAACGCGGGCCAGGACTGCACGGCGGCGACCCGCGTGCTCGTCGCGCCGGAGGTCCACGACGAGTTCGTCGCGGCCCTCGCGCGGCGGGCCGAGGCGACGAAGGTCGGAGGCACCGATGTCGAGGACGCTGACGTCGGCCCCCTCAACAACGCCAACCAGCTCTCGCGCGTCGCGGGCTTCCTCGAGCGGACACCCGCGCACGCCGAGGTCGTCACCGGCGGCCGCCGGCTCGGCGACCGCGGCTACCTGTACGCGCCGACGGTCGTCGCGGGGCTGCGCCAGGACGACGAGATGGTCCAGGACGAGATATTCGGCCCGGTGATCACCGTCCAGCGCTTCTCGGGCGAGGCGGAGGCGGTCGCGTGGGCGAACGGCGTCCGCTACGGCCTCGCGTCGAGCGTGTGGACAAAGGACCACGGCCGCGCGATGCGCATGGCGAAGGCGCTCGACTTCGGCGCGGTGTGGATCAACACCCACATCCCGATCGTCGCCGAGATGCCGCACGGTGGCTTCAAGAGCTCCGGGTACGGCAAGGACCTCTCCGTCTACGGCTTCGAGGACTACACGCGCGTCAAGCACGTGATGTCGAACATCCAGTCGTAGCCGGGCTCGCGCGGTCGGGGGCCGGCGCGAAGCGCCCCGGCCCCCGACGGGTCCGCGCCGCGGCGGCCGCCGGCGCGTCGGCCCCGTCGCGGTCAGTCGGGGACGCTCGCGCTCGTCGCCGGCGGGTGGAGGCCGAGGACGAGCTCGGGGCCGGCGGCATCCTCGTGAACGAGCGTCGGGGTGGAGCGGTTCAGCGTCTCGCCGCGGAAGAACGGCCGAAACACGCGTGTCGAGACGACGAGCAGGACGACGCCGAGCAGGACCGTGAGAAGGACGATCACGAAGACCCCGCCGACGTTCCAGTGGGGAGCGAAGGGCATCTTCCAGTGGGTGTACCCGTATCCCGGGCTCCAGTCGAGGCGGATGCTCCAGGCAAGGATCGCGAAGAGGATGACGCCTCCGAGCGACGGCAGGATCCCGCGCATCCAAAGGTTGCGTGTGCTGTCGCGAAGCGTGCGCCGGTAGTACCAGGTGCACGCGAAGCCGGTGAAGCCGTAGTAGAAGGCGATACCGATCCCAATGGCGGTGACCGAGTCGGCGATCACCGCTCCGGCGGAGATGTAGTTCATGATCACGTACAAGATGATCGAGACGCCGCCCATGGCGACGGTCGACACGGTCGGCGTGAGGTGCTTGCCGTGCATCTTCGAGAACGACTTCGGGATCGATCCGTACGCGGACATCGAGAGGGTGGTGCGAGCCGTCGGCAGGATCGTCGTCTGCGTCGACGCCGCGGCCGAGCTGAGCACCATCAAGAGGAGCAGGTGCGACAGGACGCCTCCGAAGGTGGACGTCCCGAAGATCGAGTGGCCGAGTGGTGACAGGACGTCGTTGATGTTCGCGGGATTGCCGAGGCCGATGCCCTTGGTGCCGAGACCCGCGTAGGCCTGGACCGAGATGATGACGAGCGCGTAGGTCGCGAGGAGCACGAACGTCGAGATCACCGCGGCGCGTCCGGGCGTCTTCTCCTTGTCCGCCGTCTCCTCGTTGACGGACACCGCGGTGTCCCACCCCCAGTAGATGAAGATCATGAGTATCAGGCCCCCGACGAATCCGGAGAACGACGGGATCGCGAACGGGTTGAACCAGGACCCGGTGACGTGGAGGTGGCCGATGGGCGCCGACCCGTTCGCGACCTTGACGAGCGCGACGATCGAGAGCACCGCGAGCATCGTGAGCTCGATGCTGAGCAGGGCCTTTTGCATGTTGGCCGAGATCTCGATGCCGCGATAGCAGATGTAGGTCATCGCGACGATCCACGCGATTCCGACGAGCAGGACCCACCCGCTGCTCGCGTTCGTGCCGACCGCGTTGTCGTTGAACAGGAGGAACAGGTACTGGCCGGCGATCTGCGCGAGGCTCGCCATCACGAGCACGTCCGCGGCGACGATCGCCCAGCCGTTGGCCCACCCGGTCTTCGGTCCGAACGCACGCGTCGCCCAGGTGAACGTCGTCCCGCAGTCCGGGTCCGCCTTGTTGAGCTCGTTGTAGCCGAGCGACACGAGGAAGATCGGGACGAAAGCGACGATCGCCGTGATCGGCGACTGGAGGCCGACGGTCGCCACGACGAAGCCGAGCGTCGCCGCGAGGCTGTACGCGGGCGCAGTCGACGCGACGCCGACCACGATGCTCGAGATCAGCCCGAGGGCACCGGGCTTCAGACCCTTGTCCCGGGTCACCTCGGCGATCGTGCTGCTCGGCCCCGCACCTTGACCTGTGCTCACCGCGATTCCCACGTTCCCACCTCCGTGCCCGTCAGACCGGCCGCCAAGAACGCCGCCCGAGCGGACGCCGGATATCCGGGCGACCGTTCTCGAGGCGAGTCGAAGTAGCTTGCACTATCGGGGACGCGATTTCCATGGACAGTTCGTGAAATGTCGACCGAACGGTCGCCGGGGTGGCAAGAGTGATACGAAATCCGAAGCCAGGGGGCCGTGCAGGACCGCCTCCAGAAGGTCGTGGCGCACTCGCGGGCGTGGCGCATCGTCCGGTCTGGCTCGACAGCGCGGTCGCGCCACCCGCCCGGGGCGCGCTACGGGGCGCGCTCCACGCGGACCTCGCGGTCGTCGGGGGTGGCTTCACGGGATTGTGGACCGCGTTCCGGGCGCTCGAGCGGGAGCCCGGCCGCACGGTCGTCGTCGTCGAGGGCGCGCGCGTCGCCTCCGCGGCGAGCGGGCGCAACGGCGGCTTCGTCGATGCGAGCCTCACGCACGGCCTCGCGAACGGCGTCGCCCGCTTCGGGTCCGAGATCGAGCGCCTCGAGGAGCTCGGTATGGCGAACCTCGACGGGATCGAGGCGACCGTCGCTCGAGAGGGTATCGACTGCGGCTTCGAGCGCACAGGGTCGATCGACGTCGCGACCGCCCCGTGGCAGGCGGCCGCGATCGCGGGTTCCGCGCGTCTCGCGCGCTCCCACGGAGAGGATGTCGAGGTGCTCGAGCGGAGCGCGCTGCGTGACCGGATCGACTCACCGACCTACCTCGGCGGGCTCGTCCACCGGCGCTCGACTGCTCTCGTCGACCCGGCGCGTCTCGCGTGGGGGCTCGCCGCGGCGGTCGAGTCGCGCGGCGCAGTGCTGCTCGAGCAGTCGCCGGTCGCGGCCCTCGAAACTGACGGCAGGCGGGTCCGCCTCGTGGGCGTCGAGGGGAGCGTCACGGCGGACCACGTCGTCGTCGCGACGAGCGCGTTCCGCCCGCTCCTGCGGCGCGTCCGTCGGCGCGTCATCCCCGTGTACGACTACGTCCTTGCGACGGAGCCGCTCGAGGCTTCGCGCCGGGCATCGCTGCGCTGGCACGGCCGGGAAGGGCTCGCGGACATGGGCAACCAGTTCCATTACTACCGGCTCACTCCCGACGACCGCGTGCTGTTCGGCGGCTTCGACGCGATCTACTACTTCAACGGCGCGATGGGACCCGCTCGCGAGGTCCGGCACGCGACGTTCTCCCGTCTCGCCGCGCATTTCATCGAGACGTTCCCCCAGCTCGACGGCGTGCGGTTCACTCACGCCTGGGGTGGCGCGATCGACACGTGCTCACGCTTCTGCGCGTTCTTCGGCACGGCGCAACGCGGGCGGGTCGCCTATGCCGCCGGGTTCACCGGTCTCGGTGTCGGGGCCTCGCGGTTCGCCGCGGACGTCCTGCTCGACCTCGTCGCAGGTGTGCCGAGCGAGCTCACGGAGCTCGAGATGGTGAGGACCGCACCCCTGCCGTTCCCACCCGAGCCCCTGCGATCCGCCGTGGTCGCGATGACGCGGCGGTCGATTGCCCGAGCGGACGCCGACGACGGGCGACGAGACGCGTGGCTCCGGCTGCTCGACCGCTTCGGCCTCGGCTTCGACTCCTGACGGCCGACCCCTTCTCGAGGAAACCGTCGCCGAATCGATATGTGACGACGGAAACGCTTGCGGCGAGCCGGTCGCGGTGCAACGATTCGCAGGAGAGCGGCGGGAGGGCACGCGCAGTGGGACGAGCGCGACCGGCCCCGCGGCACGCGACGACGTGAGGAGCGGCGATGAGGATCGGGATCCCCCGTGAGCTGAAGGACAACGAGTTCCGCGTCTCCATGACACCCGCGGGCGTACGCGAGCTCGTCTCCGCCGGCCACACGGTGGTGGTCGAGCGGTGGGCGGGGACGGGATCGTCGATCACCGATGCCGAGTTCGTGCGCGCCGGTGCGTCGATCCTCGACAGCGCAGACGAGGTGTGGGGGAGCGCAGACCTCGTCTGCAAGGTGAAGGAGCCGATCGCAGAGGAGTTCCACCGGCTCCGCGAGGATCTCGTGCTCTTCACCTACCTGCACCTCGCGGCGTCGCGCGAGTGCACCGAGGCGCTCCGCCGTGCCGGCGCCGTCGGCATCGCGTACGAGACCGTCCAGGCGCGTGACGGCTCGCTGCCCCTGCTCGCGCCGATGAGCGAAGTCGCCGGGCGCATGGCCCCGCTCGTCGGCGCTGAGCACCTCCAGCGCCCCGGAGGTGGCCGGGGCGTGCTCATGAGCGGCGTGCCGGGCGTGCGGCCGGCGCGCGTCGTCGTCATCGGCGCGGGAGTCTCCGGCGTCAACGCCGCGATGATCGCGGTCGGGATGCACGCGGAGGTGCAGGTGCTCGACCGCGACCTCGCGAAGCTGCGCGCGGTCGACGCCGTCTACCGGGGGCGGCTCGGCACGCTCGCGTCGAGCGAGCACGCGATCGAAGAGGCGTGCCTCGACGCCGATCTCGTCATCGGGGCCGTCCTCGTACCCGGGGCGAAAGCGCCGCGCCTCGTGAGCGACGATCTCGTCGCCCGAATGCGCCCCGGGTCAGTGCTCGTCGATATCGCGGTCGACCAGGGTGGCTGCTTCGAGTCCACGCATCCGACGACACACTCCGAGCCGACGTTCATGGTCCACGACTCGGTCTTCTACTGCGTCGCGAACATGCCCGGCGCGGTCCCGCACACCTCGACGCACGCGCTCACGAACGCGACGCTGCCATACACCGCGGAGATCGCAGCGCACGGCTGGCGGGATGCGGCGCGGCTCGACCCCGCGCTCGCGCTCGGC
Organism: Acidimicrobiales bacterium; assembly: GCA_035534715.1. Classification (GTDB taxonomy): domain Bacteria; phylum Actinomycetota; class Acidimicrobiia; order Acidimicrobiales; family Bog-793; genus JAJZBW01. Next base: position 3,740 of record DATLRJ010000143.1, on the reverse strand, counting down.
GTGAACATCGTCGCCGGGGCGATCACAAACGCCCCGGTTGCCGAGGCGCACGGCTTCGACGCCGTCGATCTCGACGAGGTGCTTGGCTGATCGCAGACGCCCGCGCGGTCCCACCCGCCGCGCCCGACGCACCGCCAGAGCGCCCTTCGCACCGGCCAGCGCACCCTTCGCACCGGCCAGCGCACCCTTCGCACCGGCCCGCGCACCGCCAGAGCGCCCTTCGCACCGCAGGGTGCCCTTCGCACCGCCAGGGTGCCCTTCGCACCGGCCAGCGCACCCTTCGCACCGCCAGGGTGCCCTTCGCACCGGCCAGCGCACCGCCAGGGTGCCCTTCGCACCGCCAGGGTGCCAGCACGCCGCTACGATCCGGCGAGATGGTCCCTCGCACCCCGTACCTGGCGTCGCGCCTTCAGGGCTACTCGACGACGATCTTCGCCGAGATGTCGGCTCTCGCCGCCGCCACGGGCTCGGTCAATCTCGGTCAGGGATTCCCCGACGTCGACGGCCCGGACGAGATCAAGCAGTGGGCCGTCGACGCGATCAACGCGGGCCACAACCAGTACCCGCCGGGCAAGGGCGTCGCCGAGCTCCGCCGGGCGGTCTCCGGCCACGAGCTGCGCTGCTACGGCCTCGACTACGACGCCGAGGACGAGATCCTCGTCACTGCCGGCGCGACCGAGGCGATCGCCGCGGCGCTGCTCGCTCTGTGCGAGGTCGGCGACGAGGTCGTGATGCTCGAGCCCTTCTACGATTCCTACGCCGCGTGCGCCGCGATGGCGGGAGCCTCCCGGCGCGTCGTCCCCCTTCGCCTCCCGGGCTGGCGCCTCGACGCGAGCGACCTCGACGCCGCGATCACGGCGCGCACGAGGGTCGTCCTCGTGAACAGCCCGCACAACCCGACCGGCCGCGTCCTCACGCGCGACGAGCTCGAGCTCGTCGCGCGACGCTGCGTCGAGCACGACCTCATCGCGGTCACCGACGAGGTCTACGAGCACCTCGTCTACTCGGGCGAGCACGTGCCCCTCGCGACGTTCCCCGGCATGCGGGATCGCACGGTCACGATCTCGTCGGCAGGCAAGACGTTCGCGCTCACGGGGTGGAAGATCGGCTGGGCCTGCGCTCCGGCTCCGCTGCTCGCGGCCGTGCGCACCGCGAAGCAGTTCCTCACCTACGTGAGCGGCGCGCCGTTCCAGCACGCGATCGCCCGGGCACTCGACGCGGGCGACCGCCTCGCTCGGGTCGCGGACGCCCTACGGGACCGTCGCGACCAGCTCGCGGACGGGCTCGAGAAGCTCGGGCTCGACGTCGTCCGGCCCGAAGGCGGCTACTTCGTCACGACCGACGTCCGGTCGCTCGGCTATCTCGACGGCACCGAGTTCTGCAGGACGCTCCCCGAGCGCTGCGGGGTGGTGGCGATCCCGAGCGCGGTCTTCTACGACGACCCGGACGCGGGTCGCTCGCTCGTACGGTGGGCGTTCTGCAAGAGCGAGCAGGTGATCGACGACGCGCTCGGTCGGCTCTCGTCGCTCGCCGGATGACCGCTCCCGGCCGCCCCGGCGGTCGCCTCGTCGTGGCCGGCGTCCAGTGCGACATCGCGTGGCAGGACCGCCGAGCCAACCTCGAGCGCTGCGGCCGAGAGGTCGCGGCGGCGGCGGACGCCGGTGCCCAGCTCGTGCTTCTCCCCGAGATGTTCCCGACCGGGTTCTCGATGGACACCGACGTCGTCGCCGAGGGACCGGACGCCGCGACCGCGACCTTCCTGCGGAGCCAGGCCGAGTCCCGTGGGATCCACGTCGGCGGCTCGTTCGCGTGCCGCGCTCCCGAGAGCCCCCTGCCGGTGAACAGGTTTCTCCTCGCCGGGCCGCATGGCGAGTCGACTGTCTACGACAAAGTCCACCCATTTAGCTACGGCCACGAGCACGAGCACTACTCGCCGGGATCGCGCGTCGTGAGCGCGGTGATCGACGGGGTCCGCGTGACGCCGTTCATCTGCTACGACCTGCGCTTCGCGGACTCGTTCTGGGCCGCGGCCCCGACGACGGACTGTTACCTCGTCGTCGCGAGCTGGCCGGCGGCCCGCCAGGAGCACTGGCGCACGCTCCTGCTCGCCCGGGCGATCGAGAACCAGGCCTATGTCGTGGGCGTCAACCGGACGGGCACGGGTGGCGGCATCGACTATCGCGGCGGGAGCATGGTCGTCGAACCGTTCGGGGGCGTCGTTGCGGATGCAGGGAGCGGCGAGAAGCTGATCGTCACCGAGGTAGACGTGCGACGAGTACGCGACGTACGGCGGCGCTACCCGTTCCTCGCCGACCGGTAGCGTCTCTGCGGACTCCCGCCCGCCCCGACGAGCTCGTCGTAGAGGGCACGAGTCTCGCTCGACGGCTCGTCGCCGTCGATGTGGGCGAGCGTGCGCTCGAGGTCCCGCCACTCGCGTCGTACGAGATCACGATCACCGCGCAGGTCCGCGACGATCATCGCGTCTCGGACGAGGATCTCCGAGCAGGGCTCGGCGAGCCGCGCCGTCGTGATCGCCCAATTCGCGAGCTCGAGGTCGTGCCCGGCGATCGCGAGTGACGCCAGGTGGTGGCCGGCGTCGACGATCGCGGAGATCATCGTCGACTGGAGGCCCTCGGAGATCAGCCAGTCCCACCCCGTGGCGACGTCCGCGCACGGTCGTCCCGAGACGAGCGACAGCGCCTCGGTGAGAAGGTCGACCGCGTCGCCCGCCTCGATGCCGCGAGCCGCGGCGCGCATCTGCTCGAACCGCGACCAGTCGCAGGTCACCTCGCGGTGGAGGCGGTATCGGCCGGAGGTGCCGGTCGGCAGCAGGCACCGGTCGTCAGTCGCCGTGCCGAGCGCGGACCGCGCAGCGGAGCAGACGTTGTGGATGCGGCCGAGCGACGCGACTCGGTCGCTCCGGGCGAAGACCTGCTCCCGGATCGCATCGGTCGTCGCCTCGTGGCCATGGGTCGCGAGATACGCAACGAGCTCGACGACCCGGCCGCGGTCCTTGCTCGACGGCTGCTCCGAGATGCCGTCGAGAGCGGGCGACGGCGCGAGCATGTGCACCTCGACTCGTCCGCGACGCTCCGCGGCGACGCGTGCCCGTGAGCCGACCCACGCCTCCGGGGGGTCAGGCGCGGGGGTCGACTCCGGACGCGCAAGCAGCGCGTCGACGAGATCGAGCTGATCCGGGCTCGGTCTGCGGCGCTCGAGCGTGATGCCGTCCGGCTGAACCATGAGATGCGAGCGTCCGACGAGGAGCGAGATCGAACCACGACCGCCGACCGACACGATGCCGGCACGGTCGCCGACGGCCAAGAGCAGGTCCTCGTCCACGCCGGGAGGGCGGGGCTCGCCGACAACGACGAGGAGCTCGCTCGACCACGACGTCTCGAGCCGGTCGGACGGACCGGGTCCCGGCGAGCGCGCGAGCGCTTCGAGCTCGGCGCGGCTCGACGGGGCGACGTGGTGGCAGCCGTGGGACGCCGGCGGTGGCGCGACGCCGACGAGCTCGACCTGGAGCTCGTCGGACCACGGGAGTGTGCGGAGCGCGAGGACGATCGCGTCGAGGTCCGCGGCGACGCTCTCGCCGCTCTCCGGCTCGATCGTGAGGCGGCGCCCGGCGGGGAGGGCCGCGAGGTAGGTCGCGTCCTCGGCGTCGCCGAGGGGGACGAGCGACGGGACGTAGCGACCGCACCCGTTCGTGCGCGACGCGAGCTCGTCCTCGCCGATCG
>DATLRJ010000142.1:0-6977 GCA_035534715.1 Acidimicrobiales bacterium | reverse complement strand
CATCGCCCAGAGGCGCGGGGCATCCCGTTTCGCGGTCGCGCTGCAGCCCGCGCTCTTGTCCTCGCTCGCCTCGTCCGCACTCCCGGTGTCCAATCTCACGAATCTCATCGCGACCGCGCACAGTCACGTGCCCGTTGCGGCCTTCGCGGAGCACCTCGGCCCGTCGACCGTCGTCGCGACAGCCGTCGGCTGGTTGTGCTACCGGCGAGGCCTGCGCCGGATCGAGGCCGTGGACCCTGGCGGCCTCGCGCGCGTCCGCCAGGACGGGCCGGGCGACGGGGGGTCGGAGCCGCGCGCTCGGGCCGCGCGCGTCCGGATCCTCGTGACCGGAGGGATGCTCGTCGCCGCGGTCGTCGCCGGCTTCCTCGTCGCGCCGAGCGTCGGGGCGGAGCCGTACGAGGTCGTCGCGATCGCTGACCTCGTGCTCATCGTCGTGACGCGCACCTTTCCGGTCGCAGTCGTGCCGTGGGAGAGCGTCGTCACGATCCTCGGCCTCGGTGTGCTCGCAAGCGCCGCGGCACGCCACCTTGGTCTCGCGGGAGTCGTCGGGGGCTCGTCACTGCCGGACATCGTGCGCACGACCGCGGCGTCCGCGCTCGCGGCCAACGTCGTGAACAACCTTCCGGCACTCCTCGTCGCGCTGCCCTTCACCGGCCATCACGCGTCGTGGCCGCTGTGGAGCGTGCTGCTCGGGACGAACGTCGGACCGCTCGTGCTCCCGAGCGGCTCGCTCGCAGTCCTGCTGTGGATCTCGACCGTACGGCGGCTCGGCGTCCCCGTGCGGGATCGCGACTTCATGCGTGTCGGCTGGTGGATCGGCGTGCCCGCGCTCGCCGCGTCGACCGCGACCCTGCTCGTCGTGAGGATCGTCCTCGGCTCCGCGCACTAGCGTTGGCCCATGGTCGATCGGCGGACGAGCGGGTCGCGCGGTCGGCAAGCGGCGGCCGAGGTCGCGCGGGCGCGGGCGCGCGTTACCCGGCGCGGCGGACGGCCTCTCGAGCACGAGCTCCACGTGAGCGAGCACACGCACCGCGACCTTCGCGGCGGCGGCTTGCGGGCGGCGATATTCGGGGTGAGCGACGGCCTCGTGTCGAACGTCTCGCTCGTGCTCGGCACGGCCGCGGCCCATCCCGCGGCCGGAGTCGTGCGACTCGCGGGGCTCGCGGGCCTGCTAGGCGGTTCGTTCTCGATGGCCGCGGGCGAGTACGTGTCGATGCAGGCCCAGCGAGAGGCGTTCCAGCGGGAGCTCGCTGTGGAGGCCGACGAGATCAGGCGCCGGCCCGACAGCGAGCGGCGCGAGCTCGAGAAGATCTACGAAGGGCGCGGCATCACGCCCGATGTCGCGTCGAAGCTCGCGGGCGAGCTGATGTCGGACCCAGACGTCGCGCTCGCCACTCACGCCCGTGAGGAGCTCGGCCTCGATCCCGACGCGCTGGGCTCCCCGATGCAGGCCGCCGGCTCGTCGTTCCTCACCTTCGCGCTCGGTGCGGCGCTGCCGCTCGTCTCGTTCCTCGGCGGCTCGTCGGGCAACGTTGCGGTGCTCATCTCCGTGATCGTCACGGCCGTCGCGTCGCTCGCGGTCGGCGCGGTGCTCTCGCTCGTGACCGTGCGATCGTGGTACTTCTCGGCGGTGCGGTCACTCGCGATCAGCGCGGTGGCGGGCGCGGTGACCTACGGTCTCGGCACGGCCATCGGCACAGCGGTCCACTGACGTGGCACGTGCGGCCCCCTCGCGCGGCCGGCAGGTCGCCTACCTCGTGCGCCATGCCGAGGCGCTCTCGCGCGGCTCGTGGCCCCGTCCGGACCGCGAGCGCCCGCTCAGCGAGCTCGGGCGGCGCCAGGCGAACGCCATCGCGGGCCGTCTCGCGCCCGGAGCCGGGGCCGCCACGACGCTCACTCGCGCCCTGTCGAGCCCGGCGCTGCGCTGCCGGGAGACGCTCGGGCCGACGGCGGCCCGAGCGGGTCTCGCCGTCGAGGAGGTCGACGACCTCGAGGAGGGGAGCGACCCGCTCGAGGCGCTGCGCGCGGTCCTGCGCGCGGCGTCGTCCGAGGCGGACGGCTCGACGATCGCAGCCTGCTCCCACGGCGACGTGATCGACGGCATCCTCGAGAGCCTCGCTCCGGCGCGCGTGACGGTTGTCGGCGCCCTCCGCGCGCCGAAGGCTTCGGTGTGGGAGCTCGAGATCCTCGACGGGGAGCTGCGTCACGCCCGGTACCTCCCACCCCCGGTCGGCGCGCGTGGCTGAGCCCGCGGCACCGGGCGCTCTCGTGCTCCTCGGGGGCGCGGAGTGGACGCCGGGTGTGACCGTCGACGCGGGTCTCGTCGAGCGGTCCGGCGGCGAGATCGTCGTGATGCCGACCGCTGCCGCCTACGAGAACCCGCGGCGCGCGATCGAGACGGCGTCCGCGTGGTTCGAGTCGCTCGGGTGCCGCGTCCGAGCGTGCACAGTGCTCTCGCGAGCAGACGCGGAGGACGACGGGTACGTCGCGATCGTGCGTGACGCCCGCGTCGTCTACCTGTCCGGAGGGTCGCCGCTCCACCTGCGGTCGGTACTCAAAGGCTCTCCGGTGCTGCACGCACTGCTCCAGGCCTGGCACGACGGCGCGGTGGTCGCCGGGTCGTCGGCGGGGGCGATGGTGTTGAGCGACCCGATGGTCGACCCGCGAGGTGGAGCGCTGACCGTCGGCCTCGGCCTCGTCCGGGACGTCGCGGTCGTCCCCCACTACTCGGGCGTGCCGGACGCCCAGCTCCGCCGTACGCTCGGTCTCGCACACGCGAGCTGCGCGGTCGTCGCGATCGCCGAGCGCACGGCGCTCGTGCGCGAGGGCGACGGAGTGTGGCGAGTCGACGGTCCGGGGCCCGTGGGGGTCTTCGTCGAGGCCAGCGAGGTCGGCCTCACGGCCCTCGCAGGGCGCCCGATCGGCTGAGCCGCCCGGGCCCGCCCGCGGGCTCGCCGCGAGGGAGGCACTGCGAGGGCGGCACCGCGAGGGCTCGGCGACTCAGGGTGCCGTGGTGCGTCAGTCCTGCTCGAGGACCTCCACGGACTCGATTGCGACGCGCTCGCCCGGCTTGCCCGAACGGCTGCCGACGGCCTCCAGCGCAGCGACGACCTCGAGGCCGGCGACCGCCTTGCCGAACAGCGAGTACGACGGGGGGAGCGACGCGCCCTGCGGCCCGCTGATAATGAAGAACTGGCTCCCATTGGTGTCCGGACCGGCGTTCGCCATCGCGAGGGAGCCGATCTCGTAGCGCCCGGGGGGCGGGAGCTCGTCCTCGAACCTGTAGCCGGGGCCCCCGGAGCCGGACCCCGTCGGGTCGCCGCCCTGGACGACGAAGCCCGGGATGATGCGGTGGAACACGACGCCGTCGTAGTAGTGGTAGCGCGCGAGCACGACGAAGTTGTTGACGGTTCGAGGTGCGGCGATCGCGTCGAGGGCGAACGTCACCGCCCCCTTCGTCGTCGCCATCACCGCGCTGTACCGCTTCGACAGGTCGATGCACATGGGCGGCACACCGTCGAAGCGGATGGTCCGGGGCGCGGAGCCGTCGGCTGGGGGGCACTCGGTCGTCATCGTGGGGCTCCGTTTCTCGTCGGTCCGCATGAGCCGTGACGGCTCGGGTAGCGCGGCGCGGGCTCGCAGGTCACGCGCGGACTGCGGTGATCGTCACGCTGACGATGTGGTGGAGGACCTTTGGAGTGCCCGTCGCGCTCGTGGCGGGCGCGCCGTCCGCGCCGATCCGCTCGACGATCGAGAGCCCCGACACGACGCGGCCGATCACGGTGTAGTTGGGCGAGAGCGCCTTGCCGCCGCCGGGAAGAACGACGAAGAACTGGCTCCCGTCGCTGCTCGGCGTACCCGAGTTCGCGAGAGCGACGGTGCCCGTCGGGTAGCAGTCTCCCGCCTTCGTGCAGCTCGACGGCGGGGTGTTTCCCGTGAAGCTGTATCCAGGGCCGCCCGTCCCCGTCCCCGTCGGGTCGCCGCCCTGGACGACGAACCCCTTGATCACGCGGTGGAACACCGTGAGGTCATAGAAGTGGTAGCGAGCGAGGAAGACGAAGTCGTTCACCCCAGCGAGCGAGCTCGCGGCGTCGAGTCGGATCGCGAACGTGCCGAGGTCCGTGCGGACCGTCGCGTCGTAGACGCCCGTGGGCGAGATGCAGGTCGGCGGCGCTTTCGTGAACGCGATGACGCGGTGTGCCGCGCCCGTGGGCGTAGCCGGCGGGCAGACGGGGACGACGGCCGTGTGCGAGACCGGTGCCGTCGTCGGCGTGCCCTTCGCGAGCGTCGTGGTCGTCGCCGGCGCGGTCGTCGCCGTCGTGCGCTTCGACGCGCTCGCCGGCGGCTTCTTCGGGTTCCCGCCGCTGCTCAACAGGACGACGAGGCCGATGACGACGGCGACGACGAGTACCGCACCGCCGCCGCGGCGCATCGTGCGCCGCCGCTTCCGGCCGCGCTCCTTCTCGGCCACCTTCAGCTCGCGCATCGCGCGCTGGCGGGCTCGCTTCTCGCTCGGCACGGTCGCAAAAGCTAGCCGCGCCGGGAAGGTAGGTTGTCGAGGTGCCTCTCGTCGTCCAGAAGTTCGGCGGCACGTCCGTCGCGGACGCGGACCGGATACGCGCGGTTGCCGACCACATCGCGAGGACGCGGCGTGCGGGGGACGACGTCGTCGTCGTCGTGAGCGCGATGGGCAAGACGACCGACGGCCTGATCAGGCTCGCCGAGGACGTGAGCGAGGTCCGGCCGGGCCGCGAGCTCGACATGCTGCTCACCGCCGGCGAGCGGATCTCCATGGCCCTCACGTGCATGGCCCTCGCGGAGCTCGGAGTCGACGCGGAGTCGTTCACCGGAAGCCAGGCGGGGATCGTCACCGACTCGGTCCACACGAAGGCGAAGATCCTCGAGGTGCGCGGCGACCGCGTGCGGGACGCGATCGCCCGCGGGGTCGTGCCCGTCGTGGCGGGCTTCCAGGGGGTCTCGGCAGCGCACGACGTCACGACCCTCGGGCGTGGCGGCTCGGACACGACCGCGGTCGCTCTCGCCGCAGCGCTCGGTGCGGACCGCTGCGAGATCTACACCGACGTCCCCGGGGTGTTCACCGCGGACCCGCGCATCGTCCCGACCGCTCGGCGCCTCTCGCGTGTCTCGTTCGAGGAGATGCTCGAGATCTCCGCGACAGGTGGCCGGGTGCTCATCCTGCGCTCGGTCGAGTTCGCGCGCAACCACCACGTCCCGCTCGAGGTGCGCTCGAGCTTCACCTGGGAGCCCGGCACCTGGGTCTGCGAGGAGGATCCCACCATGGAGCAGGCGATCGTCTCTGCCGTGACGAGCGACACCTCGGAGGTCAAGCTGACGATCACCGGCGTACCGGACCGTCCCGGCATCGCGGCCTCGCTCTTCCGCGCGCTCGCGGACGCGTCGGTGAACGTCGACATGATCGTGCAGAACACCTCTCACGACGGGACGACGGACATCTCCTTCACGGTCCCACGCAGCGAGCTCGGCGTGGCCGTACCCATTGCGGAGGGTCTCGCGCCGAAGATCGACGCGGCCTCGGTCCTCGTCGACGACGCGGTCGCACAGGTGTCGCTCGTCGGCGCGGGCATGAAGACCAATCCCGGCGTCACGGCGACGATGTTCGAGGTGCTCGCCCGCGAGCAGATAAACATCCAGATGATCTCGACCTCGCCGATCCGGATCTCCTGCATGGTCGACGCCGGCTCCGCGGACGCAGCCGTGCGGATCCTGCACGCAGCCTTCGGGCTCGACGCGGTGGGGGACCCGCCGAAGCCCCGAGCGACCGCGTAGCTCGCCGCGCGACGCCTCGGGGATCGGGGCGCGCACCCACGCGGATAGGATCGGCCGCATGCGCGTCGGGATCTTCGGAGCTACGGGGCAGGTCGGGGGCGTGATGCGGGCGATCCTCGCCGAGCGGGCATTTCCGGTCGAGGAGATGCGCTACTTCGCCTCGCCTCGCTCGGCAGGGCGGACGCTGCCCTGGGCCGGGCGGGAGGTGCGCGTCGAGGACGCGGGCTCCGCGGACGTGCGCGGGCTCGACCTCGCGTTGTTCTCGTGCGGCAAGGCAGCGTCGCTAGCGCTCGCCCCGAGGGTCGCGGACGCGGGCGTCGTCGTCGTCGACAACTCCTCCGCGTGGCGGATGGACCCCGACGTCCCGCTCGTCGTCCCGGAGGTCAACGCCGCGGCGATCGAGCACCGGCCGAAAGGGATCGTCGCGAACCCGAATTGCACGACGATGGTCGCGATGCCCGTACTCAAGCCGATCCACGATGCGGCCGGCCTCCGTCGTGTCGTCGTCTCGACCTACCAAGCTGTCTCGGGCGCGGGCGTCGCCGGGGTCGCGGAGCTCGACGAGCAGCTTCGCAAAGGTGTCGACGGAGCCGCGCAGCTCGCGTTCGACGGCACGGCCGTCGAACTCCCCGCGCCGGTCGTGTTCGCCGCGCCGATCGCGTTCGACGTCGTCCCGCTCGCGGGAGCGCTCGTCGGCGACGGGTCGGGTGAGACCGACGAGGAGCAGAAGTGGAGGAACGAGAGCCGCAAGATCCTCGGGCTCCCGTCGCTCGCGGTCGACTGCACATGCGTGCGCGTGCCGGTGTTCACAGGGCATTCGCTCTCTCTCCACGTCGAGGTCGGGCGTGACCTCGCGCCCGACGAGGTCCGGGACCTGCTCGCCGAGGCGCCGGGCGTCGAGCTTTCGGACCTGCCGACTCCCCTTCGCGCCGCGGGACGCGATCCCTCGCTCGTCGGCCGGATCCGCCGGGACTCGAGCGTCGAGCACGGCATCGCGATGTTCGTGGTGGGCGACAATCTCCGCAAGGGTGCCGCGTTGAACGCGGTCCAGATCGCCGAGGCCATACTCGCGGCCGGCTGATCTCGGACCGGGCAGCGCGGGGCGCCTCCCCTGGTGTCTCGACTCCGGCGATGCCCGCTACGCTGGGATCGTGGACGAGATGGAGGGG
>DATLRJ010000141.1:0-21674 GCA_035534715.1 Acidimicrobiales bacterium | reverse complement strand
GTCCGCGCGCTCGACGTCGTCGAGTCTGGGCAGGCGGGCAAAGGTCGTGAGCCCCGCGTAGCGCGGCAGCGCGGTCGCATCGCTCGGACCAATGGGCTCGACTCCCATGCACCGCCTCCTCGTCGGCCCCCGAGGATCAGCAAGGTGACCGTGCGTCGCCGCGCCCCACCACGCCGTCCAGATCCGCAGCTTAGGACGGGGCAGGTCGACGTCCGCGAAGATCTGTGAGAGCTCGCCGAGTGAAGGTGCCGCCGTGCGAGCACCCCGGGCCCGGCGTCCTCGCCTTTGCGCCGAACGCGCCCGCGGTGCGGGCGCGTGCCCGCCGGTGTGACCCTGCTACCGCCCCGCTGCCTGGCTTCGCGCGCCGTCGTCGCTCACCCCACGCGGTGGCTGTCGCGTCCGTCGTCCGGTCGGGATCGCCACGTCGGCGCGTGGGGTGATCCGGGTCGAGGCGCGAGATACTCGCGAGATGGACGCACCTCTGCACCCCGACCTCACCCCCCTCGCCCGTCTCGTCGGGGTGTGGAGCGGCACGGGGCACGGGAGCTACCCGACGATCGACGAGTTCGACTACGACGAGACCGTGTCCATCGGGCACGTCGGAAAGGCGTTCCTCAGCTACGCGCAGCGAACGAGCGACCCCTCCGACGGCCGACCGCTGCACGCGGAGACCGGCTACATCCGCTGTTGCGCGCCGGGGCACGTGGAGCTCGTAGTGGCCCATCCGACCGGGGTCGTCGAGGTCGCAGAGGGAGTGCTCCTCGGCCGGCGCGTCGAGCTGCGCGCGACGGCGGTCGCGTGCAGCTCGAGCGCGAAGGCCGTCACCGCGTTGGAGCGCGACGTCTGGTTCGACGGTGACGCCCTTCGCTATGAGCTGCGCATGGCGGCCGTCGGCGTGCCGCTCACGCACCACCTCTCCGCGGAGCTGCGCCGCGTCGGCTGACGTCGCGCGCGGAGGCGACGATCGTCGGCGCCCCCGGCCGTCTCGCGCGATTGCCGGCGGAGCGCGGTCTCGCCGTTCGGGGCGTGCGAGCGGAGCGTGGCGGGAACGTGCCGCCCGCTCGGCTGCTCACGCGGTGACGCGCGCCGCGCCCGGCCGAGGGGTCGAGGAGCGTGTCGCCACGACGATGGAGAGCGACGCGACCGCATACCACGCGTCGACTGCGCCGAGTCCGAGCCGCTGGTAGAGCCCGACGTCGCGCCCGAGCGTCGTCGCGGCGAGCGACGCGGCAGCGACGGCCGCGACCACCCACGAGGCGCGGGCGAGAGCGGGCCGCCCCTCGGCGCGCAGCGCGTGGGCGCCGAGAGCCGCCGCAGCGACCATGGCAACGTAGCCGGTCACCGCGAACGCGCCGTGCACGAGGTCGCGGGTGCCCCCGCCCGAGCGCGACAGCGGGCACGCCGCGACCGCGATGGTCGCGAGACCAGAGACGGTCACCGCCAGACGCAGCGTCCGACCACCCGCGAGCGCGCGCACGAGCGGTCCGGCGAACACAGGCATCGCGACGCCAAACGCGACGAACGCGCCGGTCATGACAGTGCGGTGGGGGGCGCCCTCCCGGGCGAGCTGGCTGATCGCCTGGGTCCTGCTCGAGTACCCCGGCCGGAGGGCGGCCGCCGCGAGCCAGCCGCCGACGAAGCACGCGGGACCGACGACGCCCGCGGCCGCAGCGAGGGTGGACGCGTCGAGCCGCCGCACGCCAGGCATCACCGAGGAGTATTGCCGAGATCGGGGCTGCGAGCGCAGACAGCCTCCGCCGAGCCTGCGAATATGGCGTGGCTGGCCGCGAACGCGGCCACATCTGTGTTGGCGAGATCGGCGCTCCCGAGCTCGCTGTGACCGGGGGCGCCTTGCGATTGCGCGCGACGTCAGAGGAGAGATTTGCGCACGCGCGGAGCGAGCTCGTTCGTGCGGCGCTCCCGGGCACGGTCGCCGGCGCGGTCGTCCTCATCGCCGTGCCTTGGCAGGCCGCGACTCTCGTCGGCTGGGACGTCGCCGCCGCGGTCTTCCTCGTCCGCGTGTGGAGAAACCTGTGGCGCCTCGACGCGTCGGGGGTGGCCCGCGTCGCCACGAGCGAGGATCCGAGTCGCGGGCTCGCCGACCTGCTCGTCGTCGGCGCGAGCCTGACCTGCATCGTGGGCGTCGGCTTCACGTTGATCCACGCGGCGAGGTCGACGGGCTACGAGGTCGCCGCGCTGCTTGCGCTCGCGGCCGCGAGCCTCGTCGCCTCCTGGCTCGTCGTCCACACCGTCTTCACGCTCCGCTACGCACGGCTTTACTACACGGGCGCCGACGGCGGGATCTCGTTCAACCAATCCGCACGGCCCGTGTACTCGGACTTCGCCTATCTCGCGTTCACGATAGGGATGACCTTCCAGGTGTCGGACACGAACATCGAGGACACGCTGATCCGCCGCACTGCGCTTCGCCACGCGCTCATCTCTTACCTCTTCGGCGCCGTGCTCGTCGGGATGACAGTCAACGTGGGCGCGAGCCTGCTCAAGTAGCCGCAGCCCGCGTCACACGTGGGAGATGCCATCGCTTGTATCCGCCGAGGTCGCGAGCTAGCCTCTGGCAATCGATTGCCAAAGGAGGACGCCCGTGCCCGGCGCGCCGCGTATCAGCTATGTCGCACTGGAGGACATGACGCCGGAGATGCGTCTCGAGATGGAGCGCTGCGCTCGCGAGGGGACGCCGCGCCCGGAGAGCTCGGCGATCCGGGCGCACCTCCCGGCGGCGTTCTGGTACTTCGCCAACGGGTGGGACGACCTGTTCCGCAACGGGGTCTGCGACCACGCGTTGAAAGACCTCTGTCGCGTCTACATCTCTCGCACCGTGAAGTGCGAGTACTGCGGGAACCAGCGCTCGGAGAAGGGCGCCGCGCTCGGGCTCGTCGAGGGACAGTACGACGAGCTTCTCAACTTCGAGTCCTCGGACGCCTACAGTGACCGCCAGAAGGCGGCGCTCTCCTACGCCGAGGCGATCGCGTGGGGCACGACGACCGACGACGCGTTCTGGGAGCGCCTTCACGCGCACTTCGACGAGGCCGAGCTCGTCGAGCTGGGGTGCATGATCGGCCTCACCCTCGGCCAACAGAGCTGGCTCCGGCTCTTGAACATCGAGCACCACGAGGTCATGGTGGGCTCGAGCGCGTCGATGGCTCCGGGATTCGAGACCGGCGATGCGCTGAGGGCGAGCAAGGGATCGCCCGCGTACTGGGCGCGCTGAGACGGCCCACGATCCACGACGTCGCGGCGCGCGCCGGGGTGCATCCGGCGACCGCGTCGCGAGCCCTCGATCCTGCGCGAGCAGGCAGGGTCACCGCCGCGACGACCGCTCGGGTGGCCGAGGCAGCAGCGGAGCTCGGCTATACCCCGGACCGCGTCGCACGCAGCTTGCGGACGCGGCGCACGGGAGTCGTCGGAGTGGTCGTGCCCGACTTCACGAACCCGGTCATCCCGCCGATCGTGCGCGGTATCGAGGCGGTGCTGTGGCGATCGGGAATCGCGTGCGTCCTGGCCGACACCGACAACTCGCCCGAACGAGAGGCTCAGTTGGTGGCGGAGCTCCAGGCCAGGCGATGCGACGGCCTCATCGTCTCGAGCGTTACGCGCTCCAGCCCCGTCCCCGCCCAGCTGGTTGCTGCGGGGGTCCCGGCGGTGCTCGTCACGAGAGGCACCGATCGGGCCGTCCTGCCGCTCGTGACGAGCGACGACGCCTCGGGAATCGACGCGGCGATCACCCATCTCGTCGAGCGGGGTCACTGCCGCCTCGCCTATCTGGCCGGGCCGCCGGAGCTGTCGACGACGGTCGCGCGGCGAGAGGCATTCACCGCGTCGGTCGCTCGTCACGGTCTCGACCCCGCGGGCGTGACTGTCTGCTCGTGTGCCGCGTACACCGTCGGCGCCGCGGCACCGGCCGCGCGTGAGCTCCTCGCCATGCATCCTTCGGTGACGGCGATCGTGGCGGGCAACGACATGATCGCGATCGGCTGCCTCGTCGCGCTCGAGGGCGCAGGCCTGTCGTGCCCGGCCGACGTCTCGATCGTCGGCTTCAACGACATGCCGCTCGTCGACCGCCTGACACCCGCACTCACGACCGTCGCGATCCCCCAGCACGAGATCGGGGCCGCGGCCGCTTCGCTGCTCGTCGAGGTCATCGACGGTCGGTCGCACGATGCAGCCCCGCTCCTCCTCCCGACCCGCCTCGTGGTGCGCGGGTCGACCTCGTTCGCCCGCCGCGGCTGACGCCGAGCGCGTCAGGCGGCCGGCGCACCTCCGCAGGCGCGCAGCGCCGCGGAGAGCGACCTCCCGAGGTCCGCCGCGTGCCCGCCGAGCGCGTCGAGAGACGCGATGTGAGTCGCGCACAGGGCGTACTCGCGAGCAGCTGTCGACCGGAGTGACTCGATCTCCTCGCGGCGGGCGGTCGCGAGCGCGATCGACGCGCGCAGCGCGATCTCGGACGACACGGAACGTGCGAGCGTCGCGAGCAGGTGGAGGTCAGACGCCCGCCACTCGCGCGGGTGCTCGTCCATCAGGCAGATGGTCCCGAGGACCGCTCCGTCACTGTCTTCGATCGGGAACCCGGCCCACGCGATGGCGCCGAAGGCCTCGATCGCGGCATCGCCGATCGTCCTCGGATCGGTGCGCGCGTCCTCTACGACGAGCGGGCGACTGGAGCCTACGACGAACCGGCAGAAGGACTGCTCCACGGGCGCGAAGAGCTTCAGGCCCTCCGGGAAGCCGACACCGCTCTTCGCCGTCGTGCGTCGTGTGTCGACGAGCGTGATGCACCCACGCGGAGCACCGGTGAGCTCGACCGCGAGCTCGATCAGGCGGTCGAACGCGTCCTCCGACCCGGAGCCGACGAGTCCCGAGCGCTCGAGCGCCGCGATGCGCTTCGGGTCGGCGACGCCTGTCTCCCACTCGATGGTCATGTGCACCCTGGGCCCCAGTTGCGTTCGTGGCCGGCAGGTTCTCCCCCGCGCCGACAGACCGAGCCTCGCGCGTCGTCGCGACCGTCGCAATCGAGCCGGAGGCGGGCGTCTTCCCGAAGGTGCCGAAGGGCGCTGCGGATCCGGGATTTCACCGTGCCCTCGGGCTCGTCGAGGACGAGGGCGACCGTGCGGTAGGACATCTCGCCGAAGTAGGCCAAGCGGATCGCCTCACGCTCGGCGTCCGGCAGCACGTCGACGGCGCGCCGCAGCTCCGCCGACGTCTCGAACGCGAGGACGTCCGAGCTGGCGTCGGGCGCCCGGGGCGCACGCGTCTGCAGCTCGTCCTGCTCCCGCCGCTTCCTGCTCGACTCGGCACGAAGGAGGTCGATGCTGCGGCCACGTGCGCTCATGCGCAGATAGCTGAGAAGTGATCCCCTCCGCGCGTCGAACCGCTGAGGGGCGATCCAGACGGCGAGGAAGACTCCGGTCACGACGTCGTCGCATGCCGGACCGGCACCGAGGATCATCTTCGTGGTGGCCGCGACGGAGGCGTAGTGACGTCGGTACAGCTCTGTGTATGCGTCACCGTCCTGCACCGCAACTGCGGCTACGAGAGCGCTGTCCGACCACGTCCCGCAGGCGGGCTCTCGAAGCCCCGCGGGCGCCTGCGCGTCCCGCGTCGCGGGTGGGTGGGCGGGCAGCGGAGCGGAGCGGGATGGGCCGGCGCGCTCCCCCATGTCAGGTGCCATGGGGGACGGCGCGCGCCGGCCTGTGCGACACCCCGCGTCGAGGCTCCGCGCCCACCCCCCGTCGGGCGGCGAGGATCGATGACGTGGCCACCGGTTCCCAACGGGCCTCGGTGACCATGGCGCCCGCGATCTCGACGACCTGACCGCTGCCGTCCACCCGGTACCTGCCCGCGGGGAGCGCGGGGTAGAGGGCGGCGTGGGCCACCTCGGTCCCGATCCTCCGTTCGCGTACCTCGGTGTGGACGCGTCCTCCCGCCCCGTCGAGCGCTGTCAGCTCGGGCTCTGTGCCGACGAGCTCGGCCGGCATGTAGAGCAGGAGTGCTCCGATGCCGCCGCCGATGTCGAGCACGACGCTGCCTTGTTCACTGGGAGGAAGGGCGGTGCCCACGGTCGGATCAGGCCGGGGTGGCGTAGCCGCTGTGCGGCGTGCCGATGTAGGGGAACACGCCGAGCAGCTGCGTTCCTGCTCCCGTGAGGCCGTCACCGACGTCCGCTATGGCTTTGTCCGGTGTGAAGGCCTTGTCGACGAGCGGGAGCGTGACTCCCGCGATGGCACGGAGCTCGATGCTCACGACGTCGTCGACGAGGCGGCGGCCATTCGGGTAGCCGGCGACGTCGCCGCCGACCACGCCGAGCGCGTTCGGCTTCGCGGCCGCAGGTATTGACACGTTGAGCCTCAGCATGTCCGCCATGATCGTGCCGGTGTTGTTCTGGAAGCCCGCCGAGACCACTCCGGCGGGGATCCCCGTGAGCAGGATCGCCGCGAGGTCGGCCCGGGGAGCTCCGCTCGCGTTGAACGCCGCGAGGTTCGGGAACGCGCCGGGGTAGAGCACCGGCAGCAGTGATGCGAGCTCCGGATGAGTCACGCCCCGCGAGAACTGCGCGTCCCCGGCCGGGTACTGGCTGTTCCAGAAGTCCTTCCTCGCGAGGGGGACGAGGACCTCGTTGAACAGCGGGTTGCCGAGCCGGGACTCCTGGACGAACGGCCCGCTCTGTGTGACCCGCGCTGCTCCCGCGTGGCGCACCGTCGCGGCACGGCGGCTGGCTGTGGTCCAGATGCCGATGGTCGACCGAGGATCGAGGACGTCGCCGCCTCCATAGCCGCCGTTCGTGAGCTCTCCGATCGGGACGCGGATCGCGATCGAGTGCACGTTGACGTGCAATGTCGAGTCGACGCCCTTCGCGGACTTCAGCTTCAGCCCGGGGATCGCGAACGTCGCGTGTAGCTCCTCGATCGGCCGGAGGTCTCCGAGGTCGAAGATCGAGCCGAGGTCGACGTAGAACGCGTCCGCCCGCTGGCCTGCGAAGACTGTCGCGCCGGAGATGCGGTGGACGGCGTCTTGCGCGAGCCGCGGGTAATCAGGCGTCGACAACGGCCCGATGTTGCACGGCGGGCACGGCAGGTTCTTCGCGAGCTCGGTGGCCTTGCCATCCGCGACACGGGTGACGCTGTAGAACTGGCGACGGTTCCACGTCTTGCTCGACAGGCTTGCGATCGGCCCCGAGTTGTAGAGGAATGTCGTCGGGTCGCTGAGCACGCTCTCGAAGCGGAACTCGTATGTCACGTTCGAGCGAGCGCTGCCGTCGTTGCTCACGTGGATCGCGTAGAGGACGTCCGGGCTGAACTCGTAGAAGTTCGGGCCGCCGGCGGGCGCCTGCAGCGGGACGTAGTTCGCGATGACCGTGACCGTGCCGGGATCGTCGGGGCTGACGAACGCGTAGAGGTCGGCGCTGTCCGCCGTGGGGTCCATCGATACTTCGGGTGCCTCGCGGTGTGATGACATCGGTCATCGCCCCCGAGTCGCGCCGGCGAGCCGGGATGCGAGGTGGCGGTCGCGGATGACGATCTCACGCTCGCCTGCGAACAGGGAGATCTCGCCCGAGGAGACGTCGCGGACGTGGGCGATGAGCGGCCCGTCGAGCGGTCCGCTCGCCCCCGGGCCGGCCGTCGCGGGGCCGTTGCTCGTCGTCGCACGCGCGGCTGTCGACGCTCCGGCCATCTGGGATGGCATAGCGATGGCGACGCCGGCTGCGGCGAGTCCGGCCGCGGTACCGGAGATGAATCCGCGTCTGGTCATGGGCTCCACGTGCGTGCTCCGCTCTCTGGAGGACGCACGCTTTCGGACGTCCTAGGAGTAGTTCGTCGCCGAAGGGCAATCGGATCGCCATCGCACGGAAGTTCTCCGGACCCGGCCCCCGCACGGTCGAACGCCGCGCCGTCGCGCGCGATCCCTCCGGGTCCGCTGATCACGCGTCGGGAGGGTCGTCGCCGGGTCCGCTGATCACGCGTCGGGAGGGTCGTCGTCGTGGCTGTACGCGACCGGATGGTTGCCGCCGAGCTCGACGAAGCGCTCGTTGAGCGCGTGGGCGAGCACCTCGTGGTCGTGAGCGTCGGGCCGGAGCGCGCCGAGACAGAACGCTTCGATTTCCAGCGCGCTTGCCATCCCGCCGAGCTCGAAGTAGCGCAGGAACAGCTCCCCGTGGGTGAGCATGGCGCGGTCTCGCCACTCGTCGAACCGTGTGCTCGGGGGATCGGTCACAATGACGAGCGCACCGGGTCGCCTCGACCTTGGCGCGCCGCGCTCTCCACGACCTCGCGCGCCCAGGATCGCAGTGGTTGGCTCGCCTGCTGGGAGCACGTGCGCAGCACGGTGTAGGCGCCCATCTCGTCGACTCCCTCGCGCTCCATGATCACGCCCTGTGCGAGCGCGATTGTCTGGCGCCCTCGCATCGCCTCCTGCAGGCGCTCCGCGAGCTGCGCGTCCGACACGACGACCCCGGCGTCGCCAAGGATCAGCGACGTCTGAGCGGCGAAGAGCGCGGCGAGCTCCTGATCGACGGAGGCGAACGCGTCGGCGGTCCTCGAGTAGATGTTCAGCGCCCCGACTGGGATATCGCGGCTGAGGAGAGGCGAGGACAGGATGGAGCGGATCCCGAGCGCCCGTGCCGCAGGCGTGAACGCGGGCCATCGGACCTCGGCGCCGAGATCCGCGACGTGGAACCATCTGCCCGCAGCCGCCGCGGCGACGCACGGACCCTCGCCGGTCGCGTACTGACCGGCGTCCATGGCCGAGATGGTCCGGTCGGTCGCGGCGACGGTGGCCAGGCGCCCGTGGCGCCGGAGGGACACGCTCACGCCGTCCGCGCCGCCGATCGTCGCGCGCGCGAGGGCGACGACGAGGCGGAGCGACCCGTCGACGACGTCGGCGTCGGCCGGGATCGCCATGACTTGGCGGACGTAGTGGGCGGCTTTGGGGGCACGCACCGTCACGCGCGACCGTGGCGTGCCCGTCGGCTGCTCCGGCCCGAGGCGTCGCGCACCGCTGTCGTCATCGCCCAGCAGGACCTCGGTAGAGATCCCCGCGATCGTGAGCGTCCGGAGGATGGGAGGAGGCGCCGAGCGGATCACGAGCGCCCTCCCCTCCGAGCTCAGTCGCTGGGCCGTCGTCGCGACGATGTCGAGGCCGATGGTGTCGATGGACGTCAGATCGGAGAGCATGAGAGCGACCGAGTGGCCGCCTTGCGCGGCAGCCGATTCAAGGGCCGCTCCGAAGGCCGGCGCGGTGGCGGGATCGATCTCGCCTCGCACGGACACGGCGACCTCGTCGCCGTCGACGGTGATCGAGACGCCGAAGTTCTCGAGCGACATGGGGTCGCTACCTCCACAGGAATCGCGGGCGTCGACTCCGCCCACCGGAACCCTCGCTGCAGAAGGCACGACGTTGCTGCTGGCAGACTACCCGGGCCGTCGGAGGCCCGTGCGGGCACCCTACGGTGCTGCGCGGTCCCGACCGATGGACCGGACGGCGGCTGAGATCGCGCGCAGCGCCGAGGTCACTCGCCAGCTCGTTGACGCCCGCAGCGCGAGGATCTCGGCCCGCAGTGCCGTGCACTGCTCCCGCAGTGTCGCGCACTGCTCCCGCAGGGCCGCGCACTGCTCCCGCAGGGCCGCGACCTCCGCTCCGACGGCTCCGACGGCCCCGGGGTCGCGATCCGCGGCGCGCGCTGCGAGCGCGGCGAGCGAGCCGGTCGGGAGCAGTAGCGGCGAGGCGTCGAGCCGCGTGCGGAGCGCGCCGCGGTCGCCGCCACCCGAGGGCGAGGTGTCGTCCGGCGCGCCGACGCGGCCGAGCACGACGGCGCGATCGCGGTCCTCCGCGACCCCGCACAGCATCGCAGCGCGAGCAAGGATCTCGTCCTCCTCGAGGCCGGGACACGCGCCCTCGTAGCCGAGGCCGAGGTCCACGAAGCAGCTCCGAGGTATCGCGTAGCTCCCGGCAGGGGAGCCGCCCGTCGCGACGTGGTCGACGAGGCCGAAGTGTGCGACCGACGCGGGCTCGGCGCCTGACACGGCCTCGATCCCTGGCCTGCCGTCGGGCCAGGTGACCACGCGCGTCGTCTGCGAGATCGCGCGCGAGCGCAGCACGGCGCCCACGCGCTGCTCGGCGAGGCGCGCGAACGTCTCGACGAAGTGCGCAAACGGCACGGTGCGACCGTCGAGGAACGTGACGAAGCGGCCGCGCGCCGCCCGGACCCCGACCGATAGCGCCGCCGCGCGACCAGCGGGATCGCCCGGGCCGGCCGTCGCCACGCGCGGCCCCGGGACGACCCGTGCGCGGCTGGCGAGGCCTGCCGAGAACGGGGCGAGGGCGTGCTCGAGCGGTCGAGCGTCCGCGGCCGACGGTCCCGGTGCGACGACCACGAGCTCGAATCCTGCGACGCTCTGCGCGTCGAGGGCCACGAGAACGTCGTCGATCTCGGCTGCCGACGAGTCGAGGGCGACGAGGACGACGGTGAGAAACGGCGGAAGGGGATCGGGCTCGCGGTGCTCGACGAGGGCCGTCTCGCCGGGAACGGCGGCGACGGGAGCATAGGCGCGGACGAACTGGTTGGTCGTCGCTCCCGGTGCCGCGCGCTCGCGGATCGACGCGATGAGCTCGCGCAGCGGCGTCGCCGCGATCGGCGCCGCGTCGACGGGAAAGTGCTGATCGCTTCGCACGAGGGGGAAGTCGGCGGCGCCGATCTCCGCCCATCCGGTCGCGGCGAGCGCCCGGTCGATGCGCTCGGGCGAGTAGAGCGCGACGTGAGTCTCGTCGAGCAGGCCGGTTGGCGTCACGTCCCAGCGGCCGATGAGGAGCTTCGAGGCGAGGTCGACGTGGGTGACGTTCGGGATCGAGACGACGAGCGGTGGGCGGCCGTGCCCGACGCACAGGTCGTGGATCGCCCGCAGCACGGCGTCGCCGTTCGTGAGGTGCTCCACGACGTCGAGAGCGGTCACCGCTGCGAGTCGCCGACCGGCGACGATGTCGCCGAGCCGCGTGGCGAGCGAGGCGTCGTCGCGGAGGTCGATCGTCGCGCTCTCGAAGCCGCGAGACGCGAGGTCCGCGAGGCCCGACGGCTCGAGGTCGAGCCCGACGTACACGAGCCCGAGCTCGCGTACGGGCTCGGCGATCGCGCCGAAGCCACACCCGACGTCGAGTACGAGCCCGCCGGGCACGTGCGTGTGGCGGGCGAGGAGGCCGACGGCGCTGCCGTAGGGCGAGTCCTTGCTATAGGAGAAGTGGTAGCGGGGGGATGCCGTCGCTCCCGGCTCGTCAGCGGGCCCCGGCTCCTCAGCGGGCCCCGGCTCGTCAGCGGGCCCCGGCTCGTCAGCGGGCATAGTCGAAGCGCAGCGGCGCGTAGGAGTAGGTGGAGAAGTCCGCGATGACATTGTCGGGATCGATCCCCGCGGGGAGCCGCCCCTCTGTGCGGCGTCGCACGAACTCCCGCGCGATCTCCTGGTGGACCGCCTCGGGGGAGCTCTCGTACGCGTCGAACTGGGGGCCGACGAGCTCGGGCCGCGAGTACTTCGTCATGAGGATCAGCCGTGCGAGACCGGAGTGGTAGACCTCGGTACGGCTCGGCTGCTCTGCGGCCTCCGCCGAGAGGCGCTTGTCGTGGAAGCACACCGCGGCGGGCTGGTAGACGACTCGAAAGCCTGCGAGCCGGGCTCGCCACGAGAGGTCGACGTCGTCGCAGTAGAGGAAGAACGAGCTCGAGTCGTACTCGCCCGCCTTCTCGAAGACCTCCCGTCGAATAAGCGAGCACGCGCCCGACGCCCAGCCGACGTCGCCCGTGGCCATGTCATAGGCCTTCTGGTGCTCGAGAGGGAGCTGGCGCGCCTCGACGATCCCGATCCCGTCACGAAGGGTCGTGACGAGCTCCACGGCGAGACGCGGCGAGATGCAGGTGTCGGGATTGAGCAGGAGGACGAGGTCCGCGTGAGCTGCGTCGGAGGCGAGGAGGGCGTTGTGCGCACCGCCATGGCCCGGGTTCTCCGGGAGGTGGTCGTAGGTCATCGACCGCAGGCCGGTACCCGTGAAGCCCCAGCGGAGCCGCTCGACCGCGTCCGCGTCGTAGGTGCTCTCGGGCGAGTTGTCGGCGAGCGCGAGGTCGACGGAGATCTCCGGGCGGGCCAGGGTGAGCACGCGCACCGCCTGGCCGACCGCCCGCAGGTATCGCTCGACCCCGCCGGGGGGAGGGCAGTAGAGGACGCTCTGGACGCGGAGCACGAGCGGCGTGTCGTTAGTGTGGCGCACCCTCTCCGACCCTGCCGCCGCAACGCGCTCGGTGCCTGGCGTCGAACCCGCGCGGGCTGGCCCCTCGCCCGGGAACGGGTTGCCCGCGAGCCCCGCGCCCGACAGTCGCTCGACGAGTAGCGCGCCGTCGAGGTCACGAGCGTCGTGCAGGCTCTCCGGATCGCCGAGAAATGACGTCCCGTCCACGATCTCGTCGTAGTGGACGTGCCAGCCGCGCGCCCGCTCGGCGGGGCTGAAGCGGGCGCGCCTCTCCCGGAAGATCTTCTGCTCTCCGTGCGCCTGGGAGCGGATCGGGTAGTGGCGGAGGAGGAACTTGTACGGGAATACGCGGCGCGCGTCGAATCGCGCCTCGTGGCCGCCGGAGGAGGCCATCTCGACCGGGCCGTCGGCCGGGCGCCACGCCTTCTGCTGGAGGAAGTGGCCCGGAGCTTCTCCGAAGGAGAAGTAGGAGAAGTGTTCGGCGAGGTCGTCGTCCCGGTCGAAGGTGTCGTCGACGGGGACGAAGTTGGCGACCGTGTGGTCAATGCAGTTGAAGCCGAAGGACCCGACGGCGTAGAGCGCGTCGCGAAGCGTCACCCCCCGCCACGGCGGTTCGCGGACCTCGTCCGCGTCGTGGTGGACGACCCAGTCCGCACCGGAGTGCGCCGCGATGTCCTCGACGCGCCGGAGGAGCGCCTCGAGCTCGAAGTGGGGAGAGGGCCCACCGGAGGGGAAGCGCTCGCTCGTGCAGCGGCCCGTGCGCGAGAGCTCGTCGACGATCCCGGCGGTTGCATCGCTCGACCAGTTGTCGACGACGTGGACGCGAAGCCCGTCTCCGACAAGCCGCTCGACGAGGCCGCCGACGATGTCTGCTTCGTTGTACGTCGTCACGATCGCGAGCACGTCGAAGCCGTCGGGCGCGCCTCCGACGGCCGAGGGGTCGAGGCGGTCGAGGAGAGCGAAGTCCGGGCCGGCGAGGTGACAGCCGAGGCCGGAGGACGCCGCGATGCGGGCGAGGCGCGCGAGGTCGGGCGGGCCGGGGAGCAGCGCGATCTCGGTGCCGTGCGGGACGGCGTCCGCGTCGCCGAGGACCGCGAGCGGCGCCATACCCGCGTCGTCCACCCTGCGGCGAAGGTAGGACGCGAATGCCAGCATACGGTCGCTAATTGGAATCATGGGATGACCGCGACCGCGACCTCGAGCCCGCATTCGAACCACCGGACCTGCTCCTCGACGAGGTCGACGACGAGCACGTACCTTCCCGGCGCGCCCGGCGCCATGACCTCGAGCGGGAGCAGCGTGGTCTCGCCGGGGTGGACGTCCGCGGGAAAGGGAAACCGTCCGCACTCGAGCGCGAGCGGGCCGCGCCCGCCTACGCCGTCGCTCGCGAAGAAACGGGACGAGATCGAGACGCGATTACGGCCGTCGCGCAGCCACGTCGCGTCGCCGAGGTTCGTGACGAGCACCATCGCCTGGCGCCGCTCTCCGGGTCGGAGCTCGGTGATGTCGCGGGCCGGGGTGCGCCCGCGCCGCCATTCGAGCCGGGCACGGTACGCGGTGTCGTGCAGCGGCCGCTCGGGCCAGTGGGCGAGGATCTCCTCGTAGGGGACTGTGCCGGGGAGCAGCTCTTCGGCCCCGCCGGTCACCGACTCGCGCTCGAGCACCCGGTCTGCCGAGACGTCCGCCGCGAGGACGCGCTCGATGAGGGCGACGTCCTCGCAGGGCATCTCGGCGGGCGGGTAGCGCGACCAGCGCTCGGGGAGGTAGAAGACCTCGCTCACCGGCCGACCGTCCTCGAGGAGCTGGCGGCCGTCGAGGCCGTCGTAGAAGGCGACCTTCGCCTCGCGCGCTCTCGTCGGGGTCGTCGCGTCGCTCAGGTGGTAGACGGGGAGCTCGAGGTAGCGAAAGGGCGGCGCAGCCATGACACCCTCGTGGACGCCACCTTTGATGTGGAGCGTGGCAGGGTCGTTACGCACGAGGATCATCTTCCACGACGGCTCCCACGGGTACTCGTCGAGCCAGTGCCTCGCATCGGGATAGCACCATCGGCACGCAGTGAGGTAGGTCACGACGTCACGTGCAGCGGCGAGGCGGGGGAGGGCGGCGAGGAGGCGCGCGCTCGGGACCTCGTCGGTGTCGACCGTGCACACGTACTCCCCGCGGCACTGCGCGTAGAGCCAGGCACGGTAGCGCTCCTGGAGGAAGTCGGCGCGCATCTCGCAGGGGATGACGCGGTCCGCGAGGCCCGAGAGCGGCATCAGCTCGGCCGTCGTGAACCGCCCGTTGACCGCGACGACGATCTCGTCGACGACGGGTCGGTAGAGCTCGAGGATCGCGGCGACCTGGTGGAGCGGGCCCGCGGTGAGGCAGCTCAGCGAGATGCGCGGCCGCACGTCCCGCTCGCGTTCCCCGGGATCTGCGGTCACGGGCTCACGGTACCGCCGGAGCCGACCGTCCCGCGGACGGCGCGGGCGACGAGCGCAGCGAGCGCGTGCGCCCCCGGGCCGTCGATCGGAAGGTGCGTGCCGTCGGCGTAGAACCAACCCGGGTGCGCGGCCGCGAGCGCGGCCCAGTCCGCGAGGACGACATCGGGGTAGCGGATCGCCCCGGCCCGCAGAACGGCATTCACCTCGTCCTGCCAGGGCTCGTCGACGTGCACGGTCACGACGACGACGCGCCCGGAGCCTGACAGCGCGGCCATCATCTCATCGAACCACTCGGCCGTCACGGGTCCGTTGGTCCCGAGGTCGACGACGACCGTCGCACCGAGCGCGCCGCGCCCTCGCAGCTCTTCGACGAGAGCGACGCCTGGGAGCCACTGCCGCCCGACCGCTGCCGCGATCGTCACCCCCGGAAGCTCCTCGGTGAGGAGCGAGGAGTAGTCGAGGAGCACGGAATCCCCGATAGCGGTGACCCCGCCTGCGACGGCGCCGGCGCGCGCTACAGGCGGAGTTGCGGCGGTGGTCGTCCCCGGTCCTGGCCGCGCCGACGTGGCCGGCGGCGACGTCGGTGGCTCCGCTGGTCCCGTATGTGTACCCGAGCCCGAGCCCGAGCCCGAGCCGGAGCCCGAGCCCGAGCCCGAGCCCGAGCCCGAGCCCGAGCCCGAGCCCGAGCCCGAGCCCGAGCCGGAGCCGGAGCCCGAGCCCGTCGTCGTCGGAGCGCTCGAGGTCGCGGCGCTCGCTCCTCCAGCGCCCGGAGCGGCGGAGCGCGCCGCCGCGGTGCCACAGGCGCTCACGAGCCCGGCGACGGCCGCGAGCAGGGCGGTGGCTCCGGCGCGCTCGCGGCGACGGCGCGCGGGTACCCCCACCTCACGGCCGTCGCCGCGCCCGCGGCGCCGATGTCGAGTCTCGCTGCTCGCGTGCGCGGGCTCGGCATCATCGCCCCAGCCGCGGCGGGTCCCGGTTGCGAGCAGCGCGAGGAGAGCGGCCGCGCCCGCGGCGCTTGTGAGGATCCCGGTCGACAGGCCCGGAGCTACGTAGGTGAAACGCACGACAGAGCGCCCGGCAGCAAGGCGCACGGCCTGGACGACGCCGTCGCGCCTCACATGTACCGCCACCGTGCTCGTACCGTGAGTGACCGTCGCGGTCCAGCCGGGGATGTCCGCGACGCTGCGGACGAGGTCCACCCGCGACTCGGCGTCGACGGCGACGACTGCGCTCGTTCCCGTGCTCGCGCTCGAGAGCACGCGCACGGTGCCGATGGGTGACGTGCCGGTGCGAGCAGGGGTGGCCGGTCCTCTCGCGACGAGGGTGTACGGAGGAGCGGCGCGTGCGTTCCGAAGCACCGTGTACGGCCCGAGGGAGCCTCGCACCCGCCAGTGCGGCGGTGTCGCGACGGACGCGAGCGGGCCGGTCGGCGCGAGAGAGGCGCCCGCGTCGGTGGTCACGACGACCTCGAGCCGCGAGAGGCGCACCGGGAGCACGTCGCGGATCGTGAGCCCGGACGCGGCGCGTGCGGCTCTGAAGCTCACGACGGCTTCGGAGGAGCCGAGCGTCACACGAGCTGCGCCCCGCTCCGTCCGCCCGCGATCGTCGACCAGGCGGATCGCGCGGGCGAGCTCCCCGAGGGCGGCGACGCCGAGCCGGTCGGCGGAGCTGGAGGAGAGACGGACGGTCATCACGCTCGCGCCCCCGCCGAACAGCCGGGTCGTGCTCGCGCCCGGCGCGAGGCCGAGGGCGATCGTGGGGCTGCCGCGCTCGCGCGGACCGACGGGCACGAGAAACGAGGACCGTGTCACGAGGAGGACCGAGACTCCGAGCGAGTCGAACGTCGAGCCTCCGACGGCGGCCGGCGCTGCGACGTCCTGACCGTGGGTCCCCGTCGCGCGCGCGTACGGTCCCCATACGAGCGAGCCGTAGCCCTGTGCGGACGGGACGCCCGAGAGAGCGTTCAGATCTGGCGCGCCGAGCTCGTCGAGCGCGATCCCGCCGCTGCGGGCCGGGTCGACCACGGCGAAACGGCGTCCCGGGCCGACGAGCGCGCCGAGCTCGCGTGACAGCGTGCTCGACGGACCGAGCGCGCGCGCGTAGAGGGGCGCGAGAGAGCTCTGGTCCGCCGTGAAGCCGACGAGGTCGACTAGTGCGATTGCGAGCAGTGCCTGGGCGCGCCGCCGCGGGGACATGCGCCCCGCGAGGAGCACGAGCGCGCCGGCCGCGAGGGCGAGCGCGGCCGCAAGCGCGAGCCACGGCGCGACGGCCGCGACAGACCACGGGCCCACCGGCCCGCGCGCGAGCGCTCGAGCGACAGGGGCGCCGCCGATGGCGCTAGCCGCGAGCAGAGCGAGAACGCCGGCGGGAGCGAGCAGACCCGCTGCTCGAGCGAGCTGGGTCATGTGAGGCGGGGCCTCCCCAACAGCGCTCGCAGCTAGCGCCGCACCGCCGGTCCCGCGCGCGGTGCGGGACGTCCGGGCCGACAGGAGATCGTCGGCGTAGTGGGCGAGGAGCATGGACGCGGCGAGCGCGACGAGCACGAGGGCGCGGCTCGGGAGCCGGCTCGACCCGACGACCGGGAGGTGGGCGAGCAGGTGGGGGAGGGGTGTCGCGCTCCCGACGGCGATGAGGAGCCCGATGCCCCCGACGAGGTACCAGACTCGCCAGCGCACGGCATCCGGGGCGCGCCAGCGCGTCGCGAGCGACGCGACGGCGACGAGCGCGAGAATCCCCGGGTAGGCATCGGTCTCCGCGAGGTTGTAGCTCCCGACGTACAGCCGTAGGCCGATAGGACCACCCCCGAGCAGGTGGGGGGCGACGAGCGTCGTGAGCTCACCCCAGTCGAGCGAGCCCGCCGTGAGAAAGCCCGTGCCGACCGCGGCGCGTTGGCTCGTGTAGACGGTCGCGGCTCCCGTGAAGAGCTGGACGCCCGCGATCAGCACGCCGATCGCGGCTGCGACCGCGCACGCCCCCGCGACACGCCAACGCTCGCCCGTGGCGTGAAGTACGAGGTGGCCGGCGTAGATCGCGGCGCCGATCGCCGCGTACACGGCGATCTCGGGGCTGCCCGCGAGCCCGAGGCACGCAGCCGACGCCGCCGCTAGCGCGATCCACGCGGGGCGTCGGCGGCGCGACGCGTGGGCGACGCGCTCCAGACCCACGAGCAGCCATGCGAGCGACGCGCACGCCTCGACGACATCGATGTGCACGGCCTGGGACGAGACGAACCCCGCGAGCCCGAAGGACGCGGCACCGAGTGCCGACGGAAGTGGTGCGAGCCGCCCGAGGCGGCAGAGGACGTAGAGCCCGACGGCCGTCGCGGCGAAAGCGAGGACGTCGGTCACGACCCATGCGGCGAGCGGCGGGAGCACGGCGAACAGCACGATCGCGGGGAACGCCGCGCCAGCGTTGATCCCCCCGAGCAGCGCGGATCCCGACCAGGCGAACGGGTCGAGCAGCGGGAGGTGGCCGTGGCGGAGCAGCTCGCCCGCGAGCGCGCGCAGCGGGTAGTTCTGGATGACGGCGTCGCCGGTGGCGAGCGGGTAGCCAGCGAGAGCGGGCACCGTGAAGACGAGCAGTGGCGCTCCGGCGAGGAGACACAGCGCCGTGCGATCGCCCGTGCGAAGGGCACGCAACCCACGGAACCTCGGACCTCCGTGCACGTGGGAACGGTAGCGGGCCTCCCGGAGGTGCCGGGGAGCGGGTCGGGTCGAGCGGAGGCTGCGCGCTCGACCTCACGAGTGACGACCAGCCGTCGACATTGTGTCGTCGGACGGAGTCAGTCGGTGCATGCGAGGCGAAGGCTCGGCTCGCGCAGTTGCTCGACGAGATCGAGAGTGGCCAAACGCTCGAGATCACGAAACACGGCCCGAGGTCGCGAGGCTCGTCCCGGTCCGCGCGCGCGCGGCCGCACCCGGCGGAGGGATCGAGGCCCTGGGCGCCGCGCGTCTCGGACTGCTGCCGATCCGGGTCGACGCCGCGCCAGTCGATGCGCCGACACTGCTCGTTACTGGCCGCCGGGTTTCTCCCCACGCGTTCCTCACCTCGCGGCGACTGCTGCCGCCGGCGCCTCTAGGGCGTGCAGTCGAACGAGGAAGCTGCGGCCGGTCCCCCCGTGTTCACTCTGGGCGGTGCCCGACGACCGCCACGAGTCCCTCTGGCAGCCGCTCGGTGCCGAACGAGGCGAGGATGCGCGCCTCTACGCCTTCGGCGGCAAGCATGCCGGGGATAAGGGAAGTGTCGACGAGCACGTTTTCATGGTGCTCGCTATCACGGCGCCACGAGCCGTCGCAGTTCGCGACGAAAGTCGTGATGTCGCGCACGAACCGGTCGGGAGACGGCGCGGAGAACTCGGTGATGATCGCCCAGTCGGGCCCGCTGCGCCCGAGGTTCGGCGCGCCGAGCCGCGCGGCGCCCCACGCCGAGTCGCAGACGTCCATAGCGACGACGCCGCCGGGACGAAGCGCGCGAGCCACGGCGATTATCGCCCGCTCGAATTCGGGCGCGTCGGCCACGTAGTTGAGCGGGTGACCGACGGCGACAATCGCGTCCGCTGCGGGTAGTGGGTCGTCGGGAAGGCTGAGCCTGCGAAGCTCGGCCCGATCGCCGAGTGCCGCGCCCGCGAGCTCGAGCATCGCGGGTGAGGGGTCCGTCGCGACGACGCGATGCCCTGCGGCGACGAGCTCTGCCGTGAGGAGCCCTGTGCCACAGCCGAGCTCGAGCACGCAGCCGCCACGCGCGCCGACGGGAGCAAGCAGGGAGAGGATCCCCGGGGCGACCGCCGCTGCATGGTGCGCGAAGCCGCGCTGATGGACGAGCGCGAGGTCGCCGCGGTAGTAGGGGTCGGTCGGCACGGCCCGGGACCATAGTCGCGCGCATAGTCCGTTCGCAGTCGGGCATCGGCCCATCGGCCGGCTGCGCCGCGTTCGCTCGGCGATGTCGTCTTCGATCGCGAGGCAGCCTGCGGCGCGCTGGGCTTCAGTGCGCGGAAGCTGGTGAGGGACCAGGCGGGCCCGTGCGACTGGCACCGCTCGCGAATCGCGGGTGAGCCTTCCGCCAGCGAAACGCGGGTGCGCCTTCCTCGCCGACGACGAACGCCGAGAGCGCGGAGATGTCGGATGCCAGACGCAGGTTGTGAGGGCTTCGCCTGGAGATCGTCGAGAGCGACTGCCAGGGCCCTCGCAGCGGCGACTAGGTCGGGCACCTCCCGCCGCGTGCCACCCCGCGCCGCGTCGCAGCTATCGAGCCGAGCTCGGCCCCGCAGCGCGTGCAGCCTCGACCGCGCCCAGCGCGGCACGCAGCTCCTCTATCCACTCCGACTCGTGGCGCGTGACGAGCTCGACGCACCACGCGAGTGCGTCGCTCCTGCTGCGCGCGACGCCCGCGTCGACAAGGGTGTCGAGAGTCTGGCGCTGACGAAGCTGAAGGCGTGTCATCACCGGCACGCTCGCTGTGGTGAAAAGAGCGCGCGTCCCTCCGACGACGACTCCCCACGACACCTTGCGCGCGTGGCGGGCCTCGGCGAGCTGAGCGATCTGCACCCGTCGCTCGCGGGTCTCCTCACGGAAGAGCTCGGCCCGCGCTCGTTCGGCGACACCGACGTGCTCGGCGTCCGCGTCGAGCTGGGGAGGGGGGAGTGTACCGAGCACCTGGATCTCGTAGTCGTCGACGACTATCTCGGGCTCGCCGACGAACCATTCGCTGTCGATCGTCCCGGCGAAGAACGCCCGGATCAGCTCGCGATCCGCGGCTGTGGTGGATCGTGCCTTGCGGTCTAGGTCACGGGCCCAGTCTCCCGGTCGACCTCTTCGCCCTGCCTGGTTCTCATTCATGATTACATGATTACATATGAGCGCGAGTAACACAAGGGAGCGTGCGGGGCCTGGAGGTTCGTCTCGTGCAGGCGTGCCGTCAGCTCGGCGACTCCGGCCAGGCGACGGCGACGACTCTCTCCGGCCACTCTGGAGCGATGTCGCCGGTCGCGACATAGGTCTCGTACAGCGAGCCGACGAGGAGGTTCACGAGGGCCTCCACGTCAGTCGCCGGATCGAGCTCGCCGGCGACGATGGCTCGCGCGAGGATCCCCGAGAGCGCTGCGCGCCGAGGCACGACAAGCCGGTCGTGGAAGAGGCGGAGCAGGTCGGGCTGGCGCTCTTCCTCAGCCAGGACGGTGCCGAGGGTCGCCATCGCGCGGGGCCGAAGGAGACTCGACCGGAGCGTGACCAGCACCGCGACGGCGTCGGCTCGCGCCGAGGGGGTCGCGGCGATCGCGACGCTCACGCGCAGCTCGGCGATCGCGGCAGTCGCGAGGTCGGCTTTCGACGGGAATCGTCGACGCAGGCTGGGCACGGTCGTCCCCGCGTCGGCGGCGACGGCCTCGAGGCTCATGGCGCTGTACCCGCGCTCGGCGAGATGACGCTGGGCGGCCACGACGATCGCGATGTCGAGGGATGGATCGCGAGGTCGCCCACGCCGCCGGTTGGTCGGGAGGGGGCTCGGGTCCTCGCCGTTCGTGGTGATGGTCGTTCCTCTCGGGTCCGTGCCCATCGGCATCTACCTCCCGCGAGACACTGCAACCGCACTCGCCGACGGGGATGCCGGGCCAGCCGGCCCGCTTGCGCCCCGCGAACGGGGATGCCGGGCCAGCCGGCCCGCATGCGCCCCGCGAACGGGGATGCCGGGACAGCCGGCCCGCTTGCGCCCCGCGAACGTGATAGTTACATTTGGAATGCCATTCGTAATATAATGCCTTCGTCCGGCACAGCGGAGTGGTAGGAATCGCCGAGCGCGGCGGAGGGCGTCATGAGCGAGGACCCGTCGAGGTCGCCACGAGCGTGGACCCCCTGAGTGTGTCTCGTGCCGGCTTCAGCTCCGCGAAGGACCAAGGGGCGCATCCCAGACTGCCGCGACGCCTACGCCGCTCAGCAGGTGACGAGCGTCGACAACCGGGCCATCTGCCAGCACTCCAGGTACTGCGCCGTTCGCATCGCGACGGCGCTGCACGCG